>NZ_QHLL01000001.1 GCF_006864535.1 Campylobacter sp. MIT 12-8780
TAAAGAACAAACTGCAGGTATTACTCAAATCAATGAAAGTGTAGCTCATATAGAAAGTGTAACTCAAGATAATGTGAAGATTGCTAATGATAGTTCTGTGATTTCTGATGCAGTCAATAGTATTGCAAAAAATATTCTTGAAGATGCTCGGAAGAAGAAGTTTTAATACTAAAGCATAAGTAATTTTTATACTTTCAAATCAAACCTTAAACTTGAATTTGAGTTTAAGGTTTGGGTGTTTATTCTTCAGTCATTGCAAGCTTTTGTAAAAACAAAACTCTATTAGCTTAAAGCTTTAATGTATAAAATACTGATTTTTCTTAAATAATTTAAGCTTTGATTTGCTACAATCTAAAAAAAAACAAAAACTACAAATTTTAAAAAGGAACTTGATGTTTAAATCCCTTAACATAGCAATGAAGCTTGTCTTATCTGTTGCTTTAATCGTGATTGTAGGAATGGCTTTACTGATCCTTATCATCTCAAATCAAGTTTCTTCTAGCATAGAATACGAAGCAAAATCAACCATCTCTCAAGCCTCGCAAAGCTATGCAAACTATATGCAAGGCGTGCTTAATGAATCTGTAGCGCTAACCAAAGCGACTGCACATTCTATCAATCAAACTTTAAAAGAAAAAGACAAAGTGAATATTTATGTGCTTGAAGCTTTGTTTAAAAACATTTTTGACTCAAATTCACACTCTTCTTATGCTTTTTTATACCTTGAGGATACTTCTATTTTGCTTGATGATTTAGAATTTATCGACAAGCGATATAAAAGTGCGGACGATAGCTTTGGTATAGTATATTTTGATGATGATCTTACTCAAGTTGGACATGTAAAATCCATGCAGTTTAGCGAACGTTTTAAAAATCTTCCTGTTGTAGATAAGATCAAAAAAAGCGTCAAAGAAGCTAACCGCAATGCTATTTATTTTGATATGCCAATGAAGCTGGATTTTGGAAGGGGTGAATTTTTAGGCATTAATATGGCTATGGCACTTTTTGACAAAAAGGGAAAATTTTATAGGTGTTTTGGCTTATACTTTTGATTTTGCGGAATTTTCAAAGCTTTTGCTTGATCCTAAACTTGATCTTTATGAAGGAAATTTAAGGGTTTTATTTACTCAAGATGGAACCATAGCTATACACAAAAATGAGAATTTAATCCTGAAAAAATTCCTAGAAGTCAATACCTCACCACAAGCTGAAACGATCGCAAAGATAATCCAAGCAAATGAAAATGCCACTTTTGATAATTACCTAGCCACGACTTCAGAGCTTAGCTATATCAGCGTCGCTTCTTTTTCTACCACTGAAAACTCAAGTCAATGGAGCTTGGTTGTTACAGCGCCTAAAAATGCTGTTTTGACACCTTTGAAAAAATTAGAACTGACTATTTTTGCACTTTCTGCTTTATTTACTCTTATTATTTTGCTCATCGTGTATTATTCAGTCAATAAGATCATAGGCTCAAAAATTCCTCTAGTTGTCAAAGCCTTACATAGCTTCTTTCGTTTTTTAAATCATGAAAAAGTAGAATTTCAAAAAATCAAAATCGATACAAATGACGAGCTTGGCAATATGGCAAAAATGCTTAATGAAAGCATTATCACCATTCAGCATAATCTCAAAGAAGATCAAGACGCTGTAAAACAATCTGTGCAAACCGTCCATGTGGTAGAAAATGGGGATTTAACCGCAAGGATTATGGCTAGCCCTAAAAACCCTCAACTTATCGAGCTTAAAAACATACTTAACAATCTTCTTAATGTGCTTGAAGAAAAGATAGGCGCTGATATGAATGAAATTCAAAGAGTGTTTAATAGCTACAAGGCTTTAGATTTTACAACTAGCGTAGCAAATGCTAAAGGAAATGTTGAAATCACAACAAACGCACTTGGCTTAGAAATCATCAAAATGCTTAAACAAAGCTCAAAATTTGCAAATACTCTTAGCAATGAAAGCTCAAAACTCCGCCTTGCCGTGCAGTCTTTAGAGCAAAGCTCAAATTCTCAAGCACGAGCCCTTGAAGAAACAGCAAAGTCTTTAGAGCAAATCACTTCTTCTATGCAAAATGTCTCTAGCAAATCAAATGAAGTTCTTACTCAAAGCGAAGAGATCAAAAACATAAGCGCTATCATTAGAGATATATCCGATCAAATCAATCTCTTAGCCCTTAATGCAAACATAGAAGCAGCAAGAGCTGGCGAGCATGGAAGAGGTTTTGCAGTCGTTGCTGAAGAAGTAAAAGCACTTGCTGAAAAAACACAAAAATCTTTAGGCGAAATAGAAGCAAATGCAAATTTACTTACACAAAATATAAACGAAATGGCTGAGAGTATCAAAGAACAAACCGATGATATCACACAAATCAACGAAAGCGTAACCATGATCGAAAATATGACTCAAGAAAATGTAAAAATCGCTAATGATTCTTCAGTAATCTCTAAAAGCGTAGATGATATAGCAAGTAGCATACTCAAAGATGTGGAAGAGAAGAAATTTTAAGCACTTAAATTTCACAACTCATATTCTAGTTATCGCAGCTATTTTTTTGTGTCTTTTTGCTTTTTTCGCCTTAAAAACTCAAAAAACTTTGAGTAGCATTCTAGCATAAAATTACAACCCCAATGCAAAAAAAGTGCAATTTTTTTGCACACTACCGCTCAAAAGCCCTAAAAAGCACCCCAGCCACCGCCTCTTACCTTCACGCTCAAATGCACCAGCACTCGCCCAAAGCCTATCCAAACAAAGCTCCACCATTCAAACCCACCGCCTCATCAAACAAGTTTTCGCACTTTTGCATTTGCATTCTTTAAAAATTCTACTCCCCAAAGTGCATTTTTACGACAAAAACAGCATTTTTCAATCCAAATTCGCCGCCATTTTCCACCCAAAAACTCAAATCCCCTCCGCCCTCTCGTGTGGGGCGACAAGCCAAAGCCAAGCAAACGCAAATCGTGTGGGGCTGGGCGATACAAACTCATTCTCGTGCTAGAGGATGGCGCGGGGCAGCTCAACTCAAAACCACCCAAACTCAAACCAAATGCCAAAAGCTCTCATACAAGATCAAGCATCATCACAAATTTACCTGATAAGCTCAAGGAGTTGTTTTTGCAAGCTTGTCATTTAAGTTTGATTTCGCACTTCACCCACTTCACACGTCCTTTTTAGTTTTCAACGCTTTTTGCTCATCTTTTGCACCCTTGTTTTCACTTGCTGGTGGGCTTTCTTTCGCCTTCTCATCTTCATTTGCAAGCCTTTGACCTTTCATTTTCGCCTCCTCATTTTCTACATTTTGCTCGTGCAAAGGCGTGAAAAAAAGGGCATTTTCCTTACTTTCATCATTATATCTTTTCTTCAAAAAAGCGTTAATTTCTTTATCATAAATGATAAGCAAAGTTGTAATTATTATATGTGGTATAGTGCTGATAAAATACGCCACGCTCAAAGCCGAATAATCATCATTTGGCACACTCTGAGGCAAAAGAGCCGAAGCAAAAACGAGCATCGTGCCCAAAAACAGCCCAAGCGAGAGCACAAACTGCACCGCAACGCTCAGCAAAATCAGCCATTTGCTCACTGAAAAGATTTTGATATGCTGCAAACAAATCGCGATCGCCACCCCAAACACCCCAGCACACAAAGCAATGAGAACCTTACTCAAAAAAGAAACATCATTATTCATTTTAAAACCCTTTATCATTATCTTGCAGCAAAAACCCTGCCCGATTTTGCAAGATAATATCCCAAACCCTGCCCGACAAATCACCTCAAACAAGCCTTACTTTCTTGCGTTTAGCTTACAAAAAAAGGAGGCGGTATCGCTTCAAAATATCTCAAAAAACCTTGCAATTTCCCAATTTCTCGCAAAGCCTTCCCCCAAGCTACTTTCTTGCAAAAAGCGCGCAGGGTAGCTCTTGCCAAGCCCTTCAACTCAACCCTTCAACTCACTTGACCTCGTGCCAATCTTGCGTCGTATTACGCAAAAATTCCTCCGTGTAAAGCACATCAAGCCTGACTTTTAAGTCCGCATCAGTGATACTTTGCTTATCCCTTGTTGCACGCGCTAGATACAAAGGCATTCCACCTTCAAGGCTTCTTTTTGAGCCAGTTCGAACGATATTCATCGCCTCGCTCACTGAAATTTTCCTAATCGGCAACGCCGTAGCTATGGTGTTATGACACTGAATGCACCCCGTGCCCTTAAACACTTCATTATTTTTTGAAAGCTTTAAAAAAGCTAATTTCTCGCGTTCATCAAGATTCATTTTCACACTCAAAGCCCTTGTTTCAGCAAACATAATATCGATTTTATCTTTCAAATCAGCATTAATCTTTACATACTCATCAACAAAACCCTTAAAAATCACATAAACAGCGATCAAAAATACAATCAAAACAAAATTTAGTTTCATTTTGCACCATCATTTTGCAAAGTCTGTATCGCTTTGAGCTGATTTTCAAGCTTTTTATAATGATAAAAAAGATATGAATACGCATTAATAATATCAAGTTCATTTACGACTTTAGGCTTTTGCAAAGGCGGGGTTTCAAGCAGGTTAGGAGGCACTTTGATATACACAAGCTCACTTTGCTTGACAACTTGTGTTTGCGTCCTCGCCCCACAAGCATTCAAGCACAGCATTAAACAGCTCAGTAAGATTATTATCTTTGTTTTTGTATAAAATTTTTTGCACATACACGACCCTTTCGTTAAGCTTTTCATTCGCCTTACTCACGCTAGCAAGGGCTTGAAGCTCCTGTGTTTTTCTTTGCTCTAAAGCCTTTAAATCCGCCTCAAACTTGACATTTGCTTCTAAAGTCGTGTTTAAATCCCTCTTTAAAAGCTCATTTGCAAGCCTTGCTTCATCTAAAGCATAAAAAAGCCAGCCCACCCAAGCCAAAACAAGACTTATCAAAGCCCCAGCAAGGACATAAAGCCCAGAATTTGAGCCAAAAAAGCTCACAATCTTAAAAATGAAACTCATTTATACACCCAACGCGCCTTCACGCCTCTAGTATCTAAATGCACAAAGCCACGAAACGCGTCATTTAAATTGTGCTTAATAGCGATACCAAAAGGCTCATCGCCATATCTTTCAAGCACGAACTCATACACCTTTTGAGTAGGCACGCCCTTGATGATAAAATCCACAGCGTCCCCGTGCGTGTGCCTTGAGTTAGGTGCTCCGCCCACTTTTTTGTTGTGCTCTTTGCAACGATAGGCAGAATTTATAATCAAAGGTGCGTTAAAATGCTCTCTAATCTCGCACAAAACCTCGACAAGCCTATCACTTGGCATACCCGCTGGCAAGGTGCATTTTCCGCACTTGCACTCAAATTCTTTTTGGCTAAAATACTTATTTTCTAGCATACACTCTCCTTTTTTTTGCAAGTAGTGTAGTAGAAAAATAAAATAATAAAAAGGGTTAATATAGCTTGCAAACTGCACGCTACGGAGAAATGCCCGCGCAAACTCATATTTTGCATAAAACGATACTATAGGGGCTTTTTGATTGGGGTGTGAAAATTACTAAATCACACCCTTGTATCATAATCAGCCATATTTATGAGCTTTCCGCCATCTCCTCCACTTGCTTTATTCATAAATTGCAAGTTTGCACTTATCACGGCTCCTGTGCTTTTAGTCTGTGCTAAACTCATTCTATCCACTCCAACGCCATTTTCAGTGCCATTTCTAAACACATAATGATTTTTATGTAATTTTAAAGCCTTGTTTTTAGCTGCATATTTGACAAGTCGTATCGTAGCACTGCCACTTCTATAGACTGTTGTGCCTTTTACCCTTGCTTTGAAATTATACCCACTATCTTGAGTGTATATATCAAAAAATTTATAAGTATTATTTTGACTTGCGCTTGAGCAAACACATTCTAATGATATAAGATAATCATCATCTTCTTCACTACCAAAATTTGCTTGCAAATTTGCATCTAAAACAAAAGATTTTTGCATTGACTTTGATAAAGATACCAAGATCAATGCATTAGCCACACTACTATATTTTTTAGGATAAAGCCTTTCATCATCTTCAGTATAAAGTTCATCACATCGCAAAACAAAATTTGAATTGTAGTAATTTGTAGCAGTTGTTGTGATTGAAAGATTCATCAACAAAGCATTTCCACCAGCTCTTACTAGATCATAACCCATTCTTTCATTTGTTTTTGCTATCAAATCCACCTTCCAACCCACGCCCAAATCATCTGGCGTCGTTGCGATTTGTGTTTGAAAATACGTCAAATAATCAGCTGTGTATTCAGGTGAGCTTTGCGTAGCATTTGCGAAAAACTCGATTTGATTTTTAGCCGAACAAAGTGTAATGCCATTGTGTGATCTAACAGGCGTTACAGGCACGGTTAAAAACTCATTGATACGAATATCAGCCATACCTTTCTTTTTGCCGATGATTTGAAAGCTTACCTTAAATGCACCATTGATCGCATTTGCTAAAAAATAACTATACCCAATTGCCAAGAGATAGCCCGCTAAATTACTTGCATCATAGTAAGCATTTGCGTTATATTTGTTCATCCACTCTAATTGCACGATGAAGTATTCTTCATCTTTAAATTTTTCGATTTCATTTAAAAGGTGAGCTACAAAGCCCACAGCTGAAGATGATTGAGGGGCATAATTTGCTTGAGTAAAGCTCAAATACTCAAGTGGTGTTTTTTTCGAATTCACAAAAATGAGCTTTTTGCTTCCTTGCCTTACGGTATCACTATCACCTTCTTTGGCTAAGGCTATATAAACTTGATTGTTGATTACGGGTAAAATCCGCCCCCAAGTTGGAAAATTTAAAGCCCTATCTTGAGCTAGCACAAGCTGCCATTTTTGAGCCTTTTCATCACTCACAAGCTCATAATCCAAACCCCCGATATTTTCACCTACTGGATAAATTTGCGCCCCATTAAACATTACCTTATCAACGGCTTTTAAGCGGCAAAAAATCTTATCGATAGGCTTACTCTTGTTTAAAATAGCCATTTTCTAACCTTGTATAAAATAAAGCTTGTTATTGTTTTTCTCAGCCTCGCTTAAAGCATCATACTCAGCTTGAGTGTAAGTTAAAACCTGCTCGCTTTTTTGGTTAATAGCTGGACTTTTAAAGCCAGCTAGAGCTTGAGTGATGAGCTCATTTACCCTTGCTTCATTTGTCAAAGTGGCTAGCTCAGCTTTATCTGCTTTGCTCTGTGAGAGACTTTCAAGAGCTGTATTCTCAGCCTTGCTTTGCAAAGCTGCATTAAGCTCGTTTTGTAGTGTGCTAAGCTCGCTTTTTTCAGCCTTTGAAGCGATAAATGGCTCAATACTTGCCTGCGTTAAGTTCGCCATCGTGCCAGCCTCGCCCCTGTCGCCTTTCTCACCTTTCTCACCTTTCTCACCTTTTTCGCCCCGCAAACCCTGTTCGCCACGCTCGCCCCTGTCGCCTTTTTCGCCACGCTCACCTTGCAAACCTTGCTCGCCTCGCTCTCCTTTTAAGCTTGCAAGTTGCTGGGGCGTAAAATCACTAAACACAAAAGCATCGCCTTTGTCTCCCTTTTCTCCCTTTTCTCCACGCTCGCCTTGCAAACCCTGTTCGCCCTTGTCGCCTTTTGCACCCCCGCCAAGTTGTGTGATTTTTTCAGTGATGACGCGTTCAAGCTCGTTTTTTTCGGCTTTTGCCTCAAGTGCTTGCGTGGTAGCGATGATATCTTGCTCAATTCTTGCAAGGCTTGCTTCAAAGCTATCCTCAACCCTCACAAACCCTGCCTCAAGCTCACTTTTTCGCGCAAAATCACTCAAATCAAACTTAGTATTAATATCATTAAATTCCCTGCCATCGTAGATAAACCACTGCTCATTTGCACCCTCGCCAACGATGTATAAATCCCCGCTCAAAGGCTTTTTAATCGCCTCAAGCTCGGCTAAACCTGCCAAATGCCCCTTAAACCTTACTCCGCTTGCCAGCTGAGCCAAAAGCTCGTTAATCTTGCCTTCAAACTCGGCTTGTTTTTGGCTTTCATACTCGTTAAATTGACGCTTTAACTCAGTTTCTAAAGCCGCTAAAGCCGCAGCAATCTCAGCTTTAACACCAGCAGTATTCATACCACTAAAACCCTCAGCCTTTGCTTCAAAACTCGCCACAAGCTGTTTAATCTCAGCGATTAAGTCCCTTAAATACCCACTTTGCTCCTCGATAAGATCAAGCGTTTGCATTTCATTCATCATTTGCTCCTAAAGTGATTGTTTCAAGCTCAGCCTTTGAATGAGCGTTTGAAAGTGCATTTTTGCACTCTCTAAGCTTCAAAGCCCCCTCATTTAGCCTTTCGCTCATCAGTTGCGTAAGTTTTGTAAGTTCGCTAAGATCAAGGCGGACAAAGCTATTATCAAGGCTGATAAAAGCAAAGCTTTCAGGCACGCCATTAAGCAAAGAAAAAAGATTAAGATAGGTGCTTAAAAGCCCAAATTCACTTGCACTTACGCGGAATTCTTTTTCTTTAAAATGCAAAGGCTTAGCTAAAAAAGTTTCGTATTCTTCATTTAAATCCTCAAGTTTGAGCGCCTTAAGCTCTTCTAAAGGCTTGTCTTTGGCTTCAAAAGATAAAATATACTCAAAATCAGCTTCATTAAAATTGCCAGTGCGCTGTAAAAACTGCGTTCTTTCATCAAAGCTAGGCTTTGCAAGCTCTTTAACACTTGCCAAACCCAAAGCCCTCAAATCAGCCTTTTCAAGCTTAGAAACAAACCAAGTATTACCCTGTTCATCAGTGTAAATATCACTCTCAAGCAGCTCTTTTTTGTGTGTATTGTAAAGCATTGTTATTCCTTTTTTTGCCTTGTATTATAAACAAAACACAAAATGCAAAAAAGGGTTAAAAGCTCACCCAGTCATCACAAGCAAGCAAAACACCCGCCCGCTATCCTTGCAAAAACGATATTTTACAGGGTTGTAACTCAAAACAAAATACCAATCATTTCCTTTTAAGCTTATCTTCAAGTTTTTTGATACGAAACTCACAAATACCAAGCCAAAGTGCTAGTATGAGGATTAAGATAAAATCTAAGTTCATTTTTACTCCTTTTATGTTATAATGTTTCAAGATGAAAAGGCAAAGTCGCAAAGCCCTTAAAAAGGGCTTTTTGTCTAACTCGTTAAGAGTTTGACTATCGCTAAAATGCAAAAAGCGATTTTTAAGATTAGGGCTAGTAATCTTAGTCTTTTCATCTTTTTTCCTTTCTTTTTTGGATTTGTATTTTTAATGATATGTTAAAAATACATTATAATTATACACTAAAAATTAAAATTTATCAAGAATTTTTTAACTTTTAATTAACTTTTTTTTGATATAATTACATTTTAAATTAAAACAAAGGTTGCGTGATGACTTATGAAGAATTCTCAAACAAGCTTAAAGCCTTAAAGCTGAGCAAAGATGAGTTTTCAAAGTTAGTGGGTATGAATTATAACTCAGTAGCCAACTGGAAACTTAAAGAAATCCCCGCTTGGGTGGAGCCTTTTTTAAAGTTTTATGAAAGAAGCCTTGATCTTGAAGAGCTCTTAAAAGTGATGCACAAATACACCCGAAAAATCGAAAGCTAAAGCAAAATGCTAAGTCTGTGAGCCAAGCTTTTGCAAACCAAACAGCAAGCCTTTCAATGTGCAAGAAAGTGTGCATTAAAACATTTATGGGGCTTCAAACTCTTGCTTTGGCTTAAGATTGAGCGTTCATTTTACGCAATTTATAAAATTTGTATTTGAAAAAGCTCTATTTTGCCACTTATTGAAAGCTCATTATCAAAATAATTTTTCTTTGTTCTGCCTAGTTTATTTTTATAGTAATGATATCCATTTTCTCTTAAACGCAAACGCAATTTAAAAAATTTATTTGCAGGGATATCAAAAACCCCCTCTTTAATCGCCAAAGCCTCGCCTTTACTTTGTGAAAGCAAGGTTGAATGCTCATTGAGATTTGTTTGGCTGAGCCCTTGAAAACATAAAAGCTCAAAATAATCCCAATATTTTCTATGATTTTTATGCCCACCCACCTGCGTTGCAAATCGTGCTTGAGCGTAAGCTTCCTGCGTGATTAAAAAGCAAATATATAGCCTCAAAGCCTAGCACAATGAAACACTTCGCTTTCATACGCATTAGCCTTTAAGCTTTGATTGAGAGTGAAATTTGCAAATAAAATAGACATTTTTATCCTTTTTTTATAGATTTAAAATCTTCATCGCCCAAGCCTTTATCTTGCTCATCAGCTTTATTTGAAACAAACACGATTATTAAAAGCACGCAAAGTCATCTCTTTGCCAAAAGCTCCGCAAAAGCTCTTGCCACCCCTTCACACAAGCTCTAAACTCAAAATTTCAAAATCACTTAATTTTAAAGTATAATGATAAGTGCTTCTGGCTCTGTAATGCGTTTTGTAGCCCTTAAACCCGTGAAAGACCTTGTATGATTCTTCCCAAACTTGATGCAAAACTAAATCAATGCGATAATAAGTATTCAAAGGCACTTGAGTGCTTACTTCTTTGAGTGTGCGGGCTTGATTTTTGTAAAATTGGACTAAAGTTTTTGAGCTTGCCCCAGAAAAATTTGCATTTGAAGAGCTACTCAGCCAAACTTCAGCGATGGTGTGTATCCTTTCATGAGTGTAATAAAGCTCATCGTATTTGCTTTGAGTGATTAAAGCTTTAAGTTTGAGTGTGATTTGATGTGGTGTAAAAGCTATGCTTGAATGCGTGTTTGTGAAATTAATAGGCGCATTATTATTAACAAGGATTTTCATTTTCTTTGTTATTCCTTGTCAGCTTCGCACCAAGCGGATTACGCCGTTTATAATGCCGTAGCTAAAAAGCTCCCAGCTGTTAAAATTGCTCTGCGAGATCCGCCAGTTAAACGGGGCATTAAAGCCTGTGATACGATTGGCACCATTGACAAAAATCATACCGCTTTTGCCTTCACACCCAGCCACTGAAACACTTCTTAAAGCTTGATTTGAAGTAAGATTAAGCTTAAAGTTTATACCTTTTCTAAAGTCAATGCTTGCGTTGTTGTTTGCATTATTTACCCAATCATAATTATATCGATTGTAAGTATTAGTAATATTTGTTTGAAGCTCAGTTTTTGCAGTGTGTAAATGAGAGCTTAACTCGGCTTTAGTTTTATCCACAAAAGCTTTATTTGTCAGCTGTTGCGGGTATTTAATCTCTAAAAGTTCTTTGTATTTGTTTGGCAGACTTTCATCTGGCAAGATGAGCCTTTCGATGATCTTAAGCCTTTTATCATGCTCATTGACAAAAATATAAGGCAAAAGCCCATTTGGCTCTATCACACGCCACTCAAAATTCGTGTAAAATCGCACGAAGATAAAGAGCTCATCGCCTTTTTTCCACACATCAGCAAAATTCGCATTTTCAGGCTCATCATCTTGTTCAAAAGCAAAAGAGCCCTCAAGATTGATCTTTTTAAACATAGCGACATTACTATCCACAAAATAATAATACAACTCATTTGAATACGGCTTAAAAAGTAAATCCCCAGCATTTGCAGTCTTTGGCTCAAGTTCTTGATGAAAGCGGGCGTATTTCAAACAAGCTTTAAGGCTCAAAAAGCCCGTATTTGAAGCCGTGCCAGTGTAGCTTTTAAGCTCGCCTTCATAGATATTATCTGCTTGATGATGAAACCACAAATCATTTTCTAAAAGCTCATCAGGAGCACTTTCCCCTTGAAAACGCGCCCTTTGCTTGCTTTCGTCTAAACGCACGAAGTCATAGTTTTGCCCTAGCTTTTGATACACAAACACTTCTCTTTCATCGCCTTTAAACCACAGATCAAACATATTCACAAGCACTTCATCAGCCCCAGCACTTGCTTGAGTGTTGATAGGCTCATTCATCTGAAAAAATTTAGCGTGCAAATACGCCTTTTCAAGTGCTATCCACTTTTGCACCAAAGTATCATTTTCATTTACGCTGACATATAAAAAGAATTCCTCGCCCTTTTTCCAGATATCATTAAGCTTGACATTTAAACTCGGCTCATCATCTTGCTCAAAACGCACCTGCTCAAGCTTTTTAGAGATTTGCACCCAGCTTTCATTTTCGCGGTAAAAAAGCTCTAAATAATCCATCTTAAACCAAGTTTGCCCCGCTTTGATAGGATTTGTATCGCTTGAAACAGGCTTTTGCTGACACTGAAAATCCGCACGAAAAGGCGTTTGATTGATCTTGTGCCAATTATTGCCGTGAATATCGTTTAAAAAAAGAAAAAGCTCATCAGTATCGTTTTTATAAAAGGCATCATCAAGTCGCGCAAAATACTCAGGCTCATCAGCACTAAAAAACGAAATGGCAGGGTTTTGGATATATTTTTTCACCACCGCTTCATTGAGATCAAGCCAAGTATTTTCAAGGCGAGCATTTGCAGGCTCTTTTGCACTCACAAAATCAAGCTCATCAAGGCTTTCTTTTAGGGACGCGATGTGCTGATTTAAGCGATCAAATTGTTCGTTCACAAACTCGCTCACTTCGCTTTTTGTCTGCTCTTTTTTCGTCTCTAAGCTTTGAAAAACCTCTTCTTGCTTTGTCTCAAGCTCGCTTTGTTTTTGCGTTAAGTTCAGCTCAAGCTCGCTGTGAAGCAGTTTTAGCTCGGCGATTTTGCTTTCATACAGAGCAAGGGCTTGATTTTTAAGGTTGTTTGCAAAAGCAAGGATTTGCTCTTTTTTGCCCTCAAGTTCAGTTATAGTTTGCTCTGCAAGCTCTTTTTTGTTCTCAATTTCATTTTTTAATTCTTGCAAATTCCCAAGTTTTGCGATGAGCACTTCAATATCATTTTTATACGCATCCATTGCCTCAAAATCCGCTTGCACCTCGTTTTTGAGACTTTCAAGCTCATTTTTAAGCGTGCTGGTAAGCTCAAGCTTTTGGCGCACCTCATTTAAACTCGCCTCAAGCTCGCTTTTTTGTGCTCTTAAAGCCTCATTAAAAGCGTCTTTTTCGCTTCTAAAATCCTCTAAAAGCGATTGCGTTTCATTTTGCTTATTTTTTAAAGCCTCAAGCGTGCGTAAATACTCATTTTCAAGACTTTCAAACACCTGATACACCTCATTGACGCAAAACAAGGTCATCTTCACTTGCTCTTTAAAGTTCGCATTTTCTTTAAGGGCATTTAAAAGCTGTTCATCAAGGCTTAAATTTGGGGTTTGATTTTGATCTGGCATAGTCGTTTCCCTTTTTTTCTAAAATAAAACAAAGTCTAAGACAATTTCAAAAGAAAGAAAAGGGTTAAATGAAACTTTTTAAAAAAAACAAACAAGCCCCAACCCTGCCCCAAATTAAAGGCAGGAGTTTTAGCTTGTTTTACATCTAAATCCGCCAAGTTCGCCCCTGCGTGAAATGCCCTCGCTTTGGCATAACAGGGGTTTCATTTGCTTTTTTAAAGCCCTTGACTTCATTATGATTTATGCAACTTGCGATCGCATCGATACAATCGTCTTTTCGAAAAGGCTTTGCGGGATTGAAGCTTAAAAGCTCTTTTTTGATCTGAGCTAAATTCGCGCAAGTGTTTAAAAAGACTAAATTACCGCTGTTGTAATAAGGCTTTATGGCTTTGATTTTATCGACTTTTGAGCTTTTTCGGCTGGCTGGATAAAGTTTGATGTTATTTGTAATCAGTGGCTTTTGCTGGGCTTTTAATTTGGTATTGATTTTAATAAGCTCTTTTTGTAAAAGTCGTTCTAAAACAAGCCCACCCCCATCACTTTCGATATACACGCTTGCTGCGGGGTATTTTAAGCACGCTGTGATGATAAATGAGCAGGTTTGCTCCTCATCAAACACCCCAAAAAAGCAGTCTTTCACCACATATTTTTCAAGTCCTGCTTCATCGCTTTCAACGCCTATGACTACCACCGCTCTATTATCAGCCCTTGCGTTTAAACTCATAGCGTTGTCGATGAAGATGTATTCGTTTTGCTCATTCATCTCAAAACTCGCGATTTGCTTAAAATACACCGCCTCAAAAAAGCCCGCCTCGCTCGCTTGAGGCTCTTGTTGATACTGCGTGCTAAACTCATCATCGCCCATTTGTTTTTTAAGCTCTTCAAGTTCGCTTAAAGTGTGGCGGTTTGGGAAAAGCGGCTCGCCTTTTAAACGCTGTTTTTTAAAGCTTCCCACTTCAAACACTTCATCTTTGCTCGCGATGGCTTCAAGTTTGATGATTTTCCATTTTGAGATAATGTGTGCATCAAAGTTTTTTTCATCAAGCAAAAATCCGCACAAATCCTCATATCCCAAGCGTTGCATTAAGATAGTAATATTACTTTGATTGTCTTGCAAACGACTTAAAACGCTTTCTTTGAAGTTTTGATTGACCCTTTCTCGCTCGACTTTTGAGTTCATATCGCTGACTTTAATGGGATCATCAATCAAAATGCTGTGCGCGTGAAAGCCTGTTATGGCTGATTTTAAAGTCGTTACAAAAAGCCCACCGCCTTCTTTTAAGACAAACTCACTTGAATTATCTTGCAAAAAAATCGGCTTTTCATTAAAAATTTGCTGATAAAAAGGGCTTTTTATCAAGTCCCTGACTTGATTTGAGATTTTTTTACAAAGCTCATCGCTGTAAGAGATATAGATAAACTTGCGACTTCTATCCTGCCCCAAAGCCCAAGCGATAAAGCTTCGAGCTATGGTTTCGGTTTTGCCATAACTTGGAGGCATATTGAGCATCAAACGCGTTAAAGGCTCATTTTTCTCAAGATGCGCAAACTTAGGCAGGGTTTGAGTAAGCAGGGCACAAATATAATCAAAATGCCAATTATCCATAAAAAAAGCCTGATTGTATCGTTGCCATTTGAGCTTTAAAAAGCTCTTAAAATCCCGCCTTGCCTTTTCACGCAACAAAGCCTCTTGAAGCACTTCTTCTTTTGTCAAAGCTATACCTTGATAAATGGGGTTTTAAAGCTTGTGTTTGAGCTTAGGCTTGCTATTTCGCCTCGCAAGGTATCAAGCTCTTCGCTTAAAAGCTTTTTATAAAAAAGAGCCTTTTGCGTGCTGTTTTGGTGCGTGTCTATGCTTGAAATTTCAGCCAAAACGCTGTAAATGAGAGCGTTTAAAAAGCTCTCATCAAGCACAAGTTCATCATCTAAATCTCTTAAAAACGCCTTTTTGATAGCATTGATCTCAAGCACTCCGCTGGCGTGAAAACTCAGCTTATAAAGCCCTCTTGCTTCTTCATAAAGGGCTTTTGCAAAACGCGCTTTGTGGGATTTGATAAAGCTTTTTGGCAGGAGTAAAAGCTCCTTAGCATTTAAAAAAGCACTGATGAGTTTTAGGGGGATAAAATCAAGTTTAAAGGCATTTTCATTTTCGTTTATAATGAATTTTTGCGTCAAGATATGGCGGTTAAAACTGGCTAAAAGTCTGTTTTGATGAAATTCAAGCAAATCGAGCAAAAATGTATCGCTAAAACGCGTCTTTAGCTCCTCTTCGTCGCGTAATCTTGCCCGAATGTGAGCGATGCACTCATAAACTTTCATATTGTTTTCCTTTTTTACTTACTTTCACCGCAGGAGCTTCTGCTTGCAGTTGCGAAGGCTTTGCCTGTAGCAAAAAGCTCCTGCTAAAGTAACAAACCTAAAGGCTACCCGACCCAAGCCTTCGGCTTGCCCCTGTCAAAGTAGCCACCTTTTTGTGTGTCCTAAAGGCTTCCCGACCCTTTTTCGCAAGCGAAAAAGCCCCCGATCTGGTATGCCAAAACTTTTCTTTCATTCAAGCTAAAGTAACTTCTGCTTGCAGTTACGAGTGCAACGCACGAAGTAAAAACCTAAAGGCTTCTGGGCTGGGGCTTTTGGCTTGCCCCTGTTAAAATAGCCACCCTTTTTGTGTAGTCTATAATCCTCTTGAGCCTATCTTAAAGCAAAATAAAAACTAAAAAAAGGGTTAAACACAAAAACAAGTTTTAATTCATATCAAAATCAAAGCTTGTTTGCACATACTCAAGGCGATTTAAAGCCATATTGTAAAATTCTTCTTTCACTTCACAACCAACAAACGAACGTTTTAAGCTCTTGCACGCTACAGCTGTCGTGCCAGAACCTGCAAACATATCAAGCACCAAATCCCCTTTCTTTGAAGAATTCTTTATCAGTGTTTCTATGATTTTTAAAGGTTTTTCAGCAGGGTGAGCGCTGTATTTTTTGGGTATATTCATCGAAAAAACCTTACTTGCACTTTTATAATCACTATGAAAAAGCGTGCGATCATTGCATACAAAAACTATGTATTCAAGATCGCTTAGGTATTTATTGTTAAACGCAGGCAGGGCATTGAGTTTGTGATACACCAAAACATCAAATTTATCATTTTTAAAATACTCAAGCAAAGCTTGTAAAAGTTTAGCGTTGCAGAAAAAATACGCATTAAGCACTTTCATTACACGTCTGACTTCATCTAAAATTCTAAAATCAAAACCTTGCATAAGTAAAGATTTATCTTGAGTGATTTTATCATAATGCTTTTTATTTTCTTTGGCATAAAACCCACCTCCACCACTTTCTTGCATAAGATAAGGCGGATCGCAAACGACTAAATCAACGCTGCCACTTTGCATATTTTGCAAAAAGTGCAAGGCTTCATCTTGCTTTAAAACAATGTTTGCTTGCACGCTCAAATCCTAGCAATCACCGCTTTTTGCGTGTTTTCGTGCCCAAGTATGACTTTAAGCTCAAGGGTATCACTCACCCATTCATCGTTTTCTTTTAAGGCTTGAAATTGCACCTTAAAAGTCCCTTCGCGCTCGCTCATAAAAAGTATATTTTTCGTGTTTTCGTAGCGTTTAAGCTCTGCGCCTTTTTCATCAAAGATGATAAATCTCGTCTCATTGTCTCCAAAGGCTGAAAACCCTTTGAGTTCAAGGCTTTCGTGCAAGACTAAGAGTTGTTTTGAAGCGTGCAGTATCACTTCTTTTGCTCCATTTCCGCCAAGAGAGAGCTTTTTGACATCTTCTATGAGTTCTTTTAAAATAGGATCAAAATCGCTGATTTTGCTGATATCAATTTGTGAAATCGTTTGTATCACATTGCCTGCGTGCGTTGCGATAGCCCCGCTTTCAGCTGCATTTCCCACAACATTTAAAAAGCCAACATAAGCATTTGCTTTGTTAATACTGGCATTATCGCTCACGCTTCGCACCATTGATCTAGCTTGAATGAGGCTTTTTAAGGCTTCTGCTTGAGCTTGTTTGATGGCGGATTTGGCATTGATGATATTAAGCTCAATCTCACTGCGAAGCTTTTGCGAGCTCATCGCCACTTCGTTTTTTTTCAGCTCAAGCTCTTCAAGAGCGACGCAAGTTTGCAAGGCATTTGAAGAAAAGCCCACCAAAAGACTGGCAAGAGAGGTATCATCTAGGCTCGCATTGGACGCAAACTTAAAAAACTCACTCTCATACAAGGCTTTTTCAAGGGCTTTAAACTTTGTTGTGAAATTTTGCATATTAAACTTTCAAGGCGGGATTAATGGGCGTAAAAAGAGCTTTTTTATACGCCAGATAATCACTCGCAAAACCCTTTGTGATAGCTACAATATCGCCTTTTTCAAAGCGGTATTTACGCCCAAGCTCATCAGTGTGCAAAAAACTTTGCTCGCCACGATACTCAAAAAAAACGATATTGACAAAATGCGTTTTGGGCGCATTTGCTGAGGCTGAGTTTGATAAATCAAAGAGCGAGACTGGTAATTGTTGCGAGGAATTTTCATCTTGTGAAGGAGTTTCATCTTGTGAAAGATTATTAGCCTCAAAAGCCTCTTCATCTTGAGTTTCTTTCTCATTTGTTTTTACTTGTTGTGTTTGGGTATGTTCATCTTGACTTTCTTGCTCGCTTTGCTCTGTATTTTGGCTTGCCTCTTTTGTATCTAAACTCGCCTCTTGCTCACTTTTATCAGCACTTAAAAGCTCTTGTGCCACAACTTGTTCGCTGATGCTTGCTTGCTCTTTTGTCAAAGCATCTTGTTCTTTGTTTTCTACTTGTTTTTTTGCCATGTTTCTTTCCTTTTATTGTATCTGTCTTAAACTTGTGTTTGCTTGTGCATTTGCAGCCTTTTGTTTGCCATTGATGAGCTCATAAAAGGCTTTATAATTAAACGGCTTGTTACTATTTGCACTTTTTTCCACAAAATCAATCGCCCTTTGTTGCCTTGCGAAGTTTTCAAGCACACTTTGAGGCACGGGCAAGGATTTGTTGATATTGTTTTTGATCGTCTCGCCTTGTGAAACGGCTGTGCTTTTCATCGCTGAGAGCATTTGCCCTAAAAACTGCTTTTCGTCTGTAAAACCCACCCCAAGTTGCATTTGGGCGTCTTTTCTAGCGCCCTCAGTGGTGCGTCCGTTGCCAGTTAAATTCCTAGCGTGAGCGCCTACGACATTACCCATTTCAGTTACAAACTCAGCGTGGTTGCTATCAAGTCCCCAAAGCTTATTTGTCGCAAAATTAAGCATGCGACTTAGCCCAGAGCTTGTGCCTAAGTTGCCTTGAGACTTTAAAATGGCTCTTAAGTAGGCATTGTTCGCCTCGACATCTTGCCCCATTTTATCCATCGAAGCTGTGCCACCCACGCCCTTAATCGCCATCACCCCATCATGCACAAGGCTTGAAAACTTCTCATTATCAATCCCAAGATATTTCTTCGCCAAATACGCATCATACATACTCACATTATCAGCACGAATTTTATCATCAAGATACCGCACGCCAGTGAGTTTTAAGGGGCGGTTGCTTTGAGTTTGCAAGTTTTTGTTTGAAAGCTCGGCTTGCTTGAGTATATCGCTTGCTTCCTTTGGGTTGTAAGCTGGCTTTAAATTGCTTTCATCTTGAGGCTTTAAAGCACCATCTTGCTCTGTTTTGCTTGCTAAGACGCTAGAACTTGCGTTGATGAAGTTTTCATCAGCATTTTTACTCTCATCAACAGGAGTGAAAAAATCATCTAAGTTTTGTTGCATTTACACCACCTTAAAAATTTGTTTTTTTGGCAAGCTTTGCGCTTCAAAGCCCTTCTCAAGCTCGATAAACTCAGCCATTTTAAAGGCGATGAGCTTCATTTCATTTTGCACAAAAATACTTGTTGTTTGCAAAGCATTTTCAAATCTTATGCTTAAAAGTTTGTGTTTATACTCATTTTCAAAACCTTTTAAAAAATCTTCAAAAAAAGCCCTCATCGCCTCTTTGAGTTCTTTTTTAAAATCCTTTTGGCTCAAACTTGAGCTAATGGCTTCTTTGATCAGTTTATCAAGCGTGCTTTGAAAGGCTGCATTTCGAAACAATTCATAACGAAAAAAGCTCAAATCAGCATTTTTCACAAGCTCATCGCCTCTTTCTTTGACAAGCTCGCTTAAAGCCTCGTCTTTGAGGCTTTCAAGGCTTTTAAGCTTGCTTTGAAGTGTGCGCGAAAACTCAGCCTTTGCCCTGCTTAAATTTTGGCTTAGCTCGCTTTTAAACTCAGCTTCATTTTGGCTTAAAAAACTTTGGCTTAAAGTGGCTTTAAAACCTTCTTTGTTTTGTTCTAAAAACTCTACAGCTAAAGACTTTGCAAGCTTTTTAAGCGCATTGTTGTGCTGCGATATATACGCGTTTATAAAAGAGCTTGGATCAAAATCCGCTTCAAACTCACCTTTAAGCTCGCTTTTGGCTGTTTTTAACTCCTCTTTAAGCTTGTTTTGCACCTGCTTTTCAAGCTCACTTAAAAAGGCTGGCAAATGAAGACTCAAGCTTTGCGTGATACGCTCATCAATCTTTTGGCTACTGCTTTGCTCTTTTTGTCTTTCAAGCTCGATTTTAAGCTCGTTTGAAGTCGCTAAAAAAGCTTGAATGTGTTCGTTTAAAAGCATAATTTTCCTTTTTTAAAAGCTGTTTTGTGCTAAAACTCAGCCAAAATCTCACTCGGTAAAAAATACTGCGCCCGAACGACTACTTTGCCTTTGGTGCATTTTGTAGCGACACTGATATTCACTTGTCCTGCCTTTAAAATCTGCGTTTGTTTGCTTGAGCGAGTGTTACCAATCGTATCAACACTGGCATCATTGATAAAAAAATCCGCCGTATCATCAAGCCCAACATCAAGCTTTACACCCGTATCGCTAGCCTCAAGCACCTCAAGATCAAGACTTAAAAGCTCAGCCTTTGCAGGCAACATTAACACCTCAAAAGGCTTAGCCACCTCAAGCAAAGCCAAACCCACCACCGCTTTTGTAAGATAACTTACATTTTTTACTCTTTGTTTCATTTTAAATTCCTTTTTTTACTTACTTTTTATGTTCTTTCACCGCAGGAGCAAAGCTCCTGCTAAAGAACCAAATCTAAAGGCTTCCCGACCCAAGCCTTCGGCTTGCCCCTGTCAAAGTAGCCAACTTTTTTTGTATCCTACCCGAGCTTTTTTCGCAAGTCAAAGCCCCGCTCAAGTCGCCTCAACTTTTCCCGTTTCTCGTTTTGTGCTTTGCGTTATCTGTAAGCTGAAAACAAGCCAATCACGGCAAAATCAGTATCAGCATACACACTGAGATTATCATTATGGCTTTCAAATCTAGCTTTTGAAATCGCCATCAACCTATCCACCCCGCAAATCGTTTTCCTGCCAGCGTCTTGGCTATCATCGATATAAAAATTCACACTATCACTGCCCGCCATGACCAAAGCTGAAGCCCCGATTAAAAAGCCTATGCTTACAGGAGTGTTACCAGCATACGCACTTGGCGGGACGATTTTAGAGAAATTTTGCTCGTTGATGTTGGCGCGAAAGTCCTCATCGCTGATCGTTGAATTAAGCATACCAGCTTGAAGTGGGGTGCTTACGCCCATATCAAGCACCACGCATTCATCGATAATGCCAACAAGTCCAGTAAAAAGGCGGTTTTTATCGCCTCTTACGCCCACTTTTTGCATCGCAATCCACTCAGGATCGCGTTTGAGCTGATCGATGGCGTAGCTATCAAGCAAGATGATATAGCTGTAATTTTCGATACTAATGCCCCCTTCAGTGTGCGAAACACTGCGGATAGGCTTCATAGGAAAGGCGTCTTTGCCTTGATAGTTCTTGCCCGTGCGTGCCATTAAAATGGCTTGTCTGATCGCCTTGACATTCATCACATCATCTTGTGTTACTTTTTTACTCGCTTGGCTCACGCTTGCTTCATTTGTAGTATCTTTAAAACCATTTGCACTATCGCACACGACGCAGTTTGTAAGATCATTTGCCAAGCTTGCAAACAAAGCCCTGTCCCTTTTTTCTCGTATCCAATCACTCAAACTATCGCTCGCTTCTTTAACAAAGTCGATCTGCTCGATAGTTTGATACTGCTTGATCGTGCTTTTTAAGCTGTTACCGATCACCTCAGGGTAGATGGTTTGGCTTAAAATTTCAAGCTGATCTAAATTCGTCTCAAAGTCCGCGTTTCCACGCACTCCAGCACCTGTTAAAGCCGCTTTTAAGCGGGGACGATAGGGCTGAGTGTTTTTGACGCTGTAGCTGCGAAGCCCGCGATCGCTTCCTTTTCCTAAAATAGCCTCAAATGGGCTTTTTTTCCAGCTGGCTTTTTCAATCGCTGTGGCGATTTGTGTGCTTACATTTGGGTTGTCTCTCCAACCTGCAATGTCGATTTTGTTTAGTTCATTTAATGGCATATTTGTGTCTCCTTTTTTATTTACTTTTTTATGTTCTTTCACCGCAGAAGCGAAGCTCCTGCTAAAGAACCTTCTGCTTGCAGTTGCGAAGTCGCAGACTGAAGCAAAAAACCTAAAGGCTACCCGACCCAAGCCTTCGGCTTGCCCCTGTCAAAGTAGCCAACTTTTTTGTATCCTAAAGGCTACCCGACCCTTTTTTTTGCTTACGCAACTGCAAGCAGAGGCTTCGCAAAAAGCCCCTTGTCTGGTGTGCCTCAACTTTTTCTGTATCCTGTGGCTTTTGGGCTGGGGCTTTTGGCTTGCCCCGCTCAAGTTGCCTCAACTTTTTCTTTTTTCCTCATCTTCACAAACGATTAAAAGGTAACTCAGTGTTTGAGCTTGGGCTTTGATCGTTTGAGTTTATCGGTGAGCCTGCTATCTTTTGAGGCAACTTTTCTTCGGTGTTTGAAGCTGTTTGGTTAGGATTTGTATAAAGGGTGTAAATCTCATACAAAGCCTCGAAAAACTCCTCAGGTGGCAGATTTTCAAGCTCATTCATCACTTTTGGCGGCAAATCATTGCTGAAAAAGTCCATCAAAACACTCATATCAGCTTCAGGGTGGTTTTGCAAAAAAGCATTTTGAGCCGCCTCGATCTGCCCCATCGCCTTTTTTTGCCCGATACTTGCTTCTAAAGCCTCCGCTTTTTGTGCCTTTGGGGCGATATTTTGCTCTAAAAAAGCATTTTGAGCCTCAAGCACTTTTTGATAAAAGGCTTCTTTGTTCTCAAAAAACAGCTCCTCAAGCTCAGCATCGGTGCTTTGTGCCATATATTTGGCAAAAGAGCTTTCAAGGCTAGCTCTTGCTTGATCAAGCTCGGCTAAAGTGGCGTTTAATTCAGCCTCATCAGCACTCGTGTCAAACTCGCTTTGAGGCGGTGTAGGCTCATTTTGTGCTGGCTCATCTTGAGGTGGGGCTGGTAAGTTGGCTAAATTTTGTTTTTCTTGCATTAGACTTTCCTTTTGTTTAAAATACAAGGCATTGTAGAAAAAAATGAAAATGATAAAAAGGGTTAAATACAAAACAAGGATTTGTGTTAAGCTTGTTTTTAAGGATTTTTGTTTATAATGATAGAGATTAAAGCAAAGAAGTGAAAAATGTTACTTAAGAATTTTATAGGCTCTTTTGTTTGTGTGAGCGCTCTTTGTAGTCAATGCTGGGCTTTAGATACTGAAAATTTCATCACTGCTGTGATCAAAGATGAAAAAAATATCAAAACATCAGCACAAAAAACAAAGCAAATCAGTATCCAAGAGTATGAAATCATCTCTTCAAAAGTATTTCAAATGCTTTCATTGCAATTTTTTAGTATGGTAAGTCTTAAAGAGCCCATCAATCAAAAGGATAAACAAGGCATTAAAGCCTATATCAAAAAGCTTGATGAAGTGCAAAAAGTAGCTCAAAAAAGGCTTTCAAGCAAGCAAAGCGAGAATGAAGGCTTTAAAACAAGCACGCTTAAAGTGTATTATGGGGCTGTTGCTTTAAAAAACACCTTAGAGATTATGATCGATGAGCATTTGTTTGAGCAAATAGGCTTCCTTGATGAAAATATCATCTTTTCAAGCGATTTTGATTTGGCTGAGTATGCAAAAGGCATTTTAGCTGCGCAAGAAAGTTTGAAAGCTTGCAATGTCTAATCAAAGCATAAGCTTAGGCTTTTTAAGAGCTGTGCTTGCAAAAATACTTAATGATAAAACAAGAGATGATAAAGAAAGGATAAAGGTTTATTTTTGCACTTGTATTTTGCCAAGATATGATGAAATCAAAGACAATTATCATAAACTTTCGGGATTTTCGCAATACTCGTGTGTTGAGGCGTTTTTTTCACAGCTTTTTAATGTCAAGGAAGATTTGATTAAAGATATAGTATCTAAGATTGAAGCATTTAAAAATTTAAACTCAAAACAAGCTTTGCAAGCATGTCTTATGACTAGCATTTAACTTTGTGCATCAAGTGTTGTATAATCAAAGCCCTTTAAATCCTCGCTTTTAAACAAAGGCTCGCTCAAAGCCTTAAAATCCTCTTTTTCAAGAGCGATGAAACGTAGTTTTATCACTCCTGTTTGTGAAAAATCCAAGAAAAACACATCTTCTTTCAAAGCATACTCATAAAAAGAATGCAAAGCGAATTTGTTACCAAAATAACGATAAAAGCCACTTGCCTTACTGCTTAGCTCAAAGCGCGCAAAATGCTTCATCAAGGCTTCATACTCTTGCACGAGCTCATTAGCATTTAAAGGCTTTTGTGTGTCTTCATCTTTAAAAAGTTTGAAAAAATCCTCAAGCAAAAGAGCTGAATGGGGCAGTTTTTTAAGATAATAATATTTATTTTGCATATCTTTTTCTTCAAAACGGCTGTATGTAAAAAGGCTTTGATCACTCTGCATTAAAACAAGTTTAAGTTCGCTTTTTACGCCACGAAATACATATCTTGTATCATCAACGCCGTATTCATTTGAGGGGATAATATGCTCGTTTTTTACCTCATTTTGCTCTTGAATGGAGTAAAATTTACTCTTTTCAAGCGTGTTGGCAATGGCGTTTAAATGCACATCAATCATATCAAGATAATACCTTGCTTTAAGCTCAACGCTGATTGTCTTGCTTTCTTGTAAAGCCTTGTAAGAGTGCGCGTCATACCATGCTTGAAGCTCTTCTTGGCTGCGTGTTTTTTCGGCTTTTTTAAAGGATTTTAGTGTGATGAAGTTAAAGTCAAATCGCTGGTTTTTGTTGTAAGCTTTTAGCTTTTCTAAAAAGTCTTGCATACAAATTCGCTGCTCAATGGGCTTTGTTTGACGCTCATACACCCGCTTAAACAACGCCTCGCCCTCAGCGGTGTAGTTGATATCTAAAAGCTCAAGCTCCTTAAAACCCTCGCTAATCCTTTTTGCCGTATCTTTGAGCTGATTTTCAAAGCTATCAATCATACTCCTTGCACTCATCTTAAAATCACTCAAAGGAAACTCAAGCCCCAAAACATCGCTTTTAAACCGCATTCCACCTGCTTTGCTTGCGCCCACTCTTGAGTGGATACTCTCATCAAAGACATCATTTTTCAAATCCCCTCTTAAACCCTTGCTCGTATCAAAGGCTATCGTGCTTGAAAAGCTTTGCGAACCAGCAGCGTTTTTTTGATAAATACTGCCGTTTGCGTATATTTCATAACCCCCATAAATGATGAGCTCAGTCAAGCGCTCTTTTTGCTCGCTTGCTAGTTTTTGACGCTCTAAAGCCTTGTTTGCGTTTGCGTATCTTGAGCTTTCAATGCTTATATTTACCGCCACGCTTGCAAGATAATCCCCATACATACTCACCGCAATAGCCACAGCTGAAGCCGTGATGGACGCATACATACTTATCGTTGCAACAAGGCTTGCCCCACCCGTAACAGGCGATAAAACTACGCCTAAAATCGCCACTGAGATGAAAAGCAGGTTTTTTAAGAGATTGCCCCCGCTTAAAGCTACAGCAAAAAAGCCCCGCTCAGCCTTTGCCTTTGCCGTTGCCCACTCGTAAGAAATATGCTCATAAGTGGCGTATTCTAGCTTAAAATCAAGGGCGTATTTGGTGGCGATACGTTCATAATCAGCCATTCTTTGGCGGTGATAGCGATCGCGTTTTTTCTTCCACTTGCCAAAAGCCCCGCTAAAAAGCCCCATTTAGCCTTCTTGCTCAAACGAAGCAAGCAAGGCGTTTAGCTCGGCGTTGCTAAGCTGGCTTAAATCCGTGTTTGAGTGATTTTCGATGATGATATGCTCTTTTCCATACAAACAAGTTTTCAAATCCAAAAAGATTTTGGCTACTTTTTCTGCACTTGCGATGATGAGCGGATCGCTTTTGTCCTCTCTTTTAAGCCTTTGCATTCTTAAAAGCTCATCTTTGGCGATAAGAGCTGAAAGGGCGATATTTTTTTGAATGAAATTCACACTCATTGCCTCAAGCAAAATCTTATCTGTTGAATGCTCAAGCAAGTTATCAAGCACGAGTTGATCAAGCTTTGTCGTGCTTTGAGTGCTTAAACGGGATTTAATCAAGCCTTTAAGCTGCTCTTTTTTGGCATTTTGGACGCTAAAAAGCTCGTTTTGCAAAAGCTCATCACGAAGCACTTCAGCTTTGATAGGCTTAATCGCCTTAGCTCTTTGCCAACCCTCGCTTTTAATCCAGTGCGCTAGAGTGCGGTATTTGACATCAAATTTTAACGCCACTTGCTTGGCATTTTCATCATTCATCTCAAAATACGCCCTGATCTCATCTTTGTTTGCGATCATTTGTGCCACCTTTTTTCAGCATTTTTGCACCAAATTTACAAAAAAGTGCAAAAAAGGGCAGGGTTAAATATTTTTGGTTATAATTTATTATAGTTTCTAGTTAATTTGTTATGGATAGTGTATTGTTGAAAAAAAGTAATGGATGCATAAATAATTTGTTTAAAGAAGGCTCGATAAGTGCTATAAAAAATATTGCTTTTATGCAGGTTGTGGAGCAAAATGAAATATATACTGAAAATACAACTTATAATGATGAGATTATTATATGTAAAAAACATATTAAGCACCTCAATAAAATAAAGCTAAATGATAAAAATATAGCTTGTAAATACGATTTTAAAGGTGTGTGCATAATTCTTTTTGATTGTGATCGGTTAAAATGCGAAGATTTAACAAATGAAGAGGGTATAAACTATCTCATCAAATATATGAAAGATGAAGTGCTGAAAGCACAAGAATATTGTATTTTTATAAAGTATAAGAAAGAATACTATGTGTTAATTGACTTTTATGATTTGTTGAATTCAAGAAAAGTTTAAAAAACAAAAAGAGGAGCTAGGCAATGAAAATCGAGGAGTTATTTGTTGGAGAATACAAAAAAAACTATCAAATGGGACTAGAAAAAGTAAGAAAAATGTATGATTCTATAGGCTATGATAATGCCATGAGTGAAAAAGAAGTAATGGCGATTGTATTTAAAGAGATCAATAAACAAAATATAAACATTTCGTTTATAATGAAAATTTTTAACATACAAGAGGAGGGGCAAGGAAAACAAAATAAAGTTTATTTTAATGGAGAAAAATTTGTTGTAGAATACAAAAAAGGAAGTTCAGATAAGCAAAAAGCTTTTCTTTTGGGACATTTATTTTTATTTATATTAAATTGCAATTATTTTGAGTATGTTGAAAGTAGTGATGATACAAAAAAAACAATCTACGATGAAAAAGCTCAAGATTTTGCTGACAATTTAATTGAGGGTATAAAATTTTTTAATATAATAAGAAGCATAGTTTATAAGAAAACAAAAGAAATAGATAGCGACGATAAAATAAATCAAAAACAAAAAAATAATTCTCAATTAAAAGAAGAAGAAAAAGAGTTTTTGCTTAAACTATCATCTCAAAAAACAATGAAAACACAAAAGTTTGAAACTGAAGATATAGATAGTTCATCAAAAGCTGTAGCATAAAAATTAAGGGATAAAAAATGAGTAAAAAAGAAGGTTTTTTTAAATTGCATCCTATTCGCATTGTTGATTTTAATTTTAATATGTCAAAGGACGATGCAAGTGCTAAGAAACTATCTCTGAAAAGAACTATAACTGCTGATGCTCTTTTTGAAGAAGAATATAATAAATACACAATGCAAGTGTCTATAAATATAAAAGTTTTGGATAAAAGCGTATCGCCAGAGGAGCTACTTTATACTATCAATTCAAAAATAATTACAGCTGTTAGTTTTAATAAAAATGAAAATGGTGAAGATTACTTACAAAATGCTGTTGCTATAATATACTCTTATTTTAGACCTATTGTTTCACAAATGGTGATGATGGCTAGACTTTCTCCTTGGGTTTTACCACCTGCAAATTTTGAAGATTTCAAGGTAAATGTTATTCCTATAAAAAATACTCCAGAAATAGCTCAAAATAAAAAGAATGACGAACTTGCAAAAACAACTCCTTGAGCTTATCAAGCAAAATGGCAATCTCATCGCTAAAGATGATCTTGTCGTGTTTGAAGATGAACTTAAAATTGATGAAAAAAGCTTAGAGCAAAATTTACAAGCTTTAATCAACGATAATAAAATAAGCCCTGTTTGGATAAATCCACTCACGCAAAAAGTCGTAGATAAAAAAGATATTGATCATTATGAGTTTGGTTATAGTGTTGTATATCCAAAAGTAAATTATGATATTTTTTTTCAATAGCCCCTCTTCATTATGCTTTTTCGTTTAGTTTGACTTATGCTTTGTTTTGGTGCATTTAAATCCCAATTAGCAATGTTTTCAAGTATTTCTCGCTCACTTAAATCTTTATTCATTTTTGTTTTTAAATTTTTATCTCTCATAGCCTTTTGCTTAGCCTCAATTGTAGCAAGTTGTCGCTTTAAATCCTCTTGCACGGCTTTATTGTTCGTAGTAAAAGGTAAGATTTAGATTAAGCTCGCAAAAAGTAGAGTTCCACCTATGCCCATTGTGTGTGTAAAGCACTGCTGTAAAAGTCTGTCCCCCCCCCCCCCCTATGAAGGTATTGATAGTATGCGTTTCATTTATATTTTTGCTGTAAATATTGCTATTTCTATCGCCTACGCCACGATTGATATTTAAAAAGCTGTAACTTACTTCATGCCTAAAAGTCCCACTAACCACAGCTTTAAGCACTTTTGCATCAGGGTAGGGGTTGGTAAATTGCACTGAAACACTTCTTGTTGTTTGGTTTTGTTGTCTTAAGCCCGGCAAACTTAACCTCGCCACCACAGCACTTGCTGGGGCTGAACTTCCTATTAACATCATTGTTTTTTCCTCCTTTTTGATTTAATTTTAGCTCTATGTTTTCCGCCTTTGAGCTCTAAATCAAGCACTAAAGCACCAGCTTTATTATCAATTTCTTTTAAAACTCTTGCTATTTTCAAGCTTACCATTTTCAAAATACATCGTTTTAAATGCAAACTCATTTTTGCCTTTGCGCACTTGCTCCACGACTACATAGTAGCCATTGATTTGTTTTCCACTGACAAGCACAGGTTTCTTTTCGTTATCTATGGTCAAAATTTGCTTATCAGCACTATCTGCATAATCTTGATATTTAGCGATATCATCCAAACTTACCGCCTTTTGTCCGCTTTGCTTTGCAAGGGTTGATAAAAATGCACCGCTAAATTCACTTCTTTTTATTTTATAGGTATTTTCACCTTGTATTTTATTCCAAGCTTTTTGAACTTGTATATTCATGCTTCTCCTATTTCTAAAAGCTTATAAAATTTGACTTTAATGACTTTTTATGCTAAAATTTAAGCAGAAGTAAGTCAGCTCCTGCATCTTAACCTTACTCAACCTAAGGGGTGCAGGCTAGCAAAACCGCACTTGTCGCATGGTTGAATTGCAAGTGGGCAGGCGACTTACTTCATATATTTTATAATTAAATTTCTATCTTTCATCAAGCTTTTAAGCCTTGAGCCTTGCTTATCTAAATAGTATGTTTTAAAATTCAAAAACCCACGCTCATTCACACCTATACCAAAAAGATTTAAAAGCTGTTTTTCTTTATCATAAAAGGGCTTATAAAAATACACACTAGGCTCACTTGCTCCGTCTCTTTTATGCTCCACGACAAACAAAGGTTCTTTAAAGCTTTCAAAAAAGCCACCTTTGATATTTTCTCTATTTGTATCATAGGTATTTTTTCTAAAATGAGTGAAAGCATAATGCGTATTCACTTTTACGCTTTTATAAGGTGTATCGATATAACCAAACTTACCATCAATCCTATCAAACAAAGCCTTAAATTCCTCCTCGTTTTTAAACTCGCTCTTTGGCATAATAGTGATTTCATCGTTATCTATCGCGTTTTTTACTCTTTTGAAAAGCTCCTCATTAAAAAGCTTTCTTGCTTGCTCTTTTGCCTTATCTGTGTTGCCTATCATAGTTTTTATGTCCATTTTTTGTAAAATTGTAGCAAAAAGTTTAGGTTTTTGTGCGCTCAAATTTTCATATTCTTTGCTGATATTTTTTACAAAAGTTAAAGCCCTATCTTGCACCACTTTCGAGCTCATCAGCTTTGAAGCACCAGCACCACCCAAAAAGCCAGCGACAAACTGAGCAGGATCAAAGCTTAAGTTGCCTTGTTCATCTTCTTCTATACCTGCTACGCTTCCTGTAAATAAGCCAGAGCCTAAGTGAGTGTTAGAATGAAGCTCATTAGGCTTGTTGTCTTGACTTAAAAGCTCTTTTGTGGTAGAATTCATTTCAGTAGTTGAGGGCTGGCTTTTGCTAGTTTGGCTTTGCCAAAGGCTGGGTGCGGACGAAATCCCCTCAAAATCTCGTGCCTCTATACTTTGGGCATTTTCTATTCTTTTTATGACTTCTCTTGCTTTTTTAGTAGGTATGCCAGTGATTAAAAGCTTGTTTTGCTCTTCGCTAACTAGCATATAAAAAAGTTTATCTTCATCATAAGAAAAAGCCTTAATAAAAGTTTGTCTTTCCTCGCCACTTTCACCTTTACCCATAAGCTTTAAATCATAATTTTTATAAGTTTCATCAGCTAAGTTAAGATAGCTTAAGCGTTTTGTATCCTCGCTATTTTCTAAATTCTTGATAAAATTTTCTTTATTGATAAACTTGCTTAATCCTTTTTCTAAAAACTCCTCCTTGCTTAAATACTGCGGTGCTGGTGTAGGCTTGATATTTTTTAAAAGTTCTTTGGCTTGTTCTTTATCAATAATGCTAAATTCCTGCGATATGTTAAAATTTTGCGAATTTTTTAACATATCCTTTGAATGTGTTAAATCCTCAAAGTCTATTTGTTCATCTTGACTTAAAGTTTTGTTTGTGGTAGAATTAGCCTTTGGAGGTTGAGGGTTTATAGCTTCTTTGCTAGCACCTGCCTGCTGTCTAAGCCCCTCTATAATGTCAGCACCTTTAACAAGCTCATCAGCTTTATTTAATTCTTTTTCTAAATATGCATAATCTCTTGTTTTTAAATGAGTGATAAAGTTTTTATTGCCGTCTTTTGTGATAAGTAGATAAAAGAAAGGTTCTTTTCCACTACTTTTAAATTTTTTCAAAAACTTATCTTTTCCATCTTTGATATATTGAAAATGTGGATTTTCTAAAGTGCTATCAAGCAAATTAAAAAGTGCTTTTCTTTGTTCGCTGTCCGCTCTTGTGCTTAAATGCTCTTTGATATTTTCTACATTATCAAAGCGTTGTAAAAGCTCATCAAGTTCTTTTTCATCAAGTTTTAAAGGTGTGTTTTCAGCTGGTAAATCTTTCAAAGCTGATGATATGTTAAAATTTTGCGAATTTTTTAACATATCCTTTGAATGTGTTAAATCTTGAGCTTGTTTTTGCTCTGCTTTGTGAGCTTGCACTTCTAGCGTATGTTTGCTTGGATAATACAAAGCATCTTCATAGCCTTGATCTGCTAACTCTAATCTTGCCTTTACTTCAGGGGCTAGCTCTATATGAAAGCCTTTTTGAGCTAATTCCTCTTGCATTTGTCTTACTTGAAACAATGATATGCCTAGATCAAGTATCTCATCATCTCTTAACAAAGGATTTAAAGGCTTACCTTCTTTGAGTTGTTTAAGCACTTGCAAGGTGCGAAGCTCCATTGTATCAATCCTTGCTTGTTTACTCATAAAGTTTCTTTCAAGTTCCCTATCTATATACCTTTGCAAATCCTCAGTGTATTCTTTATACAAAGTCTCATCATTTAAAATATCTTTTGGGTAGATTTCTTCTCTTGTGTGCCTTAAAGGTGTAGGGTGGCGATTGATGAAGTCATTTATAAGCTCATTGTATTCTTTGCTGTCTGTGAGTTTGGCTTGACTTTTAAGCTCTTTTGTGGTAGAATTTGCACTAGAGTTTAAAGGGAGATTATCCCCTTTAGTTAAAGGCTTAGATGATATACTTGAGCCTTTCTCTTCAACTTCATAAGCTGTTACTATCCACTTATTGCTAGGTTTTCCTTTCCAGTTTGACTTTAAAACGATTTTATAATTATCTTTGATGACTTGCATAGCTTCATTAACTTGCTTTTTCAAGCTCCCATTTTCCACTATATCAGCTAAAAGCTCAGCGGTGATTTCTGGGTGCTTTTGTAAAATCTTACTCAAGCCAAAGCCTTGAATTTGTCCTTTTTCATCGCGCCAAACTTCGCCCCAAACCAAATCAATATCGCCTAAGTCTTTTCTTTCAAAAGCCCCAGCAACTTGTCCGCTTTGCTCGCTTTTTAGCTTATGAAAAGCTTCTATTGGCTTATGATAAAACTCGGCGTAATTTGTGCCAAAATCTTCATTAAGCTTGCTTAAATCCTCAAAGCTTACAGCTCGTTTGGCTGTTTCTAGCTCATCAAGCTTAGTTAAGGCATTGAGTAAAGCTGGCTTATCTTTGTTTTCTTGTCCTTCAGCCAAGATAAGCTTTAAAAAATCATTCATATTAGCCTCACTTAAACTCTTGCCATTTGGATCAAAAAGATTAGGAGCTATTAGCTCTTCAAGTTTGCTTTTTGCTGAGTGTAAAAACTCAAACAAACTTGCACTTGGATTTTCAAGCCGTGCAAATCTTGCTAATGCCAAGCCCAAAGCTTGAGCTTTAATATCTTGCGTGAAATTAGGGTGAAGCTCATCAAATTGCTTTCTTGCTTCAGCAGTTAAGCTTGTGTAATGCTCTAAGCTTTCAAGCAAAGCCTTAAAATCCTCGCTTCTTGTTTGATTTGCCTTTGCACTTGCGACAAAAGCATCAGCTAAAAAGTTTCTTAAATCAAGCTCTTTTAAATCCGTATCTTTAGCGATATTATAAAATGCCCCTGCGTTTTCAACATACATTTTTAAAATCTTATTTTTACTTTGAGCATCAAGATGTTTTAAAGCCTCATTAAGCCCTTCTAGGATATCGTTGTTTTTGCTATTTTTGGCTAAATTTGCAAATAAGGCTAAGTTCGCATTAAAGCTGTCAAGTCCTTTGCCTTGTTTGTCTAAATGCTTAGCGATTAAAAAGCTCATTTCATCAACGCTAGAAGCATTTAAAAAATTTGGCAAGTTTTCAATGTCTTTTTCAAAGCGAGCAAGATTTGCTAAAGCTTTTTCACCAAAATTACTTTCTCTGCCCGCATTTGAAGCAAAAGCAAGGCGGAGTATGTCTTTTGTATCGGTGTTTTCATCAAGCTTTCTTACAATGATTTCATTGTCTTTGAGCTTAATGTTAAACTTAGCCTCAACTGCTTTCTCATAAGCCTTTCTTGCTTCTTTGTTTAAAGCATTCATCGCTTCACTTCGGTGGTTGCCTACAACGACTTGTCCGTCTTTTGTGATGATAGGCACGCCATCAAAGCTGCCTTCTTTATCAAAGATTAAAGAAGGCTTAAAATCCTCTTGTATGTTTTTTATCACTGCGTCTTGCTTTGTGCTTCTACCTTGCACGCCAGCTCGCTCAAAACTTGGCTTTATATCTTTTTTGTCAATAACCATATAAGTGGCTTTTAAAGGCAAACTCTCATCATCTATGATGATAGTAGTATCTTTAAGGGGCGTTGCGTGAATGCTTGCTCCTTGAGTAAAGCTTACATTTTCATTCACACCAAGTCCAGCTCGAGCATCTTTTTGCGCTCTTAAGGCTTGTTGCTGTGCCTCTAAGCGTTTGAGTTGCTCTTTGGCTTCTTTTTCTTGTCTTAAAGCCTCAGCTTTTTTGCTGGCAATGAGTTCTTCTTTTTCAAGCAAGGCTTTTTCAAAAAGGCTTAGGTTTTTTTGGGGATTTTGTGCTTGACTTTTAAGCTCTTTATTTTCTTGCAAAGCAGGATTTTTAAAGCTCATCGGCTCTTTAAGATTTCTGTCAGAATAAAATGTTATAATCTCATCAGTAAGCTCTTCTTTTGTCGATGGCGGGGCTGGTTGTAGCTCGGTCGCATTTGCGGTGCTTACTAGTCTAAATCTTACCCCTTTTTCATCTTGCCACTCATAAATAAAAGCTTTCTTCCCGCCTTGATCGCTTAAAAATGGCTCTTTGTGTTTTTGCAAAAACTCACGCATTTTTACACCCAAACTCGCTACTTCTTGCGGCGTTACAAAGCCTTCTTGTGTGCTGTCAATGGTATGTTCTAGCTTGATATGCCTTGCTCCTTTGCCTCCTCTTTTAAAGTGAAAACCTTTTGAGAGTGTAGCAAGATAATCAGCACTTTGCAAATCTTTTTTAATCTGAGTAGAAAATTTATCATTATACACGACATTATAAAGCCCACGAGCTTCTTTTTGCCCCCTTTTTTCCTCAAGGCTTTTACTCATCAACCTCGCTTCTTCATCTAAAGCCTTGCTAGTTTGTTCAAGCTCGCTCATCAGTTCATCAGCAAGCTTTCTGGTTTGTGAGTTAAACTGGCTTTTTGAAAGGCTGTGTTTTAAAGTGTGATTAAACTCATCTACGCTGACACTTTTTTGCAAGGCGTGGCGGAGGTGGTGTCTTAAAGCCGCACCTTGAATGCTGTTTTTAAAAAAGCCAAACATAAAGCTTTGAGGCAAATTTCTAAAAGTAAAGTCAAAAAGCCCTTTAACAAGCTTTTGTGCGTAGGCTCCACTGATAGAAGTTGCAAGTGCTGAACCTTCTTTGCGCGCTGTTTTTGAAAGCAAATCCTCAGCCAAACTCGCATCATTTTTAAACAAAGTATGAAAGCCTTGCGAAAGCTTGATAAATTCTTTGGCTTCTTTGCTTTGAAAAGTAAAGTTTTGAAGTTTAGCAAGCTCGTTCATAAATTTCGCACTATCAAGCACCCTTAAACTCTCATCAGTGCTAGCCAAACTCTTTTCAAAAAAACGTTTCAGCAGGTTCATCTCTAAGATGGCTGTATTTGGTGCATCAAGCTTTGAGCGTAAAAAATCTAGGTTGTTGTTTTTGCCATCGCCTTGCCCTTTGGCGTATTTGATCAAACTATCTAAAGCCTCATCTAAGCTTTGCTTTTCATCTCTTGCTTTTTTAAAAGCACTTTGTTTTAAAAGCTCGCTCATTTGGGCGTATTCTTGCAAAGCCGTGTTATAAAGGGCTGATACTTTGGTGTAGGCGGTTTTATTTTGTGAAAAGATTTGATTGATACCTTTTGCAATCTCATCTTTAAGCGTGTTTATAGCCTCGCTTTTAAAGAAGTTTTTGGAGCTTGGTGTGCTTGCTTTGCGTAAAAACTCGTTTAGGTTGATACGAGCGTTATTAAGCTGTTTAAAGCTCACGCCTTTTTCATCAAAGACATTTTTTTGAATGTCTTTTAAAAACAAAAGCTCATTTTCACCCAAAGCGCCTGTGCTTTCAAGCTCGTTTTTAAGTGCTTCAAACTTTGTTTTATCAAGCGTGGTGGTGTAAGTTTTATCATCATAAAGCTTATTAATGATGGCATCACTTACCCTTGCAAAGTCTTCTTTTGTGCCTTTGTGTAGCTCATCAAGCAAGGTTTTAATATCGCTTTTGTTGATATTTAAGGCGTTTAGCGAGCTTTCAAGGCGGGCTGTGGTGGCGTTTAAAATGCCTTTTAAGCTTTCATTTGCCTTGCTATCAAGTGAAGCCACTTCTTTAATGTAGGGCAGTAAAAAACCGCTCTCATCAGCTCTAATAGCCTTGAAAAGCTCTTGTTGTCGGGTGGTTAAAGAGTTAAGATTTAAAATTTCGCTGAGTTTTTGCGTGTGTTTTGTAAGGGCGTGATCGCTACCATATCGCTGCGCTAAAAAGTTGGCAAACTCGCCTAAAGTCTTGCCCTGTTTTGCTTGCAAATCCCCGCCAAATTCTTTATAAAAGCTTTGAAGTTGCGCTCTTGTGCCCTCATCAACACTTTGAGCGACTAAGTCTTTAGCCGCCTTAAAATTTTGCGTTGGGATACTTTTGGTAAAATTAAGCACAGGCACATACTCAACCGCCTTACTCACGCTTGTGGCAACGCTTTTAAACAAAGGCTTGGCATTGACGATCACCGCATCGCCAACCAAGCTTAAAATGCCCTCTTGCGTGGCTAAAGCAAGGTATTCATCAAGCTTGTGTTCTTTATCATACGCATAATTTGTCAAAGCCACATCACCGATCTTACCAAGCATACTTCCAGCAGCAGCTCCTGCGATAGATTTACGCGCAGCATCTTTTAAGCCTTTGCCTTTTTGAAATCCAAGCCACGCCCCAGCTAATGACCCTCCCAGTGAGAGCTGATTTGCCTCAATAAAGCTTAAAAAATTCGCCCCAAAGTTATTATTGACGCGGTAAATGTGCTCCCCTTTTTTCACATAAAGCTCACCCGAGCCCTCATCAACCAAAGCTTCATCAAAGCCCGCAAACTCGGCTACTCTTTTAAAATCTCTTTCAAAGTCTGCTTTATCTTTTTCGTTTTTGCCCCCGATGATAAGCCCTTTATAACTTGAGTTTTCACCCAAACGCACTACAGCACTTCTTAGCTCATCACTGACTGCAAAACGCGCCTCAAAGTCCTTTTTTTCGTCCAAAAAACGCTCTTCATCATCGCCAAAAAGCTGGTGTCCTGTCTTATCCCAAATACTGCTAAAAAGTCCTCTTTCTTTGTCAATGGCAGCTTTTTCCGCCTCGCTTAAATCCTCAAATGCGTTTTTTTGATAGGCTTCATTTAAGGTTTTAAGGTGATTAAACTGCTTTAAAGCCGCTTCTTGCAAAAGCTTTGCTTCATCTTTTTGGCTAAAACTTTGCTTTAGATTTTCGCTCAAGCCCTCATCAAAGCGGTGCAAAGAAAAAAGATCGCTCGCGTCATTTTGCGTTTTTTGCCACGCTAAAAGAGCTTTTGTATCTTCATCAAGGGCTTCAAAAGGCACATTTGCAGCGATTAACGCACTTGTGTATGCATCAAGCTTTTTCTTTTTATCCTCATCAAAATCAACGCCTAAAACCGCATTAAAAAGCTCCTTGCCTGCTTTAAAAAGGGGATTTTCATCTTGTTTTTCTTTGACTATGCTTGCAACTTGGGCTTTTAAATCAGCATTTTGCGTATCAACTTCGTTTTTTCGTGCTTTAGCCTCTTCGTGCTTGAGCTTTGCGGCGTTAAAATTGGCAGGATTAAGCCAGCTTAAAGCGGCTTTTTCTTCCTCGTTTTCAGCCCTTGCGTAAGTTTTAAAATTTGGCGTTTGAAAGCCTTGTTTTTTAAGCATTTCAAAGCCTTCATCGACACTTTTTTTGTTTAAATCCTCCCAGTTAATCTCACTTTGCTTACTTTGCAAATGCTTCATAATCTCTTCTTTTGAAAAGCCAGCATTTAAAGCCTTATCAAAATCAAAAGCCAAAAGCAAAGCAGGCTTTTCATCAGGGTTTGTTTGCTCTTGCGGGGTGTTTGCTTGCTCTTGCGAAGCAGGGTGCAAGCTCGCCAAATCGCTTTGCTCTTCATTTTGCTCTGTGTTTTGCTCTTCATTTAAAGCAGGAGTTTGCAAAGCAGGAGTGCTTAAAGCTTGATTTTTAAGTGCAGGTGGGTTTAAAGGCTGATTTGCTAGCTCACCTTGCAAGGTTTTAGGACTTAAATTGATGCTATTTTGCACGCTCATTTTTTGCCTTTTTGCCTTTATTGTAGGAAAAAAGAGCGTTGTTAAAAAGGGTTAAAATAATTTGCTATGCGAGCCAAGATACAAAGCACTTAGCACTAAAATTGTTTCTTTTTTCTCATAGATTAAAAGCAAATCAGGGTTTATGTGGCATTCTCTAAAGTTTTTAAACGAGCCTAAAAGCTTATGATCTTTGTATTTTTCATCTAAAACTTCATCATTAGCTAGTTTTTCAAGAACTTTTAGGGTTTTTTCTTTGTTTTTAGTGTCAAGTTTTTTAAAAGACTTTTTAAAAGCAGAACTAAGATAAATTTCATACTTCATTAAGCTAAATCAGCCCTTAATTCTTGCATACTTTTAAAGGTTTTAAGCTTGCCTTTTTTATAAAGCTCATCGCATTTTTGGCTTTCTTTTTCAAGCTCTTTGATAAGCTCTTCTTTGTTTTTCTCAACCAAAACTTTGGCTTTTACGCCCTTTGCTAAAGCCTTAAAAGCAGGTAAAAATTCTTCATCAACATTCATAATCGTTAAAGTCATCAACTCTTCCTTTGCTTTTTTCACTCAATTATAACACTTTTAAGGTTGAAAGTCAAAAAGCAAGGCTTAAAAAGCAAAATCCACCCTTTCACTCATCTTAGATCAATGCCTTTTTCTCTTGGGCTTTGTGTTTGATCTTCGTTGTTTGCGTTTTGCTGGGCGATTTGATTTGCTAGCTCGCCTTGAGCGGTGTATTTGTAGGCTTTTGCTTCAAGCTCGCTGATCTTTGCTTGCATTTCTTTGATCGCAAGTTGCATTTGCATTTCTTGCATTTTAGCCTCTTGGGGCGAGCTTTGAGCTTGCGCTTCTTCAGCCTGCGCTAAAAGCTCTTCTAAATCCTCAGCGATTGGGCTGTTTGTGTCTTTGAGCATTAAAGGCAGGATATTTGCGACGATGTCAGGGCGGATTGAAGCTATGGTTTTAAGCATTTCGCTCCAGTGTGCAAATCGCTCTTCTCTACCTTGAGTTTTCAGCTGTGTTTGATAGATAAGATCAAATTTGCCCACTTTGATGGTGTTTTCTTCGCTGTCATTGATCGTAAAAAAGCGTTCGCCCACCTTTTTATCCACGATTTTAAACACTTGCTTTTTGGTAAAATAGTGCATAATCAGATCAAGAGCCTTGCGGAAGATGTCTTTATCCATCTCATCGCTGGTTTTGATGTATTCGCTCAGCCCCATAAGTCCAGCATCTCTTCTTTGTGCGATTGCTACGCCACTTTGGCGGTTTATGGCTGTGCCTAGTGCTTCATCGTTTAGCCCGCTTAAAATTTTAGCGAGGTTGCGTTTTTCATTTGCCTTTTGAGAAAGCACACTGATATCGGCGTGATGTTGCACGAAGTGGATTTTGTTCTCTTTTAATGCCCCATCTCTGACCTTGACGATCGCATTATCAAGGCTTGCCTCGCTGATAAAGCTTTGCGCATCAATGACAGCACCTTCTTCAAAAAAGGCTTTGAGCGAGCCCATCATATTTGCCATACGATTTTCAGCAAAGTTAATATAATCTTGCAGTGGCTTAATATCCCTAAAAAGCCCATACCAGCGGTGTTTTTCATCGATTGAATACTTGGCGATGACAAAGGGGTGCGAAGCGGTTTTAAAGGGCGCTTTTTCATACAGATAAAGCTGCCCTTTTTCGCTGAAGCAGTAGCGGTTAAAACTACTCATTTTCTTGCCGTTTTCATCAAAATCATCTTCTTTAATCCAACTTTCAATGATAGTTGTTCGTGGCTCGTATTCGTCCAACTCATCGATGATCACATCTTCGCCAAAAAGCCTTCTTGCCTCGCTTGCACTTAAATTTAAACGGCGATGAAAACGGCGCGCGTCGCTGGCGTCTTTTTCAAGAGAGAATTTATCGATGATAAAACAATCACTTGGCACATTTTCAAGCTCGATATGAAAATCCCCTTCCTCATCTTGCACGATCCAAAGGCACATTACAGCCATACCAAAGATGAGCTCTTTATCTCTTTTGATGATCTCTTTATCAAAGCTTTTTTGCTGAGAAAAAACCTTTAAGATATCATTTAAAAGCGTGGCTTTGGCTTTATCCTCGACTTGACGCCCTGAAAGCTTGACTTCTTGGATACTTTCGCTTTTATAGCCTAGGATTTTAGCCACGATCATTTTATAAATATTCTCAATAATGGGCGTTTGCCCCCTTTCTTTAATCACTGCAAGCACATCAGAGGGAAGCTGGTTGCCATGATAATACTCCTTTGCCTCATAATACTCTTTAATGCTGCTTTCATTTGCCTTGCGATCCATTTCATAAAGGGCTTTAAGCTCGGTTATAGTTTTCATTTGCTTTGCTTTTTTTGGAATTAACTTTTTTTAAGTTTTTTTGGTTAGAATTTAGCCTAAAAACAAACGCAAAAAAAGGGTTAAGCCAAAACAAAAAAAGGAAAAAGTATGCAAACAACAGCTAAAAGCGTGGCTGAGAAAAAAAACAAAGACGAGTTTAGCCAAAGGCAAGCCGTTAAAAAAACTATGCAAAAAATGGAAAAAGAGCTTGACAAACCTGCTATTAAAGCCGTATTTGAGCGATTAAAGGATAAATGAATTATATAAGACTTGATGAAGCCATCGCCATACACGATAAAATCATTGAAAAAATAGGTGGCTTAGGCGGATACAATGAACAACAAATCGTTTATCTAGCTAGTGCTTTAGAGCACATAAAAAACGATGAGTATTATCCTAGTATCGCCGATAAAATCACTCATTTAATGTTTTCTTGCATACAATTTCACCCATTTTTAGACGCAAATAAACGCACTTCGATATTTTTAGCTATGCACTTTTTGGATTTGGAGGGTATTTACAGCGATGAATTTGCTGAACTTATGGAAAATGTCGTCGTAAATGTAGCCAGCGGCTTAACTTCAAAAGATGAATTAAACCAAGTGATACAACAATTCATCACTGAAAAAAGCCACAAATAAGCCTTTGTGCTCTAGGGCTTGCCCTTTGCTTGTTATCTTGTGTTTTTGGTATAAAGCTTGATCTCATATCTTTTAATCACTTGCTTTTGTTGCACTTCAAATGCAAGTTTAAAAAGGTTCATACTCAAGCAAATCGGGCAATAACACGAGTAAAAAAACTCTTTTTCTTTTGCCCTAAACAATTCTTTAAACTCAGCCTTAAACTCATCACTATCGTTTAAACTAAAGACATTGTCGCATTTTTCGCAAGTTACATAGGCATTTTTAAACTTAAATACTCTCATTTAAAATCTCTGCGTTGGTAAGTCTTGTGTGTTTTTGCGCGCAGCAAGCAAGGGCTGAAGCATCCAAGGAACTTTTGGGCTTTGAGCGGGCTGGGGCTGGGTAGCTGGGCTTGGCTGGGGTTCAGTGGCTGGGCTTGGGCTTGGCTGGCTGGACAAAGGAGCTGGGCTGGCTTGATTTTCAGTAGTGCTTGGCTGGCTTGAGTTAGCAGGAGCGTTTGAAGCAAGTTGTGTTTGAGTGGCTGGGCTGGACGAAGGAGCAGACTGCGTTTGAGTATCATCTTTTTCAGTGGTGGCTGGGCTTTGAGCGTCATCTTTTTTATACCGCGTGTCATCCATTAATTTAAAATCTTTCTTCATTTGCTTTGTCTGTTCGTGCGTTGCGTTTGCATTGGCGTTCATATTCCACGCTTGAGCCTTGCCGACTTTTTCATTAATCGCCATTTGCCTTTGATTTAAGACGTGTTGCGTATCAAACTGGCGGGCTTTTTCTAAAAGCAAGTCCTTATTTGCCTTTGTTTGCTCCTCAAGTTGCCTTCTTTTAAGCAAATGATCCCTATACTCGCTAAAATAGCTCATCGCTGAGTTTAAGCCTTGCTGGATACCTTGCGTCATCGATGCTGTCGTGTTTTGCATAGCTTGAGCGTTTGCGATCATCCCGCTAAGTGCTGAACTCCCTGCGTTGATATTTTCTCTTGGCATTTTAATTTCCTTTCTTTTTTTTATTTACTTTCACCGCAGAAGCGAAGCTCCTGCTAAAGTAACAAACCTAAAGGCTTCCCGACCCTTTTTTTGCTTACGCAACTGCAAGCAGAAGCTTCGCAAAAAGCCCCTTGTCTGGTGTGCCCAACTTTTCTTTCATTCAAGCTAAAGCAACTTCTGCTTGCAGTTACGAGTGCAACGCACGAAGTAAAAACCTAAAGGCTACCCGAGCTTTTTTTCGCAAGCGAAAAGCCCCCGCTCTGGTGTGCCCAACTTTTTTGTATCCTCTGTCTGGTTGCCAACTTTTTGCTATTCTTGTGGCTTTTGAGCTAAGCTTTTAGCTTGCCCCGATCTTTTTTTGCTTTTATTGAGCAAAAAGCCTCCTGCAAAGCTTTTGATAGGCTTTGTTGATGATGTATTCTTCGCCCTTTTCTTGCAAAATCAAATCAAAATCCAAAAACAAAGCGATCATCTTTTTATCAAAGGTATCAGCGTTTTGATGGTGCAAGTTGTGGCATAAAAAGTGCTCTAAAAAAGCAAGATTAAGCTTTGAAAAGTCAAAATTTTTCAAAGCATGCTCAAATTCTAAAACCCCCTTGCCCTCATACACCCTAAAAATCAGCCTTTCCTCGCTTTGATAATACCCGCCAAAACGGCTCAGCTCAAGCTCGTTTTCGCCCTGTTTGAGCTTTAAAAGGGCTGATTTTGAGTTTGAAAAGCGATCCTTTTTGACGCAGTTTAAAGCACGAGGCAAGCTAATAAGACGCATTTACAGCCTTTGAGTTGGCAAAAGCTCGTAATTTGAGGCTGATTTTGCCAAAGCCTCGTTGTTTTGCTTGCGTTCATTTTCTCGCTCTTTGTAGCGGGCGTTTTCGGTGTGAAATTGCTCTTTTAAAAGATTTTGTTGCTCTTTTTGAAGCTTGAGATTTTCTTTGCCCATTTTCCACGAATTAAACGAGTTTAAAAGGCTCAAGCCACTCATAGCTAGATTTGCACCAAGCCCTATTTTATCGGTGAAAAGTTGCTGATTTTTCAAGGCTGTATCCGCTTGCAAGTTTGCAATTTGCGAGTTTTGCAAGGTTGGATTTGAAAGAGAATTGCTCAAATCACTTTGCGTTAAAAACCCTGCCGCATTTGTGGCATTTTTTGACGCGAAGGTGTTTTGAAACGCCCTTGTTGGCGGGCTGGCTTGATAAGCATTGTTTGAAAAGGAGTTGGTGCTTAGATCAATCATACTCATTTGCATATCCTTTTTTGCGTTTGAGTATAGGCATTTTTGGCGTTGAAAAAAAGGGTTAAATGCAAAAAAGCGTGCAAAGCGTGCTAACGCTGTGTTGATTTGAGCTAGATTTGATTTAAAATGACTAAAATTTATTGTTTTCTAAGAGTTTTTTATATGCCACAAAATCAAATTTTTCAGCTAAATTTGACTTTTGTTTAATTGTCATATAAACATTTTTTCGTTAGAATACTTGCTTAAATACCACAAAAACCTTAAGGAAAAACGATGAAAAATGAGATCAAAAAAGTCGTTCTAGCTTACTCAGGCGGGTTAGATACGAGCATTATCTTAAAATGGCTTCAAGATGAGTATAAATGCGAGGTTGCAACCTTTACAGCTGACATAGGACAAGGCGAAGAACTAGAACCAGCTCGTCAAAAAGCCCTAGCTTTAGGCATAAAACCAGAAAATGTCTTTATTAAAGACTTAAAAGATGAATTTGTGAAAGATTATGTTTTTCCTATGTTTAGGGCAAATGCTATTTATGAAGGCGAGTATTTGCTTGGCACAAGTATAGCGCGTCCTTTAATAGCTAAAACTCAAGCCTTAATAGCAGCTCAAACAGGAGCTGATGCGGTAAGTCATGGCGCTACAGGCAAGGGTAACGATCAGGTGCGTTTTGAGTTAGGATACTTAGCTATAAACTCAAATTTAAAAATCATCGCCCCTTGGAGAGAATGGGATTTAAATAGTCGTGAAAAACTCTTAGCCTATGCTCAAAAACACGGCATTGATATAAGCAAGAAAAAGGGCAAGTCTCCCTACTCAATGGACGCAAATTTACTTCATATCTCTTATGAGGGTTTAGAGCTTGAAAATCCAGCCATAGCTCCAAATGAAGATATGTGGCGATGGACAAAAAGTCCAAAAGATGCTCCAAATGAAAGCCAGATCATAGAGCTTGAGTTCGCAAAGGGTGATTTAGTGGCTATTGACGGACAGAAAATGAACCCTGCCGCACTTTTAGCAAAGCTTAATGAACTTGGGGCAAAACATGGCATAGGACGTCTTGATATCGTTGAAAACCGCTTTGTAGGTATGAAATCACGCGGTTGTTATGAAACACCGGGCGGAACAATACTACTTAAAGCACACAGAGCTATTGAGAGCATTACTCTTGATAGAGAAGCAGCTCATCTTAAAGATGAACTTATGCCAAAATACGCTCATTTGATCTATAATGGCTTTTGGTTTAGCCCTGAAAGACTTATGCTTCAAGCGCTCATTGATGAAAGTCAAAAGCACGCCAATGGACTTGTGCGCCTTGAGCTTTACAAAGGTAGTGTAATGGTAGTAGGTAGAGAAAGTGCAAATGATAGCCTCTTTAATGCAGCATACTGCACCTTTGAAGAAGATGAAGTGTATAACCAAAAAGACGCTGAAGGCTTTATCAAGCTTAACGCCTTACGTTTCATCATCGCTGGCAAAGCTGGAAGGAAGTTTTAACCTTAACTTTGATCTAAACTCAAGCCTTAAAATGCTGGCTTGAGTTTAGATTTAGTTATAAATTTATCAATCGTTAGGATTATTTGGTGTATTTTTAATCCTTTCTAGTCTTTCATTTTCTAAGGCTTTAAAATCTATCAAGTATTTAAAATCTGAGTCTGATAAATCAGATCTGCAAATAACTGCTTCTTTATCATCTACTACATTTAAGTAATATTCTTTAACTCTTGGCACTAAGATATTTTTATAGAGTTCTTTTATACTCTCATCTTGACCCGCATGAATGATATAGGCTACTCTAAATAATCTTCCCTTATTGCTAAGTATATAAAAATCAGTAGTTGAATGCGGAATCATTGGTGGAAAATCCCGACCATATATAGGAAGCTCTAAAGATAGCGTTTTTGTTTTACCTAAATATCTTTTAAAAACAAGTTTATCCTTTGTAGCATATACTGCTTTTTGATTAAACAATCTAAAAATAGAATAAAGTGGATAAACAAACAATACCAAGAATATAAATAAAAATGACATATAATGCCCAAAACCGGGATTTACCCATTTTGCTGCTTTATTCATAGTAAGCCAATAAAAACCATAAATATAAATCATATGTCCTGCTACAGCTATGCAAAACCACACTTTTGAATCTCCCTCATATTCCCAAATAATCTCATCTCCATTTTCATCATATTTTTTGTTTTGTGTTAAATTTAGGTTTTCTTTATTATTTTCATTCATTTTTTAACTCCTCCTCCAAAATCTTTACGAATAATAAAAACCTGTGTAAAATCTTGCTCACAAAAGCAAAATTCCAAAGGCATATAAATAGCTTCATTTTCTTTATTGTGTATTTTTAAGCCTTTCTAATCTTTCGTTTTCTAAAGCCTTTAAATCTATTAATTTATTAAAATCGGACATAGATAAAATTAATATGCAAGTAAGTGCTTCCTTTTCATCTGCTATATTTAAGACATATTCTTTAACTCTTGGTAATAAAATATTTTTACGAAGCTCATCTATACTTTCATCTTCCATCCCATAAATAATATAAGCTTTTCTATCAAAGAATTTTCTCTCACCACCAAGTATATAAAAATCAGTAGTTGAGTGTGGGAGGCGTGATATATAATTTGATGTGTATATAGGAAGCTCCAAAGATAGTATTGTTGGCTTGCCTAAATATCTTTTAAAAATAAGTTTATCTTTTGTAGCATATACTGCTTTTTGATTAAATAATCTAAAAATAGAATAAAGTGGATAAGCAGCCATTAGCAAAAATATAAATAAAAATGACATATAATGCCCAAAACCGGGATTTACCCACTTTGCTACTTTATTTATAGTAAGCCAATAAAAACCATAAATGGCAATCATATTTACCACCACAGCCACATGAAACCACATTTTATCCTCTTTATACTCCCAAATAATCTCATCACCATTTTCATCGTATTTTTTATTTTGTGTTGAATTTAAGTTTTCTTTATCCAAAAATACTCCTTCAATCTCATTTCATATCCAAATAAAGCCCCTTGCATTTTACGACAAGTGCCAAAACCAAAATTCGAGTTTAAATTTGCGTAAAGATTATATGCAATTTTATTTAAATTTCAGCTTGTAAAACTAAGATTAAACATAAAATGTTACAATTGTCTTTTTTACAAAAAGGATAAAAAATGAAAGTATTATTAATCAAAGATGTTAAAGCTCTTGGCAAGGCTGGAGAGATCAAAGAAGTAAAAGATGGCTACGGACAAAATTTTTTAATCGCTAAAGGTTTAGCTAAAGCTGCTACAAATGAAGTTTTAAAGCAATTTGAAGCCGAGCAAAGAAAAAAGGCTGAGAATTTGCGTTTTGAGCTTGCAAATTTAGAAAAGCTTAAAGATGAATTAGCCAAAGTAAATTTAGAGATCAAGAAGCCAGTAGGTGCTAATGGCTCGCTTTTTGGCGGGGTGACAAAAGATGAGATTGCTACAGCTTTAAAAGAGCAATGCGGCTTTGAGCTTGATAAAAAAAGCTTAGAATGTGATACTATAAAAACGCTTGGTTTGCATGAGATTAGCGTCAAACTTGGACATGCTATACATGCAAGTTTTAAACTTAATGTAAAGGCTGAATAATGTTTCACGCGACGACAATTTTAGCTTATAAGGGCAAAAACAAATCCGTCATAGGTGGAGACGGACAGGTAAGCTTTGGCAACACTGTGCTTAAAGGCAATGCTGTAAAAATTCGCAAACTTAACAATGGCAAGGTTTTAGCCGGCTTTGCAGGAAGCACAGCTGATGCTTTTAACCTTTTTGATATGTTTGAAAATTTGCTTAGTGCTTCAAAGGGTGATTTGCTTAAAGCTGCGATTGATTTTAGCAAAGAATGGCGGAAAGATAAATACCTCAGAAAGCTTGAAGCTATGATGCTTGTGCTTGATAGAGAACATATCTTTTTGCTTTCTGGCACAGGTGATGTGGTCGAGCCAGAAGATGGGCAAATCGCAGCCATAGGAAGTGGCGGAAATTTCGCCCTTAGCGCAGCTAGAGCCTTAGCTAAACACACCAAGCTAGATGAAGAAGTGCTGGTAAAAGATAGCTTGCAGATCGCAGGCGAGCTTTGCATATATACAAATACAAACATAAAAACTTATGTCATAGAGGATACAAAACAATGAATTTAACCCCAAAAGAAATAGTTGAGTTTTTAGATGATTATGTCATAGGACAAAAAAATGCCAAAAAAATCATAGCTATAGCCCTAAGAAACCGCTACCGCAGAATGCAGCTTTCTAAAGAGCTTCAAGATGATATTACCCCTAAAAATATCTTGATGATAGGCTCAACTGGGGTTGGAAAAACTGAGATTGCAAGAAGATTAGCTAAGATGATGGGCTTTCCTTTTGTCAAGGTTGAAGCAAGTAAATATACTGAAGTTGGCTTTGTAGGACGCGATGTAGAAAGTATGGTAAGAGACTTAGCAAATGCAGCTTTAACTTTAGTAAAAAACGAACAAAGAGAGAAAAATCAAGAAAAAATCGATGAATTCATAGAAAATAAAATCCTTGAAAAACTACTCCCACCCCTACCAAAAGGCATAAGCGAAGAAAAGCAAAATGAATACGCAAACAGCCTTGAAAAAATGCGCGCAAAGCTTAAAGATGGCAAGCTTGATGAAAGCGTGATCGAGGTAGAAATTTCACAAAGTATGTTTGATACCAATCCAAATTTACCGCCTGAAATGGGAGCTATGCAAGATATAGTAAAGGTTATAGGCGTTGGAAGCAAAAAAGTCAAAAAAGAAATGAAAATAAAAGATGCCAAAAATGCCCTTCAAAGCGAAGCAAGTGAGAAAATTTTAGATATGGAAAGCATTAAAAGTGAAGCCTTAAAAAGGGCTGAAAATGAAGGCATTATCTTTATCGATGAGATTGATAAAGTCGCTGTTTCAAGTTCTAACTCAAGCAGGCAAGATCCAAGCAAAGAAGGCGTGCAAAGGGATTTGCTGCCTATAGTAGAAGGCTCAAGCGTGCAAACTAAAATTGGCACCTTAAAAACCGATCATATACTTTTCATCGCAGCTGGAGCTTTTCATTTAAGCAAACCAAGTGATTTAATCCCAGAGCTTCAAGGACGTTTTCCTTTAAGAGTAGAGCTTGACAGCCTTGATGATAAGGCACTTTATGCCATACTTACGCGCCCTAAAAACTCGCTTCTTAAACAATACGAACAGCTTTTAGCGACTGAAAAAGTAAGGCTTGAATTTAAAGATGAAGCCATTTTAAAAATCGCACAAATTGCAAGCAAAGCAAATGAACAAATGCAAGATATTGGCGCAAGAAGATTACACACCGTGATTGAAAAGCTTCTTGAGGATTTAAGCTTTGAGGCTGATTTGCACGCTGGCAAGGACTTTGTGGTTGATGAGGCTATGGTTGAAGAAAAACTTGGCTCTATTATAGAAGATAAAGACTTAGCAAGATATATATTGTGAAGCTTTTTTAAAGCGATAATTATCAGCGGAAAGATAAAAGAGTATTTTTATTCATTTTGTCTTTGCGCAAAAATAATCCTAGTTTAATCAATCTCTCAATTTTATCTTTTTAACAAAGTCTTTCACTGGCTTTTCTACTTCATTTTTCATCGTGTCTGTATCGCATTCTCCACCAGTGCAAATAAAGCCTGTGTCTTCCTCATAATAATACCCATGCCCTGAAAAGCGTGAAAGATCACTTAAATATCCTAAAGTTTTAGTTATCTTGCTTAGCTTATCTTTAAATTCTTTTGGGAAAAAGGTATCATAAAGCTCAAAGTTATGAAGGTATTTTATAGAAAAAATATCAAGGAAATAAGGCTCTGAACCTGAATACTCTCCTTTTAAATCCGCGCTATCTTGCAAGGTGTTTGTAGCAAGAAGCAAGATTCCCATAAGATAAACTCTTTGCACACAAGCTTGCTTTTGCTCTTGGGTGCTAAAACCATAACGCACTATGCTTAAATATGCATACAAAGGCACTCCATTATCGCCTAGTATCTCATTTGTCTCTTGCACCTCTTTTTCGTTGTTATTATAATCCAGAAAAAAACAACGCATATTATCTCTATATTCCAAAAGATTCTTATTAAATGTTTTTAAATTTGCTCTTGTAGTTTGCCCTAGCTTTGTGTCTTTTGGAATGCTATTAAGTATGCCAAAATAAAGTTTTGAATAAAGTTTGTCTAAACTCGCTGTTTCTTTATTACTACAAATAAGCTTTTCAACCTCACTCTTTGCCTTTGTGCAATCAAAGCTAGGCTTGATAAGCTCATTTGTGTGAGCGATGAGTTTTCCTGTTTTATCTATGAGGTTGTCTTGGGCTGCTTTTTGAAGTATGTTTTTAAGTAAAAATTCACTATTGCTATGTGATTTCATAAACTCATAATACTCTTTAGGATTTGGTGTAAAAATTTCATCAAAGATATGTTTATACTTAGGATTTTCATAGATAAAATTACTCAGTTCATAAAAAGACTCGCCAAATTCATCTTGCATACAAGAAGTTAATTCAAGATCTGGAATTATAGGATTAGCATCCTCTGGCAGGTCAATATTACTAGCCATCTCTTCACATTCATCTTGTTTTGCAAGCATATTCTTAACCATATTGTTAATTTTATGCTTATCTTGTGTGCTTATATGTTCTGCAAGTATTTTATAATAACTTGAATAAAAATGCCCCATTATCATGGTAAGCTTATCCTCATATGCATTCATAGCACCAGTAAGACTACACACACCTATTTTAATATCCTTAGCCAATGATACTTCACATTCTCCAGGGGTTATTTCATCGTATTCTTGGTGTATCATCTCATCAAGATCTAAAGCTTGAAGCCATGTAAAGCTTAAGATTAAAATCACAAGTAGTTTTTTCATTATTTGTCCTTTAAGATTAAATTTCTTTTTTATTCTTTATAAGGGTATTATTAAAGCTTTTTTGAAGCTTAAAAAGCGATATTATAACTTATTTTGTTTATATTGATGAGCTGAAATTTGTTTTTAAACTTAAATTTAGCTTGAAAATAAAAATTTATCTGCAAATTAGTGTAAAATATCATCATTACACTCAAAGGATTTTGTATGCAAAAAGCGGGCTTTATCTCTGTTATAGGGCGAACCAATGCTGGCAAAAGCTCGATGATTAATTCTTTGCTGGGTGAAAATCTTGCTATTATTTCTCACAAAAGAAATGCTACGCGTCGTAAAATCAATGCCATTGTTATGCACGAAAACAATCAACTCATTTTCATCGATACGCCAGGACTGCATAAAAGTCAAAAAGTTTTTAATCAAAAACTCGTAGAAATCGCTCTTAAAAGCATAGAAGGGGTTGATCTTGTGCTTTTTGTAGCAAGCATTAAAGATGATTTGAGTGAGTATAAAGACTTTTTAAGCTTAGCCTGCAAGGTTCCGCATATCGTGATTTTAAATAAGATCGATTTGGTGGATAATGCGTATTTGCTTGCTAAGATGAATGAGTATTCAAGCTTAAGCGAGCATTTTAAGGCTTTGCTTCCTTACTCAAGCAAGCAAAAAAGTGCTAAAAAAGCCTTGCTTGATGCAGTTGTTAAACTCTTGCCTGAGCACCCACACTACTATGATAGCGAGCTTTTAAGCAGTGCAAAGGAAAAGGATATTTATAAGGATTTTATACTTGAAGCGATTTTTGAGAGTTTTAGTGATGAGCTTCCTTATCAATGCGAGCTTGAAATTTCACGTTTTAAAGCAAAAGAACATATACTTTTCATTGACGCAAATATCATCACTTCAAGTCATAGCCACAAAGCTATGATTATCGGTAAAAATGCTGTAGCCTTAAAAAGACTTGGCAAAAACGCAAGGATAAGGATAGAAAAATTTGCTCAAAAAAAAGTTATGCTCAATCTTTTTGTGCAAGTGAAAAAAAACTGGGATAAAGATGAAGACTTTCTTAAGCAAATTCTTGAACTTTAAACCCTTTAAAACTCAAGACATAAAAATACAAATTATTGCATTTGAAGATATTTTATACACCAATTTCAAGCTTGATGAGCTTGAAAATATCGATGAAGAAAACTTGTTTGAAAGAGCTTTGATAGAATTTGATATACAAGAAAGCCTAAGTTATGTGATGAGCTTTATCAAAAGCAAGGAAAGAGTGCATATCTTTTTAACTCTTTTTAAAAATTTACACACAAAAGATGATTTTGCCTTAAGCGAAGCTGTGATTTTAAGAAATTTGCAAAATCTGCATGCGGATTTAAGCCAAGCATTTGCAACGCTTGTTTTGCAAGATGAATATGCTTTTATCGCCTTTTTTAAGCAAGATGAGTTTTTGTATTGCAAAAATATCCCCAAACTTTGCCTTAATGCTTTTAAAAACAAAAGCATTCAAGAACAAGAAAAGTTTTGCATAGAAATTCTACTCACTCAAGCCAAGTGCGAGACGCTTTTAAAGCAGTATCAAAGCCAAACACTTTTGATTATCAACGATCATTTTAATCTTAGCAAAATGCTTCAAAATAAGCTTTTTATACAAATTCACAAAGAGCTAATAACACAAGATGAGCTTTACAAAAAGCTTGCAAAACTTGAGATAGAGCAAAATCAAGCTCAAGCCAATTTTCTAAGAAACATAAAACAAGGCTCATTTAGTGCTTTAAAAGGCTTGATTTTGAGTTTTTTACTTGCTTTTGTGCTAAGCTTTTGTGGTGGTTTAATTTATGCTTATCTTACGCATCACACCCTAAAAACAAACTTTCACAAACAAGCTAATCAGCTTTCATTAAACGAGCTTGAAGAACTTACTCAAAGCACAAATTTAAAACTTGAGGAAAAGCAAATTTTAATCAAAAGCTTAGAATCAGAGCTTGCTAGCACGATCACAAACCCTCTTTATACTCTTAGCAAACTCTTTGCTTTTTTAGATGAAAATGGCATAAGAATCATAAGCTTAGAGCTTGAAAATGAAAATTTAGTCAAAATCATTACGCAAGGCAATGAGAATAACTTCGAAAAACTTTATAACAATGATGATTTTATACTCAAGCAAAAAACAAGCAAAGATGGTCTATATGAATTACATTTAAGGATAAAAGATGAGTGAGAAGTTGAGCTTTTATCTTGATGGATTGAGTTTAAGAGAAAAAATTCTTCTTGGCATTATAAGCTTGCTTTTGGGTGTATTTTTGGGCTTAAAATTAGCTCAAATACTGAGTTTTTGGTATTATGATCCACAGAATTTAGAGCGCTTTTCAAACGAGCAAGGACAAATTCTAAAACTTTCTTCGCTCAAAGAAGAACAAAAACTCAATCTTAATGAACTTGAAAAAACGCTTTTAAAATTTAAAATCCCCTATCAAAAGCAACTTGACGAGCTTTATAAACTTGCTAATGCCAAGCACATACATTTTCATTCTATTAAAGATAAAAAAATAGAAAAAGAGTATTTTATAAGTCATAAACTTGAGCTTGAATTTGAAGCTGAATTTATGAAAACTATGCAGTTTTTAAAGGCTTTAGAGCAAACAAATATCGGTTTGAAGGGTTTAAGTCTTGTAAAAGATCAAGATAAAAAAGGACTTAAAGTCGCGATTTATCTTGATTTGCTTGTTTTGAAAGCTTATTGAAGGTGAATTTGTAAAGCTGGTGATTCAAGCACAAAGCCATTTTCATTCTTTTTAAGCTCAAAATCCCCTTTAAAAGAAGCTAAAAGCGCGTCTTCAAATATCATTGCTTCTGGATCGCAAAGCATCTTTGTGGAGCCTGAATTTTCAGCAATGCTAAGCTTGTTTTTATCTAAACTAAACTCGCCAAAAAAGCGGTTGCAGCCCGCAAAGCCATTAAATTTACCTTTTGAGAAGTTGATATTTGGTCTTTCTTGAGCCTTATACTCAAGCTCATCACCCAAAGCCACGATTTTAATAATCGTAAGATCTTTGTCTTCAAAGCCTAAAGCTTGATCTTGAGTATTTGAGCCGCAGCCGAGTAAAAAACCTGCAAGAAGGCTGGCTAAAACGATTTTTTTCATTGTGTTTCCTTTTTTTCGTAAATACATCACAAAAGTGTAACGAACTTGCGTAAATCAAAGTTTATTTAAATTTGAAAATGGCTTAACTCTTCTTCTAAGCTTTTACATACCACTTTAAGCTCATCAGCCACTTGAAGCAAGGCTTGTGAAATGCTTTCATTTTTGTTACTGATGATAACATTTTCCTTAACGCTACTTAAAAGAATTTCAATATTATTTTGAGACTTTTTAATCCTCTCAACGCATTCAAACACAAGATTTTTAGACTCTTCATTGCACGATTTTACCTCTTTAGCGTCTTGAGTTAAGGCTCTTGTATTTTCATCAAGAGAAGCTATAAACACCCCATTTTCTTTAAGTTCAGCACTGACCTGAGCTATGCTTTCTAAAAGCTCTTTAATGATAGCTGAAATTTTATCCAAAAACTCCTCACTGCTTTGAGCTAAATTTCTAATATCTTCTGCGATTACTGAAAAACCTCTGCCATAGCCTCCAGCTCTCGCAGCTTCTATGCCAGCATTTAGGGAAAGTAAATTTGTTTTATCCGCCACCTCGCTCATCATTTGTATGGCTTCTTTGATATTGTTTGCTTGCCCTACCATGTTGCTTACTTTTTGACTAAGTTGTGTTTCATTTTGAGTAACTTGTGTTACCTTGCTTGCTATATCAAAAAGTGAACTTAACATTTGATCAAGCACTTTGTATGATTTATCGTTTGCGTTATTTGCCTCAGTAGAAAGGTTTGCTAATTCATTTAAATCCTGTCCGACTTGAGTGCTTAGCTTAAAGCTTTCATCGATCTTTTCGTGGCTTTCTTTTGTGATTTGTGTTAGCTTGATGGCGTTTTCATTCAGTCTTGTGGATTGGTATTCGACATTTTTTGAGCTTTGATTGGTTGATTGCACGGCTTTGTGAATTTTTTCTATAAATTCATTGATATAAGTACAAGCCCTAGAAATTTCATCTTTACCTTTAATCTTAATACGTGCTTTTAAATTCCCACTTCCTTGTGCAAGCTCTCTTGCGTGATTTAAAAGCTCTAAAACGGGCTTTCCAACCACAAGTTTAAGCATAAAAAGCACCACAGCAACGGTTACAATAAGCGCTAAGGTAAAAATAACCATATAATTTTTACTCGTTTGTTGCAAATCCCTCTCAACGCCCTCAAGACTATGATAAACATCCATCACGCCGATAACTTCACCAAGCTTAGCATTGGCATGACAAGCCACGCAACTTTCATCAGCGATTAAAGGACGTATAAGTCTGAGGTAGTTTAGTCCTTGAATTTCTTGCTCTAAAGAAAGAAGTTTTGGGTTTTTAAACTGCTCTAAGATGAGCGTATCGCTTGAAATTTGGGGATTTTTCATCTCAAAAAGCTCTATCGTCTCTTTAGAAGGATAAATACTCACATCACTCACACCTTCCATACTCTTAGCCTCGTGTATAGCTTCTTCTATCTTTTGCGAATCGCCTAAATTCATCGCCATTTTAAGCGTTTGAAAAACAGAAGTGCTAATCGTATCTAAATTTTCTCTACTCATCTTTGAAAAAGTGTTTTTAAAATCCAAATACAAAATCACCTGAACGATAATAAAACTCACAAGTAGCACTATAAAGGTTACAGCAGATATTTTAAAGCCTATATTTTTAAACATTATCTTCCTTTTTTTCAAGCAAAATATCTATATTTTAGTTTAAAGATGATTAAAAAGTTATTAAATAAAAGCGTAATAAAAAAATCACGCTACTTTCAAGAAGTATTTTGTATTGAAAAAAAGCAGCTTAGGCTGAGTTTAAGCGGATAAGTTTTATGTATCCGCTTAAATGAAAAATTATTTTTTAGTGATTTTATAGGCTAAATTTCCTAGAATTTGTATAACTTGCACCAAAACAAGCAAAACAATCACGGTTAAAATCATCACATCGCTTTGAAAACGTTCATAACCATACCGAATAGCTACATCACCTAAACCTCCGCCTCCAACCGTGCCAGCCATAGCTGAAAAACCTACGACTACGATAAGCGTTAGGGTTATGCCATTAATAAGACTTGGTAAGCTTTCTACAAACATAACCTTAAAGATGATTTGGGCGTTGCTTGCTCCATAAGATTTTGCTGCTTCGATGATACTTTTATCAACTTCTTTTAATGAACTTTCTATCATCTTAGCTAAAAATGGAGCTATACCCAAAGTCAGTGGCACTATAGTTGCTGTTGTGCCTATACTTGTGCCTGTGATGATACGTGTTAGTGGCATTAAGACTATGATTAAGATGATAAAAGGAAAAGAACGCACAATATTGACGAAAAAATCAAGCACAGCATATAAGCTTTTATTTTCATTAAGCCCTCCTTTATCCCACACCGCAAGCAAAACGCCCGGGATTATAGCGAGCAAAAAGCCAGCAAAGGTTGAAACAAAAGTCATATATAAGGTTTCAAGTAAGGCTGGGCTTAAAATATCTATTAGTATCATTTCTAATCTTTGAATTTCCATTAGACTACCTCCCATAAAACGCCACTTTTTTGGATAAAATCAAGCACTTTTTCTTTATCCTTTTCAGCCACATTAATCACTAAATTTCCTAAAGCGATGTCATTGAGCTTTTCTATCTTGCCCCAAACTATGTTAAAATCTATGTTTAATGCCCTTGCCATACTTGTAATGACGCTATGTTGTGCCACTTCTTTTGGGAAGAAAAGCTTGATATTTACTCCTGTTTGAGGTAAAAAGTCATTTTCGCCTAAAAACTCTTGCATTTTAGCATTTGGTTTTAAGAAAAGCTCGTGAATTTCCCCACTTCCTATGATATGTCCGTGATCAAGTAAAACAGCCTTGCTTGCGATTTCTTTCACCACTTCCATTTCATGAGTAACTAAAACTACGCTTATGCCAAGTTCTTTATTGATCTTTTTGATAAGTTCTAAAATGTTTTTCGTTGTATTTGGATCAAGTGCTGAAGTTGCCTCATCACTAAGAAGTATCTTAGGCTTTAACGCCAAAGCTCTAGCTATAGCCACTCTTTGTTTTTGCCCTCCGCTTAGCTCGTTTGGATAAGACTTTGCTTTTTGCTCTAAGCCTACCATTTCAAGGAGCTCTTTTACTCTTTTGTCAATCTCATTCTTGTTAAAATCATGAATTTGCAAAGGCATAGCCACATTTTCAAAGACATTTTTTCTACTCATCAAAGCAAAATGCTGAAAAATCATACCTATATCTTTACGCAAGTTTCTAAGTTCTCGAGCATTTTTTGCCACTTGTGAAATTTCTTTACCAAAGACTTTTAAAGAGCCGTTTTGATAATCCTCTAAAGCATTAATGCACCTTAAAAGCGTGGATTTTCCAGCCCCACTATGTCCTACTATAGCAAAAATTTCTCCAGCCTTAACACTAAGGCTCACCTCATCAATGACGAGTTCTTTGCCGTAGTATTTTTTTAACTTGTTAATCTCTATCATTTTTACCCTTTAAATTTTCAAGTTCAAGTTCTATCTTTTCAAGTTGCGCTTGAAGTGCGTTTAAGGCTTCTTGATTTTGTGTGATGACTTCTTTTGGAGCCTTGCTTATGAATTTTTCATTTTTAAGCATATTTTCAAGCTTGCTTTGTTCTTTCTCAATTTTAAGCTTTTGATTTTCAAGCCTTTGTAAAACAGCACTTAGATCAACATTTTCAAGCGGTATAAATACGCTTAAATTTTCACTCACATCAGCACTTGCATTGCTTATTTTTTCAGTGATAAACTCCACTTCCTCGCTCTTTGAAAGCAGACTAATAAAATGCGTATAAGCTTTTAAAGCTTCATTTAAACTTATATCATTAAGCTTGATAAAGGCTTTTTTGATCTTACTTTGATCAATCAAAGCTTTGGCACGACGTATGCTTACTATACTTTCTATGACGAGATTAAAAAGCTTTTCACTTTTTTCATTTTGTGCTTTAAAGCGTGGAAATTTGGCTATCATCAAGGAAGGCGAGTTGGCAAGCTCTGTATTACTAAGCTTATGATATAAATACTCGCTGATAAAAGGCATAAAAGGATTTAAAAGCTTTAAAGCCTCTTTAAATATACTGCCAAGCTCTTTTACACTACTTTTTTCAGCCTTGCTTAGCTCTATGCCCCAGTCGCAAAACTCGTCCCAAAAGAAGCGATAAAGGGTATTTGCAGCGTCATTAAAGCGGTATTGCTCTAAATTTGCTCTTAGCTCTTTTATGCAAGCTTCAAGCCTACTTTGCATGTATAATCCAAGCTCGCTTTTTAACTCTATCTTTTCTAGCTCAGCAAAGCTTTTTTCATTGAGAAGTAGATAATTTGTGGCATTATAAAGCTTGTTTGTAAAATTGCGAATTTGCATAAGCTTATCATTACTTAGCCTTATATCGCGTCCTTGCACGGCTGAGATAGCTAGAGTAAAACGCAAAATATCAGCGCTGTATTCTTTGATAAGCTCATTTGGATCGATGACATTGCCAAGTGATTTACTCATCTTTCGTCCAAGTTCATCTTTTACTAAAGCGTGCAGATACACTTGCTTAAAAGGGAGCTCATGAAGGGCATTTGTGCTTTGAAAAAGCATTCTTGCTACCCAAAAAAAGAGTATATCAAAGCCTGTTATAAGCAAAGAATTTGGATAAAAATCCTTTAAATCCTCTTTTTGATAAAGTTTGCCTTCGCCCCAGCCTTCATTGCCCCAGCCCAAAGTACTCATCGCCCAAAGTCCTGAGCTAAACCAAGTATCAAGCACATCTTGATCTTGTTTAAAATTTACACCCTTGCATTTTGGGCACTCATGAGGTGTATTTTGGCTTACAAACTCAGCCCCACATTCACAATAAAAAACCGGAATTTGATGTCCCCACCAAAGCTGACGCGAGATACACCAGTCTTTTAAATCCCTCATCCATGCATTAAAAGAATTGATCCAATGGCTTGGAAAAAAGCACATTTCTTTAGCATTTACCCTCTCAATGCTTTCCTTAGCTACTTTAGCACTGACAAACCATTGTTTTGAGATATAAGGCTCAACCACATTTTTACAACGATAGCAAAGTCCTATTTGATTGTCATAATCTTCTATCTTTTCAACAAAGCCGTGTTTTTCAAGCTCATTGATGATAAGCGCTCTTGCTTCAAGTCTTTCAAGTCCCTTAAACTGCAAACAATGCTCGTTTAAAATACCTTTTTCATCAAAGATGGTGATAAATTCTAAATTATGCCTTAAGCCCACCTCATAGTCGTTGTGATCATGAGCTGGTGTAACCTTAACTACTCCTGTTCCAAAGTCCATATCCACATGCTCATCAGCAATAATCTTAAGTTCTTTACCCACAAGAGGTAAGATGAGTTTTTTACCAATTAGGTGCTTATATCGCTCATCGTTTGGATTAACCATCACTGCTGTATCACCAAAATAAGTCTCTGGACGCGTAGTAGCTACGACAAGATAGTCCTTGCTTTCTTTTAAAAAATACCTTAGATGATAGAGTTTGCCTTTATTTTCTTTGTATTCTACTTCTATATCACTTAGCGCGCCGTCCTTGCAGCACCAATTAATCATTCTATCGCCTCTAAAGATCAAGCCTTGATCATAAAGCGAGATAAAAGCCTTTTTTACAGCGTTTGCAAGCCCTTGATCCATAGTAAAACGCAAACGGCTCCAAGCTGGGCTAATGCCAAGAGTTCTCATCTGTTCTACTATCTTACCACCGCTTTGTTCTTTCCACTGCCATACTTTTTTGATGAATTCTTCTCTGCCGATTTGCTCTTTTTTAATGCCTTGAGCTAAAAGCTGTTTTTCAACTACATTTTGAGTCGCAATGCCAGCATGATCAAGTCCGGGCTGATACAGCACCCTAAAGCCGTCCATTCTTTTATAGCGCGTGATGATATCTTGCAAGCTAAAAGTAAGCGCATGTCCTATGTGAAGCACGCCTGTAACATTAGGCGGAGGCATCATAATGCAGAAATTTTTGCCCTCGCTTTGCAAATGTAAATTCCCATCAACTTCAAAATACCCTCGCTCCTCACATATCTTATAATACTCTTGTTCAACACTTTTATCATACATTTTAAAATAGCCCTTTTAAAAATAAAATAGCTAGATAATACCCAAATTTGCCTAAGTTTTTGTTGAAAAAGAGCCAAGAATTTGCATTTTCTAGTCAAAATCAAAGCAAGCTTAGATAAAAATATAAAAAAATAGCCTAAAATTGGCTTTTGATTTTAGGCTATTCAAAAAGAGTCTCAACACGGCGATTGACATAACGTTTGCTTTCGTCCATATCGTGAGTAAGTTGTTTGTCTTTTCCAAAGCTTTGAATGATGATTTTACCACTTATCCTTAAAAACTCACTTGCTACAGCTGCACTTCTTTTAAGCCCAAGCATATAATTATACGCTGCATTTCCCACCTCATCAGTATGTCCGCTTAAAACAATGCTTTTAATCTTGCTTTGTGGTTTAAGCGTGGCTTTAAGTTCGTTGATATAAAAGCTATTTTTAATGCTTTGCATTGAGCTTTGGTTGAATTTAAACCAAAGAGGTGGTAAGGGTTTAGGGCTTGCGATAAAGTTTGTTTCATCAAGTAAGCTTTTATTAAAAAGCGTGATTTTGATATTTTCTGTGTTTGTTTTTTCGACAAATAAAGCGTATTCTAAAAAGCCACCTCTTCTTGAAAGCGTGGTGGTGATAGAATTGATCGTTTTTCTTTCATTTGCATGAAGCTTTTGTGAATCAACAATATACACATCATATCGTGGCTCACCAAGACTTCTATCGTGTCTAGATCGCTTCAGCAAGGCTTCATACTCGCTTCTTAAACTCTGCATTGTGGAGGCTGAATTTGGCTTTGAAGCTCTTTGTGTGCTTGCTGGTGTGCTTTGCTCAAGGGCTTTGTTTTGAGGAGAGTTTTGAGCTGGTGTGGTATTTTGTTGTGGTGGAAGTTGTTGAGGTTGAGCCTTGCTCGTTTGAGTGCTTTGAGGAGAAGTTTGTGTTTTTGGCTCATAAAAACTGATATTCTTAGGATCTGAACTCGTAAGCACATAATACCCAACAGCACACAAAATAAGCACCACAAGGATAAGTAAAATCATCAGCTTATTTTTCATCATTTTTCCTTACAATGTATAAATTGCAAAAAAAGCTATTTAAAATGCTAAATTTTAAAGCATTTTGACTGATAGCTTCTTTTTTCATAACACTACCAAAAAAAGCCTTATTTGTCAAATTTACATGCAAAATCAACTCATTTTGCATATTTTTTTACAAAAAATTCAAACAAAGCTACTGAAAAAACCATAAAAAACTTTGTTTATCTCAACCTTAATGCAAAAAATGTCTCACACCAGTAAAATATAAAGCCATGCCATACTCATTAGCAGCTTGTATAACCTCATCATCTCTTATACTGCCTCCGGGCTCTACTATGGCTTTAACCCCAACCTTACTTGCTTCATCTATGCTGTCCCTAAAAGGAAAAAAGGCTTCACTTGCTAAAACGCAGCCTTTTAAATCAAGCCCCAAGTCTTTAGCCTTAGCAATGGCTGCTTTTGCTGCGTCAATGCGACTTGTCATACCCATGCCTATAGCTAGCATGGCTGAGTCTTTGACATACACTACATTATTTGACTTGGTTAAAGCGGCGATTTTAAGAGCGATTTCTAAGTCTTTAAATTCTTCTTTGCTGGCTGCTCTTGTGCTTTTTAAAGTCGCTTGTTTAAGCTCGTTTAAACCCACCTTGTCGCTATTTTGATACACAAAGCCCCCGCTTATATGCTTAAAATCAAAAGCATCATAAGTAGGGCGTAAAAACTTGCTTTCTTGAGTGAAAATTTTTATACGCTTTTTATTTTCAAATACTTCTAAAGCCTTTTTATCCACACTTGCAGCAATAATTACTTCAACATAAATTTCATTGATCTTTAAGGCTAAAGCCTCATCTAAAAGCCCATTTATCGCCACCACGCCTCCATAAGCACTTACTGGATCACATTGTAAAGCTTCTATATAACTTTGCATTAAGTTTTCCTTCAGGGCAAAACCACAAGGATTAGCATGCTTTATGATGGCTACGGCTGGTTCTTTATCAAAGCTTGAAGCTAAATTTAAGGCTGCGTTGATGTCGGTGAGATTATTAAAACTTGCCTCGCCTTTTAGGGCTTTAAAATGGGTGCTAAAAAAATCTTCAAATTCATATAAAGCCCCTTGTTGATGAGGATTTTCGCCATATTTAGTATCAATTACCTTGCGTCCTATGATAAATTTACTTGCTCCAAAGCCTTTATTGAAGCGATCATTGAGATAATTTGCGATAAAACCATCATAATTTGCACTATGTTCATAAGCTTTTATCATCAATTTTAGCCTAAATTCCTCATCAGCTTTACCCTCTTTTAAGGCTTTTAAAACTTTGGCATAATCAGCCTTATCACAAAGCACCAAAACGCTTTTATAGTTTTTTGCCGCTGCTCTTAGCATACAAGGACCGCCTATGTCTATATTTTCGACTATCTCATCAAAATCATCAGTTTTTTGAGTGGTTTGCTTAAAAGGATATAAGTTCACGCATACCAAATCAATAGCCTCAATGCCCTGCTCTTTAGCCTCTTGCTCGTGATCTTTTCTTTTATATAAAATGCCCCCATGAATTCTTGGGTGCAGGGTTTTAACGCGTCCTTCAAAAAGCTCATTTTGTCTTGTAAAATCGCTCACTTCTTGCACCTTTAAGCCCTCTTGCTTGAGTAAATTATAAGTGCCTCCAGTTGAAAGTAGTTCAAAACCTAAATTCACAAGCTCTTTAGCAAATTCCACCACGCCTTCTTTATCGCTCACACTAATGAGTGCTTTTTTCATGATTGTTCTCCTTTTTTTCTGCTGATAATTTTATATCAAATTTAAAACTTAATTCTCTAAATACTTCTTAAGCTTTTCATAAGCTTCGTTAATCTCTTGAAATTTAGCCGCACCTTGTTTAAGCTCGGCTTCGCTGACATTATTTGCGTTTAAGATATCTGGGTGGTATTTTTTGGCTAAGGCTCTGTATCTTTTCTTAAGTTCATTTATATCAGCATTTTTATCAAGCTCTAGCACCTTATAAGCTTCATCAAGGCTAAGTTCTTTGGAGTTTGAGCTATGCCTAAAACTTGCGATAAAACTTTCAAGCTCTAAAGTACTTACACCAAAGGCTGAAGCGATGAGACTTAAAAGCTTGATCTTAGTATCATTCATCACTCCATCTATGCTAGCAACATATACAAACATTCTTAAGACATTCAAACGTTCATTTTGAGGCAGCGGAACCTCACGCATAAACTCATACGCCACACTTTGCGTATCATTAAGCTCGTTTTTATGCTCGTTAAAACTTGCCTTTAAAAAAGCTCTTTCTTTCTCATCGCTTGCATTGGCATTTAAAATTTGAGTGATCATATCCGCTTCGCTTTGAGAAACTCTACCATCGCTTTTTGCAATCTTAGCTAAAAGCGCAACGACATAATAATTCATCTTTCTTTTATACTCATCAAGCCTTTGCTCATAAATTCCTTGAGCAAAGCTCTTGCCAAAACCTTTGCTTGCTCTTGTGAATTTTTGAAAAGTGCTTGATGATTGCCCTGCCATGTAGTTTTTATAATACCAAACAAAGGCAAAAATTGCCAAAAGCAAAAGTATAAAAGCCATTATAAAAGTTCCTTTTTAAAGCTTGAAAAATAAAGCTCATCAAGTTCTTGCTTGCTTAAAGTGAGAGTATTAAGCTTAAAAATTTGTTCTTTTGTGCTTACGCCAAGTTTGATATAATTTACCCCAAACTCTTTTGCAAGCGCTTCAAAAGCCGCCTCATCACTTACACCTACTACTGCTCTGCTTGCACTTTCATCAAAAAGCAAGGCTTCATCGCTTATTTTTGGGTGTTTAAAACATATTTCAGCTTTTATGCCAACTTCGCTAATAGCGCACATTTTTGCCAAGCACACAGCCAAACCTCCTACGCCAACGCTATTTGCACATTCTAAAAGCTTGTTTTCATTTGCCTTTAAAAGCAAATCCCAAAGCTTAAGCTCTGCATTAAAATCAAGTTCATTTAACCTACCCTCGCACAACTTATCTTGCACCTTTGCCACAAGTGAGCCCACAAACTCGCCTTTGGTATCGCCAAGCAGGTAAAGACTGATGTTTTCTTTTTCAAGGCTTGATTTTAAGGAGTTTTGAGCTTTCTCATTTAAACCAACGCACACTATAGTCGGGCTTGGGTAAATGCTTACCCCATCAGTTTCATTATATAAGCTTACATTTCCACTCACAACAGGCGTATTTAAAGCCTTGCACGCTTCTTTTATGCCCTCGCAACCTTGAGCAAATTGCCACATCACCTCAGCATTTAAAGGACTACCATAATTTAAACAATCACTAATCGCCAAAGGCTTTGCCCCAGCACACGCTACCTTGCGTCCAGCATTCATCACATTTAAAGCCGCACCTTTATACGGATCGATGAAATTAAGCCTTGAATTACACTCCACAGCCATAGCTAAGGCTGCGTTGTTTTCTTTGACGCGTATGACGCTTGCACCTAACTTGCCATCAGCTTTAATGGTGTTTGTTTGCACGCTTGAGTCAAATTGATCGTAAATAAAAGCTTTATCAGCGATATTTTCATTACTTAAAAGTGCTTTAAGTGTATGAGTTGCTGAGTTTTTAAGCATAAAATCATACTCTTTCATAAGCTCTAAATACCTTGGCTTTTGCGTTTTTCTATCTAAAATAGGCGCTTTTTCGCTCAAAGGTGCGATTGGGATTTCTCCAACGAGCTCATTATGCCAAAAAAGCTCCATTTTGCCTGTATCACTTACTTCGCCAATCACTGCTGCATCAAGGGTGTATTTTTCAAAAATTTCAATCACTTCTTTTTCCTTGCCCTTTTTTGCGCAAATAAGCATTCTTTCTTGACTTTCGCTCAGCATTAATTCATAAGGACTCATACCCTCTTCTCTCATCGGCGTTTTATCAAGGTAAAGTTTCATGCCCGCACCACTTTTACCAGCCATTTCAAAAGAACTTGAAGTAAGCCCAGCCGCACCCATATCTTGAATGCCAATGATGAGATCTTTCTTAAAAAGCTCTAAACAGCTTTCCATTAAGAGTTTTTCAGTGAATGGATCGCCAATTTGCACGGTTGGACGCAAACTTTTGCTATTTTCACTAAAACTATCACTTGCCATAACAGCCCCGCCAAGCCCATCTCTACCTGTTTTTGAGCCTACATAAATCACTGGATTTCCAACACCTTCAGCCTTAGCATAAAATAACTCTTCTTGCTTGCAAATGCCAAGCGCAAAGGCATTAACTAAGATATTGCCATTAAAGCATTCATCAAAACTACACTCTCCACCTATAGTAGGCACACCCATGCAGTTTCCATAATGAGCTATACCACTTACCACACCTTTGACAAGGTATTTTTGGTGTTTAGCTATTTTAGCATCGTGTATATCGCCAAATTTTAAGGAATTTAAGCCAGCAACCACACGCGCACCCATAGTAAAAACATCACGCATAATCCCACCAACTCCAGTAGCAGCTCCTGCAAAAGGCTCGATAAAACTTGGGTGGTTGTGACTTTCTATCTTAAACACAGCTGCCATGCCTCCGCCTATATCGATCACACCAGCATTTTCTCCAGGTCCTTGTATCACCCAAGGTGCTTTTGTGGGAAAGCCATTAAGGTATTTTTTGCTTGACTTATACGAACAATGCTCGCTCCACATAGCTGAAAACACGCCAAGCTCGAGTAAATTTGGCTCTCTGCCTAGAATTTTAAGTATTTCTTTATACTCTTCATCGCTGATTTTATGTGCTTTTATAGTGTCCTTATCCATACTCACTCCTTTTTAAATTTACTTACCCAAACAAAAATGGCTAAACATCGCATCAAGTACTTCGCTGTGCTCTATCTTTTGCGTGTATTTAGCGATTTCATCTAAAGCTAAATGAAGCTCAAAGGCAAAAAGCTCAAGTGAATTTTCTTCAATTAAAACCTTAGCCCTTTGCAAAGCCTTGCTCGCCTCTTCAAAAGAATGCACTAGTTCTAAATTTGGCAAAACAAACTCCACACTTTCTAAAGAATTCAAGTATAACTTTAAAGCCTTTAAAAGCTCATCTAAAGGCTCTTTGGTGCAAAGTTTTATGAAAGATAAATCCTTTGGAAAATGAAATTTGGGCTTTAAATCGCTTTTATTCAGTAACAAAAAAACCTTTTTTTCACTTTTATCACCCAAAAAAGGCTTAACAAGCTCTAAAATCTCAGCATCTTCTTCATCAAAAGCCCTTGAGTTATCAAACACAGCAAGGATAATATCAGCCTTTGCAATAGCTTCTTTACTCAGCTTTATACCCATTTGTTCTATAGCATCATTTGAGTTTCTAATGCCGGCTGTATCGATAATCTTTGCTAGATGAGAGCCGATTTTTAGGCTTTCTTCTATGGTATCTCTTGTGGTGCCAGCTGTATTTGAAACTATAGCTCTTTCGTAGCTTAAAAGAGCATTTAAAAGCGAGGATTTGCCGACATTTGGCTTGCCAATGATAGCGATTTTAAAGCCCTCGATAAGTCCTTTTTTTGTTTTTGATATTGAAGTGATTTGCTCAAGCTTTTTGGCATTTTGCTCGCACATAGCTTGAATATCTTTGAGTAAATTTAAAGGCAGATCATCATCAGCATAATCAATGCTTGTTTCAACAAAAGCAAGGCTTTTAAGCAAATCATTTCTCATTTGCTCCAAAAGCGTTTGAAGCTTGCCTTCTAAATTTCTTGCGATAAGTTTTGCACCAAAGGCTGATTTGGCTTTGATAAGCTCGCTGATATGTAAGGCTTTTAAAAGACTCATTTTATCATTAAGGTATGCTCTTTTGCTAAATTCACCAGCATTTGCCAAACGAACCCCATACCTTAAAAGTTCTTCAAGCAAGATAAAAGCAACGCTAAAACCACCATGGCTTTGAAACTCAACCACATCTTCGCCCGTAAAGCTATAAGGAGCTTTAAAAAAAAGAAGGATAACTTCATCGATAAGTTCATTTTCTTGGGTGTAAATTTTGCTTAAATGGGCGTAGCGAGGCTTTAAATGCGCTCTTTTACTCATTAAAAGTGCGATTTCATAAGCTTTTATTCCGCTTAATCTGACTATAGATATGGCAGCTTCGCCTTGAGGTGTTGCTATAGCAGCTATGGTTTCATTCATCTTTTTTGAAAAAGTCATTCACCACAACGAATTTTTGATCACCATTTTGTCTTATGCCTACATATTTGTTTGGAAAACGTTCTCTTAGCTTTTCAAGAGCAATTTTTACAAGCACTCCATCTAAATGCTTGGTTTGTGCGCGTCCCGTAGCCTCGACTTTTTCGATGATATTTTTAAGATAAAAATCCATACCTTGTTCTTGATTTTTTAAAAACTCAGCAATTTCAAGCCTTACTAAAAGCTTGTATTTTGAATTGATCCAATTGTGAAGCAAATACGACAAAGCTTTATAACGATACCCTTCCTTACCTATCAAAAGCGCTGCATCCTCGCCATCAAGCTTAATATAAATACTATCTTTGCTATATACTCTAAGCTCGCTAATAGCTATCTTAAAGCCTGAAATAGCCATTAGGTTTTTAAGCTGGGTTTTAATCTCCTCAAGATAAAACTCCGGATCTTTAAGCTCTTGTTCTTCTTTATGAAAACTTGCAAAAATACTTTCTTCTTTGATCGTATATGATGGGGCTTTGAGCCTTTCTTTGCTTTTGTATTCTTGAGCTTGTTTTTCAAGCGTTTTTTCGGTATTTTTTTCACTTACTCTTTCGTCTAATCGTTCATCATGAGCTTTGATATATGGCTTTTTCTCATAAGAAAAGTTTTTATCTTCAAAACTTCGGTGTGTTTTGTCAAATTCTCTTTTTTTGTTTTGCTTGTCTGCTTTGTGATAAGGCTTTTTCTTGTTTTTTGCTTCTATGATCGCATTTTTTTGAAAAAAACCCAAAAAGCCTTTACTTGCTTGTTGGATAACTTCATATTCTAAATCCATAACAGAACAAGATAAGTTCTGTGCTGCCTGTGTTAAGGCACTTTGTAAATCTTTTGCTTCAACTCTCATTGTATTTGTTCCACTTCTTTATTTTTGTGATGTTCTTTTGCGAAAAGCTTATTTACAACCCATTGCTGTAAAAGCGAGCAAAGGTTGTTGGTGCACCAATACAGCGTAAGTCCAGCCGGAAAGGTAATGAAAAAGAAAGTAAAGATGATAGGCAAAAACTTCATAATCTTAGCCTGAGTTGGATCTTGTATAGCCATAGGTGTGATAAGCTGCTGTAAAAACATAGTCGCTCCCATAAAAATAGGCAAGATAAAATACGGATCCATCACAGACAAATCATGTATCCAAAGCGCCCAAGGAGCAGCTTTAAGCTCGATGGCATTTAAAAGCACACGATAAATCGCAAAGAAAATTGGAATTTGCAAAAGTATAGGCAAACACCCAGCAAAAGGATTTGCTCCGTGCTTTTTGTATAGCTCCATCATATGCGTATTCATTTTTTGCGGATCACCTTTATATCGCTCGCGAATTTCTTTCATTTTTGGAGCTAAATCCTTGAGTTTATTCATAGAAATCATTGATTTGTAAGTCAATGGAAATAATACAAGGCGGATCACAAGCACAAGCACAACTATAGCCCAGCCCCAATTCCCAAGATAGCTATGCAAATAATTTAAAAACCAAAATACCGGCTTAGCAATAAAGGTAAACCAGCCGTATTCTATAGCATTAATCAGCCTTTTATCAATGCTTTCAAGTATGCTGTGTTCTTTTGCACCTATGTATGCTCCACTTTTAAATTCATTATTTGAACTCACAAAGATCAGCGAATTTCCTGCTTTATCCTTACTAATCACAGCATTTAAACCTTCATTAAAATTATAAAAAAGCGAGGTATAATAACGATCAAAACCAGAAGCAAGATACACCAAACCAACACTTTCATCTTCTTTGACATCACCATCTTCAAAGGTATGAATCGTATCTTCTTTATCAAGGAACAAAGCTCCATGAACGGTATAAGAGTCAATAATCTCACTTGGGCGCGAGCCGGGTGTGATAAAGTATTGTGCGTTTTTGCTGAGTTTTACCTCTATAGTGTAATTACCCTTTGCGTAAAAAGTAAGGATTTTTTCAATGTTAAGCTCTCCTAAATTTTGAGTGAGCGTAAGTGTAGCAGGAGAGTTTTCACTCACAAGAATTTCATCTTTATCGCTTGTATAGCTGGTGCTAAAAGCAAGCGCATTGATACGAGCATCATTAAATCTTAGCTCTAAAGGCAAAACCTGAGCGTCTTTAGCGATAAGATCAATCGCTTCTTTTGCTTCATTTTGATACTTGCTGTCTTTTAAGACAAAACTTGAGATACGTCCTAGCTCATCGATACTTGCTTTAAAATGTTCGCTTTGGATATTAGCAATAGTTTTTTTACTCGCACTTTCTAAAGCACTTGCTGGACTTTGTGAATTTAAGCTTGCTTGAGTATTTATGCTTGGCGCTTGATTTTGCGTCAAGATGAGACTTTCATTGGCTTCTTGGCTGATATTTTGCTCGATATGAGCTGGCTTGCTTACAAAAAATTCTCCATACACAATGAAAAATAAAAAAGATAAAACAACGGCAAGAATGACGCGTTTTTGCTGACTTGGATTAGATGAATTCACGATTTTCCTTTAAAAAACTTTTTTAACGATGTAAAATTTTTGATGTGCATAAGGGATATAAAAAAATTTAATCTTTATGCCTGCTTTGTATGAACTAGGTTTCAAATCAAGTTTAGCGATCTTTGGATAGTCAAATCCACCTTGAAAATAAGGATTGCACCTTAAAATTCGCCACAAACTTAAAACAAAAGCGACAAAAAAATTTCTTTTTTCAAATTGCCATTTAGCGTATTCAGAACAGCTTGGATAAAAGCGGCAAACTCTAGGTTTTAATGGGCTTAAAAAATGCTGATAAAAAGCTATAGTCTTAATGCAAATCATCTTAAACATTGCAGTTTCTTAAGCCCCCATTTGATATTTTTCTCAAGCTTGTGAAAGCTTAGCTCATTGATCTCATCTTTGGCAATAAATACATATTTGCCCTGTATGAGCTCTTTTTCTACCTTGCGAAAAAGCTCCCTTAAAAGCCTTTTTGCTCGGTTTCTCAGCACTGCCTTGCCAACTTTTTTGCTTGCAACTACTGCCATTTTGTTGCAAAAATGAGCTTGATAGTAGATGATAAAGCCTTCGCAGTGCCACTTCTTCCCTTCTTTGTAAAGGCGTGAAAATTCCCCAGCATCATTTATGCTTGGTGTTTTCACTACACAGCCAATCTTTTTCTGCCCTTTGCTCTTCTTGCATTAATTACCTTGCGTCCGTTTTTTGTTTTCATACGCACTCTAAAGCCGTGTGTGCGTTTTTTAGGCGTCTTGTGCGGTTGGTAAGTTCTTTTCATTTCTTATCCTTAAAAAATATAAATTTAAAGCTTGCTATTATAATCAAATATTACTTAAATTTGCTTTTAATTCACATATTTTTAAGAGTATTTTTTATAATAATTTGTTAAATTTCCATTTTCAAATCAAAAAAAGGAAGCAAAATGTTTAGCATACAAGAAGCACGCAAAGAAGATTTAGATGAAATTTTAGAAATGGTAAAAGAACTCGCTGAGTATGAAAATATGCTTGATGAGCTTGTCTGCACCAAAAAAGACTATGAAGAAAGCTTTTTTAAGGACAATTACGCTAAGGCTCTTATCTTAAGAGAGCAAGGCAAAGCAGTTGGCTACGCGATGTATTTTTATACCTTTTCAAGCTTTTTGGGTAGAGGCGGAATGTATCTTGAGGACTTGTATATCAAAAAAGAATTTCGCAAAAAAGGCTATGCAAAAGCTGTTTTTAACTATCTTGCGAATATATGCAAAGAAAAAGGCTTAAAACGTCTTGAATGGGTTTGTCTTCATGATAATGAACTTGGCATTAATTTTTACACACGCTTAAACGCTGAAAATATGTCACTTAAATGGCGAACCTACCGCCTAGCAGGCGATACACTCAGCAAGCTTTTTTCATAAGATGAAAAGTCTTCGCTCTTTGCACTATCTTAAGGCTTTTGGGTATGAGTTTATCGACAAAGAACTTGATTTTACGCCTCAAAGCAAAGATTATGAAGAGTTACGTTTAAAGGTACAAAACTGCCAACTTTGCCCGCTTTCAAAAAGAAGACGATTTTGCATTATGCAAAACACTTTTAAGCATTATGGCTTAATGGTTGTTGGGGATTTTTTATCGACAAGTGAAAATGACAGCAAAACACTTTTAAACTCTGCTGAAGGGATAAAGCTTAAGCTTTTGCTTAAAGAAAATTTAGGCTTAGAGCGAGAGGATTTTTATATGAGCTATATTTATAAATGTTATAGCCAAAACAAAGATGATGATTTTGCGCTCAAGCAATGTTTGCCTTATCTTTTTGATGAGCTTTTTTTTATCAACCCAAAAATTATTCTTTGTCTTGGAAAGCAAAGTTTTTATCATCTTGGCTTTGAGGATTTTACGCGTTTAAGAGGTGAAATTTTGCATTTTAAACAAAGCTTGATTATGCCGAGCTTTGATGTAAAATTTATACTCAAAAATCCAAGTTTTGAACAAGAATTTATCAAAGATTTAACAAAACTCAAAGCATTTTTATGAAACAATAAGCTTTTAATACTCAAGGAGAAAAGATGAAAAGTATTTTTTATACTCTTGCAATAGTCGTTTTTTTCAGCGCTTGCACGCTTACTCAAGCTCCAAAAACGATCATTATTGGCGAAAACAACACAAGCAAAAAAGATTTTTCTAAAGATTCTTTAAGCAAGCTTGCTATTATCATTCCAGAAAAGACGATAAAAAGCTACTCAAGTACCATTATCAACGCAAGCTTTGCTTATCTTTTAAGACAAAACGCAAAGATTGATACTAAGGTTTTTCTTATCGGCATTGAAGATGAAGCAAGGATTAATCGAGTTTTAGCAGAGCTTGAAGCTGAGAATTTCCGTTTTGTCATCGCTGGCTTTACCTTAAAAGGCGCAAATATACTTGCAAAACATTCAAATGATATGATGTTTTTTATCCCTACACTGCATAAAAAAAATACGAATATAGACGCAAAAAATATCTACTTTGGGCGAATCGATTATGACGCTCAAATAGATAAACTTTTAAGCGAAGTAAATTCAAACAATATCGCTAGTTTTTATGATAATTCTGTGCTTTCAAACACGCTTCATCAAAGCATACTGAAAAAAGTCCCAAATGCAAGAACTTATAAAATCGAGGGCGAAAAGATTAATTTTGCTTCTGTGCTAAAGTCTAAGGGTCCTTTGCATGGATCAAGCATTTTTTTAAACACGCCTTTGGTTACAAGCGCGATCATAAGCTCGCAACTTAGAGTTAATGATATAGAAGTGCAAAATATACTTTCTACGCAGATTGGCTACAATCCTATGCTTTTAAGTCTTACACAAAAAGAAGATAGAGTAAAACTCATCATTGCAAATTCTATAGCCAACAAAGATAAAATTCTAGCCTATTTGAATGAAAATTTTTCTCAAAGCATAGAATACAACTGGCTTGCATACGCCACTAGCGTAGGACTTAACTTCTTTTATACTTCTTTTATGGATAAAAGAAGCTCTTCTTTGTTTAATGAAAGCATAGAAGATACTCAAGTCGTTTATGATATAAAGCTAATGAAGGCTTTAGAATTTAACTTTGCTGAGTACTAAAAAGCCTTACAAAGGTCTCTTTAAGCTCCTTGCTCATCGCTTGGGGCTTACTTTCTTTTACATATACAAGCACAAATTCAGCACTAAAAATCTTCTCTTCGCCCCTAAACAACTCTTGTTTCAGTAAAACAGAAGCGTTTTTTACCTCTAAAAGCTCATTTTTAACTTCTAAAATATCACCTAATTTTGCTGATTTTACAAAAGCACAATTTGCCTTTGCAAGCAAAAAATGCCCTGTTTTTGCTTCAAAAATACTTGGATAAAGGTCAAAAAACAGCTCGCTTCTTGCCCTTTCGCAAAATTTTAAATAATTACTATGATACACCACCCCGCCAGCATCAGTATCTTCATAATATACTCTAATTTTCATTGCCTTTCCTTTCTTTTATATTATATCCTAAAAAGAACCAAATTTGTGCTTATAACGCTCAAGCATGCTTTTATTTCCCAACAATCCACCCTGATGAATGTATAACACAGGCTTTGTAAAAGCTTTTTGATACGCTAAAAGCGTTAAAAGCGCCACACTATCATATAAAAGATCAAATTCGATTTTACATTGCTTTAAAGCCTTGTGATAGATACTTAAAAGCTCTTTTTGAGGCTTTGCAAAATGAAATTTCAAAGGTGGCTCTAAAAAAAATAAATTTGAAAAATCATAATGCGGAATAAGCTTTGTAATCTGAGCCTTCACATACGCCTTATCGCCCACACATGCACATGAAAAAACCTTAAAACAAGAATGCTTTGCTAAAAAAGCTGCACTTGTACCTGTGCCTGAGGGCAAAAAAAGATCAAATTCCAAACCCAAGCACTCACTTTGCCTTTTAAGTTCTTCAGCAAGCTTTTGAAGTCCTAGTTCAGCTTCTTTACATGCCACTCCACAAGGGATAAAAACATCATCTTTTTCAAGCAAGCTTAAAGCCTTTTGCTCTAAACTTAAATTTGAGGTATTTTCGATGATACATGCTTGATTTTTAAGAGCATAGGCAAAATTACCTTGAGGATTTTCTTTTAAAAAATTTGAAATTTTGGGTGTGATAAAAAGAAGCTTGAAGTCATTTTGTTTTGTAAAATCACTCAAGGCAGCCAAAGCATTGCTTTGCGTTGAACCAAAGCTTACAAAACGAGTGCGAGGCTTGTATAAAGCCTTATTTTGCAAAAAATAATACAATTTTCTTGCTTTGTTGCCGTTGATAAGTCCTAAGGTATCATCTCTTTTAACATAAAATTCAAAGCCCTCAAGTGTAATTTTTTGAATAATGCTATCTTGCATCAAAAAACTGCTCGAGTCTTTTTAATAAAGCTTGGTTTGAAATGCTAAAATCAATCTTTATATAAGAGCCTTTATCATCGATTTTTGGGCTGACAAGCAAGAGTTTTTCCAAACGTTCATCTTTATAAAAAGAAAAAATAAAACTCATTAGCTCAAATGCCCTTCTTGAGGATAAATCAAGCCTATATGCAAACGAAGAGCCTTCATTGCTATAAGTTTCAATAATGATATTTTCAATACTTAAAGCTAAATTTTCATCTTTTAAAAGCAGATCAAAATACTCAGTTAAAACCTGTTTCAGCCTTGCTTTTACATCTTCTTTAAGCACATAAGAGCCTTCATTAAAAAGCATATTTGTGTTTAAATTCATCGAAGCAGTGTTTAAATCAAGTGTGATATGAGAATCAAGCTTGGCTTGAAGCTCTAAGATTAAAGCACTTTTTTGCACGCCAAAGCCATTGAGTTCATCTTTAAGTCTGTTGAAATCAGCCCTAAAGGAGCTGAGTTGTTCTTCTTTTTCATTTAAATGTGCTAAAAGGGTTAAAAACTCCTTATCTTGAATATTTAAAGCACTTATATTAAAGTCTTTTCCCAGCTTCTCTCCAAGCTCATAAAGACGGCTTTGACTTTGAACAAATTCCTTTTTTTCAAGCTCAAATTTTTCTTTTTGATTTTTTAAATCTTTTTGTTCGCTAACAATTTCAGTTTTTACAAGAGAATTTTTAAGCAAGAGCACCACGATGATAAGCAAAAAAATAAAAAGCAAGCCAGCCAATAAATTTGCATAAGTTAGATAAAAAAGACCGCTATCTTGCTTATTTTGCTTTTTCATTTCTCTTCGCTGTTTTTGTTTAACTTAGCAATCACTTCGCTTGCTTCATTATCAAGCTCGTTCATTTCAGCTTTAAGCTGACTCATCATTTCGATCTTATCATCTATGCTTCTTTCTTCTTCATACACTTCTTTAAATTCACGCATACCCTGGAGCAAACTATTTTTAAAACCTATAAAAATCTTTTCTTGATTTTCAAGCATAAGATCTTGATAATGCTCAAAATTGCGTTTGAAGTTTTCGATCTTTTCATCTAAAGAAAGCAAAGTTCGATCAAGATGCTGCGTTTTTTCAGAGCTAACATCTAAAAGGCGGTTGTATTGTTCGCTCATTCTTGCAGTAATTTCTTTTAAATTTTGATTGAGCGTATTGATATTTGTCGTCATTTCAAGATAAATTTTACTTAAATCTTTTTGATTTCTGTGCGCTCTGTTAAGCTCGCTCATCGTTTGTTTGATATGCTCGCTACTGACGCGAATAGCCTTTTCTTCAACATTAAGCATTTCTTGAAACAAGCCAAATTTTCGCTCTATACTATGATCAAGCTCTTTGAAAAATTCCTCATTACTGACTTGCTCAAAAATCACAGCAATTTTTTCAAAATGCTTTAAACCCTGAGTAAGATACCTTTGCTCAAGTTCTTCTTTGCTCCAAAAAAAGCCACTTGTAGAGCTTTTTTGTCTATCTAAAAGCTTTTGAATCTTACTTTGTCCAAATTTTTCAAAAAATACCCACCACAAAGCCAGAAAAATTCCATAAATACTTACATAAAAAGCCGTAGATATGCTACTTAAAAACTCAGAAAGTGCCAACTCAAAAGAACTTAAATCGCTACCCTTAAAGCTTGGCATAGATAAAGCTATGCTAATAAAAGTACCTAAAATTCCCATCACAGCAAAGGAACTTGGAGCTACGCTTGCAAAATTTTCATTACGATTAAAACGTATATAAGTATAAGCAAAGTCATCAAAACTCGCATTTGACTTTGTTTCTTTACCTATACTGAGAAAATTTTTCATAATATAACGTTTTAAAGCTTGTTTGAACTCATCTTTTTGCTGCCAAAATATACAAGAAGCGTATTCTGCATTATGTCTTGCAAAAAACAAGGCGATAAACAAAATAACGCCCATTAAAATGAGATCACGAAGCTCTACCTTAAAATCAATATAGCCAAAATACCCAGCCACAAAAAAAAGATAGAGTAAAATAGGAAAGAAAACAATCTTTGAATATACTAAAAAATCTTTTCTCTCCTTGAGCTCTGGTAAAATAAGTTCTGAAATTTCTTGCTTATCTTTATCCATAAATGCTTAATTCCTTGCTATGCAGTTTAAGTCCTCGAAGGCTATCTCAAGACGTTTGATCATACTTTCTTCTCCTGCTCTTAGCCATACTCTAGGATCATAATACTTTTTATTTGGTTTATCATCACCTTCTGGATTGCCAATTTGAGCTTGTAAATACGCCTTATTTTTTGCCTCATAACCACGCACGCCGTCCCAAAAAGCCCACTGCGTATCAGTGTCGATATTCATCTTAATCACACCATAACTCACCGCGTCTTTGATATCCTTTAGCTCGCTACCGCTTCCACCATGAAAGACAAAATTTACAGGCTTGTTACTTGCAAGCTTAAACTTTTCTTTAACAAAAGCTTGTGAGTTTTTCAAAATTTCAGGTTGCAAGCTTACATTGCCCGGTTTATATACTCCATGCACATTACCAAAACTTGCGGCGATTGAGAAATTTGGGCTGATTTTTAAAAGTCTTTCATAGGCTAAAGCCACATCTTCAGGCTGAGTGTAAAGCTTAGCATTATCAATGCCGGTATTATCCACGCCATCTTCCTCGCCACCCGTGCAACCAAGTTCTATCTCTAAACTTATGCCAAGCGGAGCAAGTTTTTTAAGATAAGCTTCACAAGTGCTTAAGTTTTCTTCTAAACTTTCTTCACTTAAATCAAGCATATGAGAGCTAAAAAGGGCTTTTCCATGTTGCTTTTTATGATCCTCGCTAGCCTTGATAAGCCCATCAATCCAAGGCAAAAGTTTGCGTGCTGCATGATCTGTGTGTAAGATCACAGGCACGCCATAATGCTTAGCAAGCAAATGCACATGCAAAGCACCGCTAATAGCTCCTAAAACATCGGCATTTTCGCAAGCTTTCCCAGCTACAAATTTAGCTCCACCATTACTAAACTGAATGATAACAGGAGAATTGACCTTTTTTGCACTTTCTAAAACAGCATTGATTGAATTTGTGCCAACGACATTTACAGCTGGTATTGCAAAACCTTCGCTTTTGGCGTATTCATAGACTTTGTTAAGTTCATCGCCACTCACTACGCCAGCTTTTACAAATTCTAAAACGCCCATTATTTAATCTCAACTTTTGCTTTTGTGAATAGTTCTTGAGCCTTTTGTTGCAAGATTTTATTCACTTCTTCTTTTTTAAGTTCGTTTTCTATAACATCACGCACTTGTTTATCTTTTTCAGTGTATTGCTTTCTTGCTCTTGAATCTTCTTTAAGTATGATATGGTAGCCAAATTGTGTTTTTACCGGTGTTTTTGAAATTTCGCCCTTCTTTAAAGAAAAAGCTGCATCAGCAAATGGTTTTACCATACTTTGAGCATCAAACCAACCAAGATCGCCTCCTCTTGCTGCTGAACCTGGATCTTTTGATCTTGTGCCAGCAAGTTCTGCAAATTTTTGAGTTAAAGCATCACCTTTGAGGTTTTTAAGCTCGTTAATGATATTTTTTGCTTCAGCTTCATTTTCTACTAAGATATGACGCGCTTTTGCAGCAGCTGGATCAACAAAAGCTTGTTTGTTTTTATCATAAAAAGCTTTGATTTGTGCGTCGCTTATTTTTACATTTTGGGCAAGTTTTTGTTGATATACAACCATAGAAATTTGGTTTTTAGCTCTTTCAAGTTCTTTTGCATACAAAGGATCTTTTTCAACATTGGCTTTTTTAGCTTCTTCAAGTATGAGTTGTTCGGCTATATACTGAGTAAGCACCATTTGTTTTTGCTGAGCTGGTAGGGTAGTAATGCTTTGTCCTCTTAAAAGTGGAGCTAAGTCTTCATTGACTTGAGTATCTGTGATATCTTTGCCATTAACGCTTGCGACTACAGCAGCATTTGCAAGTGTGCCAGCAACAAGCAAACTTGCCGTGATGAGTGAAAGTTTTTTCATTATTTTTCCTTTTAAAAATGAGATTTGTTTGAATTATAACGAAGTTTTGTTAAGGCTAATTAACTAAAATAAAAAAATGAAAAGAAACTTAGAAATCAAAAATTTATTTTTAACACATTTTGATAAGGCTAGGACAGAGCTTGTGTTTTCTAGCCCTTATGAACTCATAGTTTGCGTTATGCTCTCAGCACAATGCACCGATAAAAGAGTGAATTTAATCACTCCAGCTTTATTTCAAGCATATCCAGATGTAAAAAGCCTTGCCAAAGCAAATTTAGCAAGTGTAAAACACTTCATTCAAAGCTGTTCTTTTTTTAATAACAAGGCTGAAAATCTCATCAAAATGGCTAAGGCTGTGTGTGAGAAATTTAAAGGTGAAATTCCACTTAATGAAGCGGATTTAAAGTCTTTAGCTGGTGTGGGACAAAAAACAGCTCATGTGGTGCTTATAGAGTGGTGCGGGGCAAATTTTATGGCAGTTGATACGCATGTATTTCGCGTTTCTCACCGCTTGGGCTTAAGCAAGGCAAAAACGCCTGAAGCCACAGAAGAGGATTTGACGCGAATTTTTAAGGATAATCTCAACACCCTTCATCAAGCTATGGTGCTTTTTGGGCGATATACTTGCAAGGCTAAAAATCCGCTTTGCAAAGAATGTTTTTTAGCTCATTTATGCAAAAGCAAAGATAAATAAAGAAATATAAACAATCTTAAGCTTATTTTAATATTACTTATGCTATAAATCAACCCAAGAAATTTAGTGCAAAACTTAATTTTGGAGTTTTGTTGTAGTAGTTTTAAAGAAAGGCTTTGTCCTTTACTTTAAAAATAGTCTTGGAAGGACTTTATCATCATGCAAAGACGCAAATTTTTAGCCCATTTGGGGCATTTAACGCTCGCATTCTCTGCTTTTTCACCGCTTCACGCTCTTGATTTTCAAAAGCCAAAGATAGGCTATTTGCCTATTACTGATCATTTGCTCATTATCGCTAAAGAGCTTTATCCAGATAGTTTTACTGCTGTAAAATTCAGCTCTTGGGTAGATTTAGCTGAAGCTTTAAGAGCTGGTAGCATAGATGCTGCTTTTATTCTCACGCCACTTGCTTTGAAACTAAGCAGTGAAAACTTAGGCTTAAAAGCCCTTATGGCAGCTCATAGAAATGGTTCAGCTCTCACTACGAGTATTGAAATTTCAAATATCAATGAACTCAAAAACAAACGCATAGCTATACCAAGTCGCTTTAGCACGCATTATTTACTTTTGGCTGAACTTTTAAAAAAACATTCTTTAAGTATAGACGAAGTAAAACTCGTGGATATGAGCCCACCTGAAATGCCTTTTGCCCTACAAAGCAAACAAATTGATGCTTTCATAGTAGCTGAACCTTTTGGAGTTATTGCCCAAAATTTCAAAGCTGGCAAAACCCTAGTTACAAGCTATGACATACAAAAGGATCATATTTGCTGCCTTTTTGTTGCCTCAAAGAAAATTTTAGAGCAAAAAGAGCTTTGCCAAAAGCTTGTCAATAACTTTGTAAAAAGCGCTAAGCTCATCAAAGAAAACCCTGATAAAGCCTTAGTCTTGGCAAAAAAGATGTTAGGGCACAGCGAAGCAGTTTTAAGACAAGTTATAGAAACTAAAAACTTAATTTCTTATGAAAGTTTAGTGCTTAGTCAAGATGATATATTACGCACCACAAACGAGCTTAAAGAGCTTAAGCTTGGGGATTTTAAAAACACTTATGCAAATTTTGTAGAATCAAGCTTCATCAAGAACGCATTTTAAGGCTTTTTGAACATGAGAGCAGTTTCTTTGGTTTTTGTATTATTATTACTTATTTTGTGGCAGTTTATTAATCTTTTTTATCAAAGCCCTTTTATACCAAGTCCTTTGACGATATTAGAAAGTATAAAAGAATTTTTTGAAAACAAAAGCTTGCTTTACAATATATATGACAGCCTTAAACGCTTTATTATAGGTTTTTGTATAGCTTCTTTGCTTGGAATTTTTATAGGGCTTATTTTTGGATATTTTAAGAAAATCGAACTTTTATTTGAGCCACTTATTGCCTTTTTTCGTCCTATTTCAGCCCTTGCATTTTTTCCGCTTATCGTGCTTTATATTGGCATAGGCGATAAAGCAGTTATCCTAGTCATTGTCTATGCTATGTTTTTTCCACTTTGTTTGCTTTGCATAAGTGCAGTTAGAAGCATAGCTAAAGAAAAATTTTTAATGGCAAAGAATTTCGGTGCTTCATCAAGGCTGATTTTTACGCAAATCATCATACCAGAAACCCTACTTCACATCGCAAGTGGCTTAAAAATCGCCGCAAGCTTAGCATGGATAAATCTTGTAGCAGGAGAAATGCTAGGCGTGCAAAGCGGATTAGGATATATGATTATAGATGGACGCAATCTAATGCGTATGGATATGGTCTTTGTAGGCATTTTCTTTATCGGACTTATAGGCATACTTATACATTGGTTTTTTGCCTTTATAGAATTTGCAATCAAAAAGAGGCTTGGCAAGATATGAAAATAAAACTTGAAAATATCAGCAAATTTTATGGTAAAAATCCTATTTTAAAAGACTTTAATCTTGAGCTTAAAAACGGCGAATTTGTATGTATTTTAGGCAAAAGTGGTTGTGGAAAAAGCACTTTACTTGACATTTTAAGTGGCTTTACTTGTTTTGATGGAGGCAAAGCCTTGCTTGAAAACAAAGTTTATGAAAAAAGCTTGCCTATTAGCAAAAAACGCATTAAAATCTTTCAAGATTATGCACTTTTAGAGTATAAAAGCGTTCTTGAAAATGTAAAATTTGCCCTAAAAGCTCAAAATTTCAACAAAAAAGAGCTCGAAAAAAGAGCTTTGCAATTTATCTCCCTGGTAGGACTTAGCGAGAAAAAAGATGAATTTGTAAGTAAATTAAGTGGGGGACAAAAACAACGCGTAGCTTTAGCTAGAGCACTTACTTGCGAGCCTGAAATTCTCTTGCTCGATGAGCCTTTTTCAGCCCTTGATAATTTTACAAGAAAATATTTACAAAAAGAGCTTTTAAAACTTGCCAAACAAAGCAGCTCAACTATGATTTTAGTAACTCATGACATAGAAGAAGCCTTGTTTTTGGGCGATAGGATCATTGTTTTAGAAAAGATGGGTAAAATTTTGGGGGATTTAAAAGGCATAAAAAATGAACAAGAAAAAGAAGGGCTAAGCTTTTATACCCTTAAAAATAGGATAGAAAATCTACTTCTAGGAAAGGTTTCAGAAGATGATTATATTGCAATCTAACCAAATTCAAAGGAGAAAAAATGGAACAAAATAAAGTTGCGCCAACTTGTGCGTGTTTGAGCCCTATAGATAAGGCTGCTCTTGAAGCTTTGGCCCAAAGCGGTAAAGAAAATCCAGATGTGATTAAAACTCTTAAATGCAAAAGCGTTGCTGTAGGTAAATTTCGCCATGAAAACTACATAAGAAATTTACCTCCTTACATAGTCGATGAGCCGCCAACACTTTTAGGAGATGATACAGCACCAAATCCTAGTGAAGCTGTGCTGGCTGCACTTGGTTCTTGCCTTTGTGTGGGTATTCATGCTAATGCCATTGCTCAAAATATCATTGTCAATAAACTTGAGATAGAGCTTGAAGGCGATTTAAACATCACAGCAGTTTGGGGCACAGGGGATCTTAGCAAAAATAAGCCTTTGGGCTTTACTGATATTCGCATTAAAGTCAATTTTGATTGCAATGCTGATGAACAAACCAAACAAGCCATCATCGAACACGCTACAAAATATTCACCAGTAGCTAACACCATGATACGCGTTGTCAATGTCCTCGTTGATGATGCAAAATTTAAAGGCTTATAATGCAAAACCTTGCTAAAGAACTTTTGAGCAAAAAAGCACAAGTTATTCATCAAGGCTATTATCCAAAAGAAGAGCTTAAAGCACTTGCTAAGGCAGGGGCTTTTAAGCCTTTTGAAAAAGGTATTTCAGGCTTATTTGAAGTATGTAAAAATATCAAAATCATCTCTAGCCATTGTGGTAACACAGGCTTTCTAGCCTGGTGTCATGCAGCTTTGATCTATTATCTTTTGCACAGCCCAAATAAAAGCTTGCAAGATAGTTTTTTACAAGGTTTAATCAACGGAGAAATTTTAGGAGGCACGGGACTTTCAAATGCTGCCAAGGCTCAAGCAAAGCTAGAAAAGAACTTTCTCAAAGCAAAAAGTCACGAAAATGGCTTTATCATCAATGGAAAACTACCTTGGGTATCAAATTTAGATGATGATGCTTTATTTGCAGTGCTTTTTGAAAGTGAAAATGGCTCTAAAGTTGGCTTGATCAAAGCAAGCGAGATCAAAACAAGCCAGCATATACGCTTCATCGCCCTTGAAGGTAGCGCAACAAAAAGTATTGGCTTTAAGGATTACTTTTTGCCACAAAGCAGACTTATAGCAGAAGATGGTGAAGCATTTTTTACAAGCATAATAACCGGCTTTATTTTGCTCCAATGTGCGCTTGGTTTGGGGCTTTTGTATAATTGCTATGAGCTGATCAAAGATAAAAACTATCAAGCCTTGCCCTACAATGCACAAAAACTTCAAAATGAAATTCACAAATTCGAACAAAAACTTGAAAAATTATGCAAAGATCCTCACCCAAAAACTCCAAAAAAAGCCTTAAAACTCAAGCTAAACATTGCCAAAACTTGTCAAAAAGCAAGCTCTTGGGTTGTCATCTATAATGGCACAAAAGGCTTTTTGCAAGGCTCAAGTACAAGCAAACTCTTGCTTGAAATTTGTTTCTTTGCCCTAGTAAGCCCCAGTGTAAAACATTTGTACAAACTTTTGCAAAAAGATTAAGCTAAGTTTTGCTACAATGTCGCCTTTTAAGGAATAAAATGACATTAAATGAGCAAAAACAAATTCTTTCACGCATCGCTACCTTAGCTAAACTAAGCCATGAAGCAAAGCTCAGCCTAAATGAAGCCGTATGCTTAAAATGCGATCCTAGCCTAGATGAAGATATAAAGCAAATCGCTTTAGAGCTAAAACCATGGCGAAAAGGTCCCTTTTGCATTAATGAGCTTTTCATCGATAGCGAGTGGCAAAGCTTTGTTAAATTTGATATTTTAAAGCCTTTTATGAATGAGCTTGAAGGCAAAATCGTTGCTGATGTGGGGTGCAATAATGGTTATTATATGTTTAAAATGCTTGAGTTTAAGCCTGCAAAAATCATAGGTTTTGATCCTTGTTTGCGTCCTTTTTTGCAATTTCACCTTTTAAACACACTTGCAAAAACTAATATCTCTTTTGAGCTTTTGGGTGTTGAGGATTTAAGTGCGTTTTGTATACAAGCTAAGCTTAAATTTGACTTTATTTTTTGTCTTGGTGTTTTATACCATAGAAGCGATCCGCTTAAAACTTTAAAACAATTAAAAAGTGCTTTAAATAAAGGCGGGGTTGTGTTTTTAGATACTATGTATATAGAAGATGAAAGAGAAATTGCTTTGATTCCTCGAAAAACTTACTCAAAAATTGCAAATATTTTTTTCATTCCGTCGATATTAGGCTTACGCAATTGGTGTGAAAAAGCTGGTTTTTCTCATTTTGAAGTATTGGCTACTAGGGATACGGACGAATTTGAACAAAGAACAACAGCTTGGAGTGAAGGATATTCGCTTAAGGATTTCTTAAGCGAAGGAGATAAGAAGAAGACTTTAGAAGGCTATGATGCACCTAAACGCGTATATGTTAAATTAAAGGTTTAAGATGATTAAACAAAATTCAAATTTTGATGATTTTACTCAACTTGAGCAGTATGTAAGTCAAGAAGAGCTTGCCCATATCAAAACCGAGCTTATGACTTGCCCTGAGATAAACAATGCTTTGTGTGGCACGATATGTGAGCTTTCTAAAAATCATGCCAAGTCCATTTTTATCAGCTCTCCTGAAATGGTGATTGATGATCAAGGCTTGATCTTTGAAGGCTTTGTTTTTGCTGCTGCAAATTATGTCGCTCAAGCTGCTATAAACAAAGAATACTCCATCATTATATCAGCAAGGTCTTCATTTTACGCCCCTTTAAAGCTAGGTGATGTGCTGATACTTGAAGCCCAAGCCTTGTTTGATGAAACTTCCAAAAAGCGAGAAATACGAGTTATAGGGCATGTAAATGATATAAAAGTATATGAGGCAAGCATGCAAGCTGTGGTAACTGAACAGCATATATTCAAGCTCAAACGCCCACCAAGCAATGTAACTCAAGCCCCAGCAGCCGAAGAAGAAAATCCGGCACCAGCAGTAAGCCCTGATGCAGCAGCTCTTGCTATGCTTAACTCAGCTAGCAAATGATTATCTTGGTGCAAGGGGCAAGTTGATCCAATTTTTGGGACATTCTTCATGATAAGTCCCGCTTGCATCATAATAAGGCTTACAATCATCATAAAAGCGATTTGATATGCCCCTTTCGCTGATATAGCAAGCATTCAATGCAAGCACACACAAACACAATGCCAACTTTTTCATTATTTTTCCTTGAAAGAATGAGTTTTTCGCCATTTATAAGGCTCTATAGGTTTTTTATCCGCCCAAAGCCCAAGTTTTTTGCTTTTGGCTAGGTTTTGTTCAGCAACATAAGCTTGTGTATAGTAACTATACGCCCACGCAAAGCCGTTTTCTACCATTATTTTGTTGATATCTTTACCCTCAAACTCAATCACGGCTAAGATTCTATCATATTTATCTGTGTCTTTTTTGATAACTTTTACTTCTTTACCAGCAACAAGCGAGGCTAAAAATTCCTTTGATTTTTTGCCAAAGGCTTGATTTGACTCAGGCGCATCTATGCCAAAAAAACGCACTCTATAGTTTTGCTTATTTTTATCTAAAACCTCGATAGTATCACCATCTATCACTCTTACAACTTGGGCTTTAAAGCTGGTATTATAACTCGCAAAAGAATTTAAAAGAAAAATCAAGCCAAAGGCTATAAGCAAGAGCATAAGACGTTTTGGATCGCTAATCGCCTTTCTTAAATTCAACGCATTTTTATAATTTATCTTCATTATAAGCCTTGTGTTTTTTTGTAATTATAGTAAATTTTTATGCAAATTATGGTAAATTCTATTTTTATTTAAGATAATATCTTGTGATATGCCTTTATTTTGAGTGTTTGAAGTATGTTTATGCGTTTTATTTATATCATTTTTTTTGTAGTTTTGAGCTTGTATTTTTTAACTCCGATTTTTTATAGCTCAAGTCAAAACTCAACTTCAAAAGAACAGAATCTAAGCACCATAAAACAAAGCTCAAGTTTTGTTTTAACTAAACCAAATAGCACCCAAACCCAGCCCCAAATTCAAGACAATAATACAAGCAAAATAATCCAAGAAAAAAGTTTGCTTGAAATTTTTGCTTTTATACAAGATGATGAAAGTATTTATTTTTCATGTGAAAAAAAAGATGAAAATACAAGCTGTGATGAAGCTAAACTTGACTTTTTTATCAATGAAGCTCAAAGCCAAAGTTTAAGAAGTATGCAAAAAAATGAGGATTCTTTTGTTTTTGAAAACTCCTTTTATCTTTATGAGTTTATACCCAAACACCACATTCTTAAAATCAAAAATAAAACAAATTTACCTTTTTCTCAAGAGTTTGCTTTGCATAAAATGCCTTTTTTAAAAACAAGTGTAATACAAAGTAAATTTAAGCCCGATGAGTTTGTATTTGAAAGCTCAAATTTAAATCTTGAAGAAAAACTTTTTGATGATAAAATGAAGCTTTTTAGCGATAAAAAGCATTGGCAATTATGGCGAGATAATAGCTTAAAAAGCTATTATCTACACACGCTCATCAATTCGACTTGGTATCTTTATCAAAATGAATTTAATAAAGGCTTTTTAAGTGATGAATTAAGCATAACTTTACAAAAAAAGGATAAAGACTTTTTCATTGCTTTTGTTACGCCAAAGCATTATAAAAAAATGCGAATTTTAGATCTTAAACATACTGAGAATTTATATATTTTTAAGCTTGATGGGCTTGATTTTATGCTTGTGGCTGAGATGATAAATACTCATTTTACACAATGGTGGAAAATAAAACTTGATGCTATGGGTGTAAGAGCAAAGATTTTTGGCACGCAAGATCCAAACACTCTTTTTAGTAATGATACGCAAGGCTTGGAGCTAAGACTAAGTGATATGGGGTGTAAGGATTGTAATGAACTACAAGAGTGAAGAACAAATAAGACTGATGAAGCTCTCTGCAATAGATCAAAATCACCAACATAAAATCAAAACGCAAGCTTTTATCATTATAAACTTTAAAGATAAAATGCTACATTACTTTAAGCTTTTAAAATCCTACAACAATAAATAATTTTTACGCGTAAAATAAAATTAAAAAAAGTTTTTTGTAAAACTCTTTGAAATAAAAAAGATAAAAATTAAAAAAATATAAGCAGAAAAGCCCTTACAAGGGCTTTTTATCATCACAAACCCTCAAAAGGATTTGTAACTACATTTTTTCTATCAACGATATATGGGATCAATGCAACATGTCTTGCACGTTTGATCGCTTTTTCTACCATTTCTTGGTATTTTTTGCTTGTGCCTGTTAAACGACGTGGCATAATCTTAAATCTCTCAGATAAAGCATGCTTAAGCATCGCTGTATCTTTATAGTCGATAAATTCAACCTTTGCCTCAGTGTATTTGCAATACTTGCGTGAATATTTTCTCTTTTCAGCCATTGTTTTTCCTTTTTAAAATGGTAATTCGCTTTTATCATCGACATCATAATCATCAATATCGATTTCTTTTAGCTTTTCTTCTTGATAATTTTGGTTTTGATTGGCTCGCTTATTAGCGTTAAAATTGCTATTTGAAGGGCTTTTATTCATATCGCTTGCGTATGGATCATAACTTTGCTGTGTTTTATTTGGTGCATAGTTTTGATTTGTATTGCCTGCGAAATTTCCTTGTGGGTTTGGACTTGAGCCTAACATTTCCATATTTTCTACATATATGCTGTGTTTTGAGCGATTTTGTCCGTTTTGATCGCTCCACTGCTCAAATCGAAGCCTTCCTTCAATAAGCACTTTACTTCCCTTTGAAAGATATTGATTGGCTACTTCTGCCGTGCGTCCAAAAAAACTTATATCGATGAAACAAGTTTCTTCTTTTTTTTCGCCATTTGCTCCATTATATCTTCTTGTTACAGCGATTGCTGAAGAGCCTATAGCACTGCCTGAGGGCATATAACGCATTTCTATATCTCTGGTTAAATTGCCTACCAAAACAACTTTATTAAACATTGAATTTCCTTAAACTTCTGGAGCGTCTAAAGGTTTGATTTCCTTTTTAGCTTGCTTGACACCATGACTAAGCTTTTCCCAAGCAGCGATTTCTTGCTTATTTTCATACTTAACGATTAAGAATCGTATCACTTCTTCAGTGATTTTAAGCACCCTTTCAAGCTCAGCAATAAAGCTTGGCTCGGCTTTAAAATAAATCACAAAATAAGTCCCTCTTTCGTATTTTTTAATCACATACGCAAGCTTTCGTGTTCCCATTGGGATAACAGACTCAATTTGTGCGTTATTTCTAGTGAGGAGTTCTTTAACGAATTCCAACTTTGCATTCACCTCTTCTTCGGTGAGCGTAGGTTTTAAGATAAATAAAACCTCATAATGTCTCATTTTTTCTCCTTATGGATAATATAGCCTATTTTCATAGGCAAGGATTTTGCTTTTTAGAGCAAGGCTTTATTATATTAAAATTTTACTTAAGTTTTAATGAAAGCAAAAAGCTTTAATTTTTAAGATAAATTGCAGGTTTAAAATAAAAAGCTACAAAGCTTGGCTTTTTATACAAAAAAGGCAAACTTTGCTAAAATCACGATAACAAAACCCAAACAAAAGACTATCTTATGCGTATAAGCTGCGAGTGGATTTGCTCTTTTAAGCACAAGTTTAAAACACAAGGCATTAAGCACAAAACACACTATGACAAGGGCTAGAATGATTTTTATACTCAAAAGAGTTTGCAAAGGCGTATCAAAAAAACCTTTTGAAAAACCTATATATGAACTCATCATTGCCCCACCACTTAAGACAAGCAAAAGCACACAAACAGGCATTATCTTCACGCCTACTTTCATAACAGGAGTTAAAATCTCACTTGTTTTTTGCTCGCCAAAAGCTTTTTTCAAGCGACTCAAAAGCACCACATCAGTAAAAATAAAACCCAAGAAAATAATCACACAAAGCAAATGAAGGGTTAAAAAATACGGATATAAAATTTGCATAGAACATAACCTCTTAAAATAATTTTGATTTATTCTACATAAAAATTGTGTTTGTGTTTTTGATTTATGTTATTTTTTTTAAAAAATAAATTTAAAAACAAATAAAGATTGTCAAGATTAGATAAGCTCAAGCCAAAAGGCTTGAGATAGGTTTATGCACGACTTGTTGGTGTGTCATGCACTATGCTTACCGCACCCTTTATATCACTAAGCACAGCACAAGCTGCTTCTGCACCGCTTCCCATCGCGCAAGTTACCATTGTTGTAACTCCAGAAGCCAAGCCACCTACATAAATACCCGGTTTTACTTCTTGGCGTCCGCTGTAAGCAAGGCGAATTTTGCCCGGTTTATTCATCAACTCATGAGGCTTAACTATATCGCCTAAGCCAGAAATTTCAAATTTTGAAGCACCTGTAGCAAGGATAATATACTCAGCTTTTATCTCCTCGGCAGCCCCCTTAAGACTAAAATCCCCCTTAGAGCCACTAATTTCGCTAATCGTGCCACTTACATACTTCACTTTTAGCAAGTCATCAATTTGTTTTTTTGTGTGCTCGATAATCTCTTTACCTTGAATCCCTTTTGGAAACAAAGGCACATTATAAATCGCAACAGCCTTCAAATCCGCCTTGTCATCATCGATGATAGTGATATCAAAATCAAGTTCAGCATTTTTTGCTGAAGCTAAAACTAAAGCCGCGCTCAATCCTGCTATACTTCCACCAACTATGGCTACTGATTTTTTCATCTTTTCTCCTTTTATTTTAAATATGAAAAAATTGTAACAGCCAAACTTAAATAAATGATAAATAAAGCCTTATTTAAGCTCTTTTTTATTTTTAAGGATTTGGCTAAGCTCGAGCAAAGTGGCGATAAGAAATTCTTTTTTGATGAGTTTTGAATTTGTTTTAAGCTCATATTCACTTTGCAAACATAAAAAAAAGATTTTTTGATACTGAGTCAGACTTAATGCAAAGGCTTGCATTTGAAGCTTGCTCGCTACATTTGGTGGTGGGGCATAGCCTAAAAGCTCTTTTAAATCAACCTTGCCATAAATTTTAGCATACAAGTTAATCTTAAAAAGGCGGTAAAAATTGCTTGACAAAGAGTTAAGCAAGGCAATTTCATTAAAATTTTCTAAGAATTTTTCAAGCTCAACTCTTAAATCTTTACCTTGCAAAAGCTGTTCAAAAAAACTTTCAAAACCAAGCACACTAAGACTAAAACAATACTTTTCAACCACATTTTCATCTATGCTTAAGCCAGCGAATTTATTAAGCTCGCTTGAAGCAAGATATAAGTTTTCATCAAAATTTTGATATAAAAAAAGCAAGGCATTATGCGTTGCGTTAATGCCAAGTTCTTTTGCTTTTAAACTTAAAAGCTCTATACCTTCTTTGGCTGAGCTTGGTTTAAAAAATCGTGCAAAATTATTCTCAAAGCTTTTTTCAAGCTCGTTTTGCTTGCTTGACTCATCATAGAGTTCAAGCAAAAAGAAGTTATCCTCGCTTTGTTTGCAAAGACTAATTAAAGCCTCAAGCTCTTTTTTGCTGGGCTTTTTAAAGCTTTTTAATTCAAGTAGTTTTTTTTCGCTAAATAAAGAAGCACTCGCCAAATAATCACTCGCCCTTGCAAAATCATACTCCTCAAAATAAAGCTTTAAGCATTCATCAACACCAAATTTTTCTTTAATAAAGCTTGCAAAAAGCTCGGTTTGAAAATCATCTGCCCCATATAAAGCAAAAAAATGCGGAAAATAATTGCCTTTTAATAAATTCTGCAAATCCTTTCTATACATTTTTTCGCTCCAAGCTCTCTAAATTTTGTGTAATTTTAGCAAAAATTTTCGCCATTATAATATCAACATCACAAATTTCAAGCTCAACTTTTTGAAGTAAATTTGCACTTTCATCAAGCAAAATCAGCTCTGCGCCTTTAAGCTCATCATCAAGTTTGGCTATATTAATATTGATATTTTCACTTACAAAAGCCCTAAAACGCTCATGCAAATGCTTCTTTGCCCAGCGAGCAAATTTCCTATCCATAAAGTCAAACGCCACCTTATCAGCTTCTCGTTCAAGCACGCTTAAACTTTCACAAGTGCTATTTATGTTTAAAAGCAAATATTTAAAGGTTTTTTCATCTTTTCTTAATTTTGCTTTTAAAAGCCTATGCAAAATAAGATCAGAATACCTTCTAATAGGACTTGTAAAATGAGTATAGCGCTCAAAACCCAAGCCAAAATGTCCTAAATTTTCACTCGCGTATTCAGCTCTTTTTTGTGCTTTGATGATAAGCTTATCAACTTCTTCTCTAATGCCTAAATCCTGGGCTAAAGTTTGCACATCTTTGATAAATTCAAACAAATTTGCTTTTAATTTTGCGTCAATGCCAAGGCTGGCTAGCTCTGTGATAAGCTTAGTGATTTTTTTGCGATCAGCTGGAAGATGATTTCTAAAAACGCCCGTTTCTATGAGCTTTGCAGCTGCTTTGTTTGCTAAAAGCATACAATCTTCGATCAAAGCATGTGAAGGCGTATCGCTCTCATAACGCGTGGCTGTAAGCTCTTGTTTTTGATTTAAGATCATTTTAAGCTCTAAAGTATGAAACTCAAAGGCATTTTTAAGACGTCTTTTTCTAAGTATTTGCGTTAGCTTAAAAAGTGCATAAAGCCAGTTAAATGCACCTAAATTTGGCTTTTTTTCTAAAAATTCATCAACCTCATCATAATGAAATCTTGCCTTTGAATTAATAATCCCCTCAAAAAGCTCTTCTTTAAGCACTTCGCCAGTTTCATCAAAGCTAAATTTAAAACCAAAAACAAGACGATCTTCATTTGGCTTTAAAGAACAGATATTTTCACTTAATTTTCGAGGCAGCATAGGAATGGCTTTGTGTGGAAAATAGATCGAAAAACCCCTTGCCCTTGCTTCTTTATCTAAGGCACTATAAGCAGCCACATACTCGCTCACATCAGCAATCGCTACAAAAAGTTCTCTTGCTTTTTCATCATAAAAGATCGCATCATCAAAGTCTTTTGCGTCGATTGGATCGATGGTGCAAAAGTTTAAATGCCTCAAATCAAGCCTGTTTTCATACATACTTGCTTCAACAAAATCCCCATACGCCTCAGCTTCCTCAAGACAAGCTTGCGTAAAAGCCTCGTTTTTATTGTATAAAGCAAGTGAAATTTTCTCATCAACACACTCATCATCAATATGCCCTAGAACCTCAACTATAGTGTTGTTTTCATTTTCTACCTTAAATATAGTGCCAAGTGGCAGGGCTTTAAGGCTTTTTTGACTTGCATTTAAGCTTTGCATTAAGCCTGTTTTGATATTCATACCAAGTATAAGATTGCCTTGTTTTTTACTCACAAGCAAGGAGCTTTTATTTGCCCTTTTAAGCACCATTACAACTTTAGCTTTTGGACGTTTTTTACGCAAGGGCAAAAGCTTGCAAACAACTATATCTTGATAATTTGCTGTGTTTAAGTCTTTATGCTCTATAAGCAAATCCCTTTCAAAGCCTTCGTTAAAGACTTCTAAAAAGCCTGTTTGTTTACTTGAGATGTCTATTTTTCCAAAAACAAAGCCGTTGTTAAGGTAAAATTTATGCTTGTATTCTTTGACTATGTCTTTTAAGACAAGCTCTCTTAAAATTTGCTTAAATTCATTGAGAAGCTGTTTTTCTTCAAGTCCAAAGCTGAGTGCTTTTAAAAATTCTTTCACTTTTCTATCTTTGTAAATATATATTTTTAAGTTTTAAACACAATTTTACACAAAAAATATTTAAAAAGAATGTTATTTTGTTATAATTTCCTAATTTTTTAAAAATAAAAGGCTGAAAATAATTCATTATGTTTAAAAATAAAACCCTTATTCTTTTTGTATTTATTGGCATTATCCTGCTTTGCGGGCTATTTTTTGTTTTTATGGATTTTGATCCTAAAGAAGAGCTTAAACTCGCACAAGAAAATACGCTTCATCAAATTCAAACACAAGAAGAAAATGAAAGCAAAAAGCTTATAAAAGGCTTATTTGCTGATTATATAGCTGATGATGAAAATAACACAAGCAAGGACACCCTCACTCTTTGGCAAAGTCAAGAAAAAAACACCACAGAAACAAATGCTACAAATGAATTTTTTGCAAATTTCAAACTCAGCCAAAATCAAATTTTGCATAATCAAAAAGCATATTTTGACTTTTTTGCACTTCCTTTAAAACCCTTAAAAGAAGAAAATTTAAGCACCTTGTCAAACAAAAATGAAGCAAATATCACACTTGAACTCAATACAAGTTTAAGCCAAAACGACACATCACAACTGCCTCAAAAACCACAAAACATAAATTTCAAAAATAATACAAAAAAAGCCAAACTCGCCATCATTATCGATGATATAGCAAGTAAAGATCAAGTAAAAGCGCTTAAAAAAACAGGGCTTAAACTCATACCTTCTTTTTTTCCAAGCGATAAAAACCACCCTCGTACAAAGGAATTTGCAAGAGAATTTGACTTTTTTATGGTGCATTTGCCCTTAGCTGCTCTTCATTTTAAAGGAGAAGAAAGAAGAACTTTGCAGCCAAATGATACTCAAGAACACATTGATGCAAGGATAGCTGAAATTGATAAAGATTTTGTTGGCTTAAAATTCATTAACAATCATACAGGAAGTTTATTTACCAGCGATGAAAAAGCTATGGAAAAGCTCTTTAAAGCTTTTAAAAAATATAATTTTATCTTTGTGGATTCTGTAACTATAGGCTCGAGCAAGGCTGTGAAGCTTGCTCCTCAATTTCAAAGATTGTATATCAAAAGAGATATTTTTCTTGACAATGAAGATGATGTGAAAAAGATCAAAAAAGAGCTTGCAAAGGCTGTTGCTTTAGCTCACAAAAAGGGTTTTGCTATAGCTATAGCCCACCCGCGCAAAAATACCTTTAAGGCTTTAGAACAAAGCAAAGATTTGCTTCAAAGCGTTGAACTTGTGTATTTGAATGAAGTGTATGAGTATGATTAAAGCGCTTGATGAACTGCCAAATGAACTTTTAAGCCTTAAAAATCCACCTTCAAAGCTGTATTATAGAGGAAATTTAGCCTTACTTAAAAAGCCAAAAGTTGCGATTATTGGCTCAAGAAAGATGAGTGTTTATACCAAAGAATGCGTTTTAGAGCTAGCTTCTTTGCTTTCAAAACTTGGTGTTTGCGTGGTAAGTGGTGGGGCAATTGGTGTTGATATTAATGCTCATTTGGGAGCTATGCCTTGCACTATAGGCGTTTTTGCTAATTCACTTGATCTGATTTATCCTCAAAGCAATGCTCCTATCATCAAACAAATTTATGAAAAAGGCTTAGCTCTAAGTGAAAAAGAAAAAAACTATAGCCCAAAACGTTACGACTTTTTACTAAGAAATCGCCTTATCATAGCACTTTGCGAGCATATTATCATCGCTGAAGCGGATTTGAAAAGTGGCTCTTTTGCGAGTGCAAATTTAGCTTTGGATTTAGGTAAAAAGCTTTTTGTGCTGCCTCAAAGAAAAGATGAAAGCAAGGGCACAAATTTTTTACTTTCCCAAAACAAAGCTCGTCTTATTTATGATTTTAATGACTACGCCTCGCACTTTGGCACACTCATACAAAAAGAACAAGATGACGCATTTTTAAGCTTTTGCAAGCAAGGTGTAAGCTTGGAAGAAGCTTTAGCTCGGTTTGGATCAAAAGTCTATGAATACGAGCTTGAAGGCAAGATAGATATACAAGGTGTATTTATAAAGGTGCTTGAATGAATGCTTTAGTGCTTGATTGGGGTTTAAAACGCATGGGTGTCGCACTTTGTATAAATTCTCAAGTTGCTATCCCTCTTCAAGCTATATTAAGAAAAAATCGCAATCAAGCCGCAAATGAACTTAAAGAACTTTTAAAAGAGTATCAAATTTCACTTTTACTTGTTGGCAAAGGCTCAAATTCTGATGAAAGTATGCAAAAAAGGATAAGACATTTTATCTCTTTACTTGATTTTAAGGGCGAAGTTTGCTTTATAGATGAAAGTTTTACGAGCAAAGACGCTGCAAAGCTTAGCTCCTTAAGCACACAAAAAGATGGCAAGAGTGATTCTTTAGCGGCTTTGCTGATGGCAAAGGATTATTTTGGCTTACTTTGACTTAAAAGCCTATCTCATAGGACTTTACGGACAAGACTTAAGCCAAAAGATTTTGCACTCTTTTACACAAAATAAAGACATAGGCATGTTTGTCAATAGTTTAAAATGCAGTGCTTTAAATTTTGAAAAAGAGCTTACAAAAGCAAATATTGCTTTTAAACAAATCGATGAAAATTTTTATAAAATCGCCTTTTTAGATAAAAGCACGCTCACTCATCTTCAAATTTTCTCACAAGGCTTTTTTTATGTGCAAAATTACAGCTCATATTTGTGTGCGAAAAACCTTGATCCAAAAAGCGATCAAAGCGTGCTTGATCTATGTGCAGCGCCGGGTGGAAAGAGTATAAATTTAGCTAATTTTATGCAAAATAAAGGCGAATTAGCCTGTGTTGAGGCAAGCAAAGAACGTTTTTTTACACTTAAAAACAACCTTGTGCGTTATGGGGTAAAGGCAAAAGCCTTTCATAAAGATGGTAAAATCATAGGGCGACTTTGTCCTTTGAAGTTTGATAAAATCTTACTTGATGCTCCATGCTCAAGTTTTGCAAAATTTGGTCCCAACTTAGAAAAAAGCCCAAAAGAACTTAAAAACATAGCCTTGCTTCAAAAAAAGCTCTTGCACTCTGCTTTAAAAGCTCTAAAAAGAGGTGGAGAATTAGTATATAGCACCTGCACTTTCTTAAAAGAAGAAAATGAAGAAGTGCTTGAAAATGCTTTAAATAGTGAGTTTGAATTTGAGTTTTTGCCTTTAAAGCTTGACAATATCACAAGCATTGAGGCTTTTTCAACACATAAAAAGCTTGCAAATAACGCAAGAAGAATCATCGCTGATGATTTTAATGATGGTTTTTTTATGGCTAAAATTAAAAAGTTATGAAAGCTCTCACTTTGCAAGTAATGCATGTATATCTAAGCTTGAACCTTAAAAATAAGGCTCAAGAAAAAATCAAGAACAAAGCTTTTAAAATGATCAATCAATTTTTTTAGGCTTTGCTTCTTTAGCGTATTTAAGTCCTAAATCATAAGCTTTTGCGTTTGCTTCTCTTGTTTTTGGTGGCACGCTTTCAAGCATGATTTCTTTTAAAAGTTCTAAGTCTATACACTTACTCATAAAAGCTGCTATTGCTAGAGCGACAACTGATTGGGTAGCTACATTGCCAGCTTCGTCTTTAGCTATAGTGATGATAGGAATTTCAAACACCTGCCATTTTTTATAGTCCTCGTCCTTTGCATGCACCAAATTTGGCTCGATAACGATGATACCTCCGGGTTTTACTCCATCTTTAAAGCCATGATAGCCCTTATCAGCAGTTGCGAGCATAAACTCGATCTCGCCTTCTGTTGCATAAGGAAAAAGTATGTCCTTATCATCAATAACTATATCAACCTTTGTAGGACCGCCTCTTACTTGAGAGGTGTAGGTTGAAATTTTAAAAGCAAAACGTCCGCTTTTAATCGCCGCATCAGCTAAAATTTCACCAGCTGTAATCACCCCTTGTCCGCCTTCGCCTCCAAATCTAAGCTGATGTCTCATTTTAACGCTCCTAAATCAACCATTCTTTTTTCTTTCATCGCCCTACGCACTTCTTCATACGCATGACAATACTCTGCCTTACTTTCATCTTGATGAAGTATGCCTGTAGGGAATTTATCCACCCTTTGTTCATAATCCATCTTTTCAAATTTATCCTTATCCACAACCCTGCCCTTGATCCAATCAAGCATTTGCACAGCCTCACCCATCTTGTTTTTGCGCCCTAAGTTAATATGGCAGTTTGAAAAAACATCAACAAAGCTATAGCCATTATGAGCTAAGGCTTTATAGATAAGATTTTCAAGTTTAGCTGCTTCGATAACATTGCCCCTTGCAACAAAGCTTGCACCAGCTGCGATAGTCAGCTTACATGCATCAAAATTTGGATCGATATTGCCCTTTTGAGCTGTAACGGTGTAAAAGCCAAGTGGAGTTGTAGGCGAGGTTTGCGAATTTGTAAGCCCATAAATGAAGTTATTAATCAAAATATGCGTTAAGTCTATATTACGTCTGCAACCATGTATGGTATGATTGCCGCCAATTGCCAAGGTATCGCCGTCTCCGCTTACGACTATGACTTTTTTGTTTGGATTTGCTAGCTTTATACCTGTAGCATAAGCAATAGCCCTGCCATGCGTTGTATGAACGGTATTGCAATTCACATAAGAACTCATACGCCCAGAACAGCCAATGCCTGAAACAAGGCACACATCATCCATCTTCCAGCCTATCTTTTGCACTGCTCTAATGATACATTTTAAAACTACTCCATCTCCACAGCCCCAGCACCACTGCGTAGGCATTTTATCTACGCGTAAATATTCATCATAATCAAAAGCCATTTTATAAATTCTCCTTAATCTTTACCATAATCTCACTTGGTGTTAAAGGGCGCCCATTTGCTCTTAAACAAGGGATAAGATCATCTCTTTTGCTCGCTCTTTGCACTTCCTCAAGATACTGCCCCATATTGAGCTCGCATACCATTACCTTTTTGAATTTATTTACCACCTCAGCGATCTTTTTTTCATGCACTGGATAGAGTGTGATAGGACGGAAAAGCCCTACTTCTATACCTTGATCTTTAAGCCTTGCGATAGCTTCTTTGACCGATCTGCTTGTGCTTCCATAAGCGATGATTAAAAGCTCGGCTTTTTCTAGGTTGTATTCTTCAAATTTGCAAATTTCATCTTTGCGGCTGTGAATTTTGCCAAATAAACGCTCGATATTGTATTTGACTATATCGCCATCTTCTGTTGGAAAGCCTATATCTCCGTGATGAAGCCCAGTAATGTGATAGCGGTAGCCCTCAAAGAAAGGATTGAGCGTAGCTGGCTCATTCATAGGTGCAGCATAAGGCTTATATTCTTTTTTATCTCCGCTAAATTTAGCTCTATCAATGATCTCAAGTTCGTTTAGCTCTGGTAATTTTGCCTTGCCATTCATATGTCCTACGGTTTCATCAAGAAGTAAAAATACCGGAGTCATAAGCTTTTCAGCTAAATTAAAAGCACGAATAGTTTCAGTGTAGGATTCTTCTAAGCTTGCTGGAGCTAAAGCAATGCTTGCAAAATCCCCATGCGTAGGAGCTTTTGCCTGCCAAAGATCGCCTTGTGCTACGCGCGTAGGAAGTCCAGTTGAAGGGCCACCTCGCATAACATTTGCGATAACCAAAGGAATTTCAGCGATAAAAGCATAACCGATTTGCTCGCTTTTAAGTGAAATCCCCGGACCGCTACTTGCTGTCATAGCCTTAGTTCCACTCATTGAAGCACCTATACTTACGCTAATGCCTGAAATTTCATCTTCCATTTGAATGAAAGTGCCATCATTTAAAGGTAAAAGCTTTGAAAGCTCGTGTGCGATTTCTGAACTTGGAGTGATGGGATAGCCTCCAAAAAACCTACAGCCGCATTCTATGGCTGCTTTTGCCACTAGGACATTGCCCGTTGATATTAATTCTCTCATTGTAATCAGCCTTGTAATTTTTTATATTTATTTTGCTTTACAGCTTCAGCTCTTTCTTTGGCTTCTGGGGTAAGTTTTGCGAATTTAAACTCATCTCTTTTCGCCACCATAATAGCAAAATCCGGACAATGCACCTCGCATTCCATACAACCTATACAGGCTTGAGGATACACAACCTCGATCATCTGTCCTAGCACAGCATTAATATCATCACGCATAGCCAAAACACCAGCAGGGCAGTAGCTTACGCAGATATTACATGCTTTGCACCTTTGTTCATTCACCCAAACGGGCGTATCTTTAGGAGCAATAACACTCATTTTTTTTCCTTATCATTTTTTTAAAACACAACTAAAAATTAATCTTTTATATAATTATACTTTTGAAGTGATTTTTTAAGCTTGTTTCTTTCTTCTTCATCAAGCTCAAGACTTAAAAGCTCGATCACTCCATTTAAATTTATCCTTGCTAAAACCCCAAAGGCTTTATTTTCTATACCAAATTCGCCGTGCAAAATCACACTCATAGGCAAAAACTCGCCTGTTCGAATAGCTTCTACCATCCTTATGCAAGCTGCTGCTGGGGCAAGATAAGCTGAAGTTTTAAGATGTTTTATAACCTTTGCACCACCTGTTTTTACTTCATTTTCTATATCATCAAATTCTTCCTCATCTAAAAGCTCGCTGATCTTTTGTCCTTTATATAGTGAGTAGGATTTTAAAAGCACCATATCATCATTATGAAAACCCAAAAGCTTTGTATCTATGTCTTTAGTGTTGCACTGAAATTTCTTAGCTAGCTCGTATTTAAAGCGCGCATTATCAAGTGTGCCTGCCATAGCAATGATCTTTTTAGAATCAAAAATATTATGCTCAAAAAGGGTATTAAGCAAAAAATCCACCGGATTAGTTAAGATAATAAAAAGTGGATCATTTACAAAGACTTTTACCTTTTTTGCACAATCAAGCATAATATCAGCATTGATTTGCAAAAGCTCATCTCTGCTTTGCCCGTCTTTTCGTGCAAGTCCAGCACAAAAAATAACTATATCACTTCCCACGCATTCATCATATTCGCTTGTGCAAGTAAGCTTGATATTTAAATTTAAAGCTGCTATACTTTGTCCAAGTTCTAAATCCCTAGCAAGTAACAAGGTTTCATCTCTATCAATCAAAATAAGCTCGCTTGCCACATTTCTTAATATCATCGCATAGGCAACGCTTGATCCAACATTGCCAGCTCCAATAATCGTTACTTTCATCTTGTGCCTATATTTTCTAAAATTTCATTAAAAGTTTTGCTTGCTCTCATCACAGCATTTGCTTTTGTGTCATCAAATTTATAATAGCCCCCAAGATCAACTTTATGTCCTTGAGCGTCGATAAATTCAGCTCTAATTTGCTCTTCGTTTGAACTTAGCGCTAAAGCCACTTCTTTGAAAGTATTTTGTATGCTTTTTTCATTGCCCTGTCTTGCTAGCTCGTTTGCCCAATACAAAGCTAAATAAAAATGGCTCGTTCTATTGTCATCTTCTTTTACCTTTCTTGAAGGTGCTTTGTTGCTCTCAAGCCACAAACCTATAGCTTCATCAAGACATTGTGCAAAAACTTGAGCTTGATAATTTTGTCTTTTTTGAGCAAAAAACTCAAGCGCAGCTTGCAAGGCTAAAAACTCGCCCAAACTATCCCAACGCAAGTGATTTTCTTCTATAAGCTGTTCAACTTGTTTTGGTGCTGAGCCACCTGCTCCTGTTTCAAACATCGCTCCACCAGCAAGCATAGGCACAACTGAAAGCATTTTTGCACTCGTGCCAAGCTCAAGTATAGGAAAAAGATCGGTTAGATAATCCCTTAAAACATTGCCCGTAACACTGATGACATTTTTACCCTCACGGATAAGCTCTAAGCTTCTTAAACACGCTTGTTTTGGGCTTAGAATTTTTAAATTTGCGTTTTGTTCTTTAAGTCTAGCTTTAACAAGCTCTATCATGATCTTATCGCTTGCTCTGTTTTCATCAAGCCAAAAAATAGCTTCCTCGCCACTTAATTTTGCCCTTTCAATGCCTAAATCAATCCAATTCACAATAGCATCGTATTTAGCCTCGCAAGCTCTAAATATGTCACCTTTTTGCACTTTTTGCTCGATTAAAAGCTCATTATCCCCAGTAAGTATGCGAAAAACTCCATCTTCTTTAGCGATGAAAGTTTTATCGTGTGAGCCGTATTCTTGAGCTTTTTTTGCCATTAAGCCCACATTTGACACACTGCCTAATTTGCTTGGATCAAGCGTGCCATTTTTATGTAAGTCCTCAAGCACAGCTTCATACACTACAGCATAAGTTTTATCAGGGATCAAAGCATTTGTATCTTGCACCTGCCCTTTGGCATTATAAAGCTTTGCGCCATTTTTAATCATCGCTGGCATAGAAGCATCAACAATCACATCACTTGGAACATGTAAATTCGTAACACCTTTATCTGAATTTACCATAGACAAAGCCGCACTTTTGCTTAAAATTTCTTCATAAGCTTGTAAAATTTCAGCCTTTTTACTTGAGTTTTCAATCTTGCTTAAAAGCTCGCTTATACCATTGTTTTCATTGATACTTAAAGTCTTAAATTCATCTTCAAAGCGAGCAAAGAGCTCCTTAAAATACACTCTCACACAATGTCCAAAAATCACCGGATCGCTTACTTTCATCATCGTTGCTTTAAGGTGTAAAGAAAGTAACAAATCTTCATCTTTGCTGAGCTTGATTTGCTCTTCATAAAAGCTATCAAGTGCTTTTGCACTCATAAAAGAAGCGTCTAAAATTTCATTTTCTTCAAGCTTTATCTCATCTTTTAAAATGATTTTTTCGCCTTTGTTGTTTGTAAATTCTATACGAGCTATACTTGGCTTTGTGATTAAAACTGCTTTTTCATTAGAGAAAAAATCGCCCTCTTTCATATAAGCCACTCTTGTTTTTGAGCTTTTTTCAAAAGGTACGACTTTATAGGGATTGCATTTGGCGTATTCTTTTACAGCCTTTGTTGAGCGGCGATCTGAATTGCCTTGTCTTAGCACAGGATTTACAGCTGAACCTAAAACTTTAGCATATCTTGCTTTAATCTCTTTTTCCTTTTCATCTTTTGGTTCATCAGGAAACTCTGGCAAAGCAAAGCCTTTTTCTTGAAGCTCTTTAATGGCAGCTTTAAGCTGGGGGATAGAAGCTGAGATATTTGGTGTTTTAATGATAATAGCTTGTGGGCTTTTTACAAGTTCAGAAAGCTTGTCAAGCGCGTCCTCACAGCGTTGTTCTTCTTTTAAATACTCAGGAAAACTTGCAAGTATGCGGGCAGCCAAAGAAATATCAGCTGTTTTTATAGTGATATTTGCCGAAGCTAAAAAGGCTTTGATAATCGGTAAAAAAGAGTAAGTCGCAAGGGCTGGGGATTCATCTGTGAGTGTGTAAGTCATCAGTATTCCTTTGTTTTTTCATTATTCAAGCTTAATTATACACAAAAAGCAAAATTTTTGAGTTCTTTTTCATAATAAGCTTTTTAAAAAGTGTATTTTAAGCATTTTATAAGCTTACTCAAACCAAGTTGATGGTATATCAATGATGTTTTTAAGTAAGTTAAAAGGAAGTTTTAAAGTCTCTTTGATGATTTGAGTTTTAAACTTTGGATTATCAAGATCGCCTTCAACTAAAATTTGTGTAGAAATGACACGATCTTTGCCAAGTATGATTTGATTGATGATAGGCACTTTTGAGATGATATCTGTGGCGGATTTTAGTGTTTGAAGCTCAAGTTCAAGATCAAGTTTTTTATCATCAAGGTTTATATCCCCAACACCTAAAATATCGACACTATCTCCATCAAGCGTAAGAGCTTGTATGGTGATTTTATTTTTTTGTTTTTCAAAAAGCACAGCACCTTTTTGTATGCTTAAGCCTTTTTCGTTAAAGGTTGGACTTTTAAAAAGCAATAAACTCGGTATAGTATCGATAAAACTAATGAGCTGATTATGAAATTTAAGCTCTTTGAAATAAGTATCATTCATGATAATCTCACCATTAAAACGCTCAAAACCACTTCCTTTGATATGAAGTTCAAAATTTCCTTTTTCAACTATGTTTGAGCCAAAAAATTCATTAAGCGTTTTGTCATTTACCTTATTGATCTTGCCAACAAGCTGTTTTTCATCTTTATTAAGCTCATATATAGCTTCATTTCTTTTGGCTTTTAAGCTCATTTTTTGCTTATCCATATCAAAATGAAGCTCATCAAAGCTTAGTTTTTTACCAGAATTATTTGCACTTTGCAAAATAATGCCAGAATTTAAAGCCTCAAGCTCAAGTTTAGAGCTAAAATTAACATCGTTTATTTTTTGAGTATCTTTAAGAATATAGTGTAAATTTTTTATCTTCGCCTTTATCACATCTTCGTTCAAACTAATATCCAAGTTCTCACTCGCACTTTTAATATGTGTGGTTTTAGCATCCTTGCTGATAAAAAAATCATCGTTTTCATAACTTAAACCATCGCTTTTTTGTAAATCATTTTTAAAATTTGTACCTTTGAGTTTGATTTGGAAATTAACAAAATCCGCAGTTTTTAAATCAAAATTCTTTACATTTTCTATGCCAAGTTTTTGCATTAGCGCTGAATTTTCTTTAAAGCGACTTAAGGTTGAAGCACTCAGTTCTAAACCTTGAGTGAGATTCATATCAACATTAAAATTTTGAGCTTTTAAAAGGATATCTTGTGAATAATCAAGCTCAAGATTTTCTTGTGCGTTTTTAATATCAAGCAAGTCTTTAAAATAAAGCCTTGAAATTTCAGTGTTAAAGTGAGCTTTTTTTGCATCTAAATCAAAACTTGCATTCACATCAGCTTGCAAAAAGTCATTTTTCACCACAAATTCATTTAATTTTAAGATAGTATTTTCAAGGCTGATATTGCCTTTTTGCACCAAAAAATTTGCCATATCAAGCTGAGTGTTTTCAAGATCAAAATTCGCTTTGAAGCTGATTTTTTCACTCTTTGCGAAGGGGATATTGATAATAAAGTCTGTATTAAGCTTGCCTGAAAGCTGTTTGAGTGGGAGTTTGATACTATAAAGATTGAGTATGTTTAAAAGCTTTTGATCAAGCATAAGTTCATTTGACTTGATTTGTATATAAATACCTGATTTTGTGGCACTTGCAGGCTCATATACATAAATTTTGCTTTGACTTAAATCCTGCTTTGCAAAGCTTGCTTGATCGAAGTTTAAATCAAGTCTTTTTTTATTTAAATTTAACTTCAGTTTTGGTATCAGTATGCTTTCAACATTTTTGCCAAGCTTGACTTTTAAATTTTTTACCTCACCCGCACCCTCAAGCTCTTTAATGCTAAATTTTTTACCCAAATCCATCGAAGCTTTAAGATAGCTAATAGAATATAAATCAGCGATGAGTTTTTGAGAAAACCACTCATTTAGTTCTTTATTTAAGCTTAAATGCTTGCCTGCTGTGCGAAACAAAAAAGCCATATTGCTTGCGTTGATATCCTTAAGATCAAGATTTAATTTATCTTTAGCATAAGTAACATTAAAATCAAAATTTAAATTTTGCGATCTTAAAATGCCTATAAAATCATAACTATCTTGAGCTGCGTTGATTAAAATCTGTCCGTCCGCACTGGCATTATAATCCTTAAAAAGCAGCTCTTTAATATCAGCCTTAATCTCTTTTCCTGTCCTATTTAATGCCAAATTTAAAGAAAATTCATCATTGTTTAAAAAAAACTCATCGCCTTTAAATAAAAAACGAGCATTTTGCCCGCCAAAACTTAAATTTTGTATATCAAGTTCTTGAAAAAATATATAAAGATATTCAATTTTTTGCACCGCATCAACAATTTGCGTTGAAACAGCTAGGCTTGAATTTGAATCCTCTAAATCAAAAATGCTTAAATTTTTTGCTTTTATGATGAGTTTTTTATCTAATTTTATATATAATTCGTTTGCACTAAAAACATGTGTTTGGAGTGTAGATATGCTAAAACCTATCTTAAGGATAACAAAAAGGATTGCAAAAATGATTAAAACTACTGCTAAATACCACCAAATTTTTTTTATCTTCATTCAACTCTTTCTCATTTTGCTTATCGCCTTGTTTTATTATATGATTCTACCTTTTAAAAGTGAATCTGTAGTTTATATCCCTCAAGGTTCTGTGAGTAAAATTATAGCTGATTTAAATAAAAATAATTATAAAATGAGTAGGATTGATAATTTTATTTTACGATTTTTAGGACACCCTCAAGCAGGCTGGATTAATATCGGCACCAAGCCCCTAAATAGAGCTGAGTTTTTATACAAGCTCACCGTAGCCAAAGCTGCACTTGAAAGCATTACTTTAATACCAGGTGAAACAACTTATATCTTTTTAACTCAGCTTGCCAAACAGCTTAATCTTGATCAAGAAAAACTTTTTGCAAGCTATGCAACAAAGGCAGCATATAAAGAAGGTTTGTTTTATCCAGAAACTTATAAAATTCCAAAAGGCATTAGCGAGGATTTGCTTATCGATTTGCTTTTAAAACATTCGCAAAATGCTTTTAAACAAGCTTCGATGAAAATTTTTGGTGATTATAATGAAAAAAAATGGCATAATTATGTCATCATCGCTTCAGTTATACAAAAAGAAGCTGCTTCAAATGAAGAAATGCCTATCGTCGCCTCAGTCATTTACAACCGCCTTAAAATCGGTATGAAGCTTCAAATGGACGGCACGCTAAATTATGGAGCATATTCGCATGTTAAAATTACACCTGAGCGTATCAGAAGCGATCAAAGCTCTTACAACACCTATAAATTTGAAGGCTTGCCAGAAGATGCGGTGTGTAATGTATCGTTGCAAGCCATTAGAGCAGCGATTTTTCCAGCAAAAAGCGAGTATTTATATTTTATGCGAGATAAAAGTACTGGAAAGCATATATTTACCACTAATGCGAGCGATCATAATAAAGTCGTAGCAGATCAAAGAGGAAAATAATACACACAAAAGGCGAATTCGTGCTTGTTTTATTTACTTCTTAGCTGTAAAATATAAAGATATATTTTATAAAAATTTATAGTCTTTTAAAAAAGCTAGAAGCAAAAACTTGGAACACTTTTTGCTTCATTTAGGACATAAATTAAAAATCGAGGATAAAAAGATGATTACTCCATTTAAATCAAAAGAACTTGTTAGCAGTGCTTTAGCGGGTAGAAATCTTAGAAATCAAATGATTAATTCAAATTTAGCCAATGTTGATACACCTTTTTACAAGTCAAGAGATATAGAATTTGAAACAGCTCTTGTTAATAGAGCTAAAGAACTTTTTAAAACAGACGATAGTAAAGAACTCAAGCTTGCTCAAACAAGTAGCGGACATCAAGAGCCTTGGAAATTTCCTGATCCAAATAAATCAACAATTTATCTAAGAGATGGACATTTAGCAAGAAATGACGCAAACACTGTTGATCTTGATGTGGAAACTACTGAGATGAGTAAAAACACAGCGATGATCACTGCGCTTGATGGAGTATTAAGGAGACAAAGCAATATCTTTGGCTCTATCATCGATGCAAGCTCAAAGCTTAGTTAAGGAGGGGTAAGATGGCATATTTAAGTGATTTTGATATAAGCGGTTATGGACTAAGCGCGCAACGTTTTCGTTTAAATGTTATCAGCTCAAATATAGCTAATGCAAATACCACCAGAACAGCTGAAGGCGGACCTTATAGAAGAAGAGAAGTGATCTTTAAAGCTACTGATTTTAGCGAACTTTTAAACAAACAAATCAAAGAAGATAACAATCTTTTAGAGTATGAAAACCCACTTAAAGATCCAAGTTCTCAAAAAGACGCACATCCAGCAGTAATGAGCGTGGTTGTGGATAAAGTCGTTCGCGATGATAAAGAATTTCGTCTTAAATATGAACCCGGACACCCAGATGCAAACGCTGAGGGCTATGTAGCTTACCCCAACATCAACCCAGTGGTTGAAATGGCGGATTTAATCGAAGCAACAAGAGCTTATCAAGCCAATGTTGCAGCATTTAACAGCACAAAAGCTATCGCTCAAAGTGCTATAGATTTATTAAAAGGTTAAAAAAGGATAAAAGATGAACGAGATAAACAAACTTAATTCTTTAAATAGTATTTCAAATACCCAAAATTCAAACAAAGCAAACGAAGCTGGTATAGGCGATGAATTCGCCAAGCTTTTAAAAAGCTCGATCAGCGATCTTGATGCAGCACAAAAAGAAGGCGAAGCAGCGATGACTGATATAGCCACAGGCGAGGTTAAAGACTTGCATCAAGCTGCTATTGCCATTGGTAAGGCTGAAACAAGTATGAAATTTATGCTTGAAGTAAGAAATAAGGCGATTAATGCCTATAAAGAAATCACGAGAATTCAAATTTAATTAATGCAAGAAGCAAATAAAACAAGAGTTTCTAAGGTTGCTTTTGCCTTTATTATGGCTTCTTTTTTTATGCTTTTATTTTTAAGCTCAACCTTTTTTCTCACTTCTAAACGCAATATCCCAAACACTGAAAAAGATCAATACGACACAGCCCTCAGGGGCAATATCATCACAAGCGATCATTTTATCATCGCTTCTTCAAAGCAAATTTATCGAGCTGAAGTTGATTTGAGGAGCTTAGATAAAGGCAAGTTGGAGCTTTTTTTAAAACTTTTTGAAATTTATAGTGGCTCAAGTAAAGCACAAATGCAAGATATCAAAAAACGTCTCGAGCTTGCTTTTAAAAAAAACACTTACAACTTCATACTTTCTCAAAATTTAGACTCAAAGCACGCAAGCTATCTTAAAGAACTCTCTAAAAAACTCTATGTGCAAGGCTTTTTCAAAGCTTTTGCAAACAACAATAATAAAGTCGAAACAAGAGGCTTAAGCATAAGTTTGCATAAAGAAGATAGAAATTATATGTCAAAAGATACCTTAACACCGGTTATTGGCTATACTAGAGCTTTTTTTGATGAAGAAAGCAAAATGCTTAAAAATATCGGCGTAAAAGGGCTTGAAAAATACTATGATGAATGCTTGCTTCCTTTTCAAAATGAAAAAGTGCAAGGACTTAAAGATATAGGTGGAAATATCATCTTAGATTTAAATTCCGTGCAAAAACGCAAAATTAATGGCTGTGATTTATATACTAATCTTCACCTTAAACTTCAAAAAACTATAGAAAAAGCCATCGATCAAAGAAATGCTGATCTTAATGCAAGCGAAATTATCGTCGGCGTTATGCAAAGTAATACCGGTAAAATTCTAGCCCTAGCAAGCTCAAGAAGGTATGATCCAAGCAACCGGGGCAAAGATTTAAGCGTGCTTAATGCAAGTGCTGTAGAATATGCCTATGAAACAGGCTCTGTAATCAAGCCTTTTATATTTACAACAGCCTTAAGACTTAACAAACTTCAACTTAACGAGCAGATCAACACACATAATGGTTATTACAAGCTTGGACGCTTCACTATACAAGATGATCACAAGGCAAAAAGTATGAGTGCTGAAGAAGTTTTAGTGTATTCTTCAAATATAGGCATGATACAAATCGCTAAAAGACTTAGCAATTTTGAGATCGTCTCAGGTCTTAAAATTTTTCGTTTTGGTGAAAAAAGTGGCATTGATCTGCCTTACGAACAAAAAGGAGAACTGCCAAATCCTAGTCGCTTAAGAGATATAGAAAAATCCGTTTTAAGTTATGGATATGGACTAAAAACAACCTTTATGCAACTTCTAGCAGCCTACAATGTCTTTAATAATGATGGCATTTATATCACGCCAAGCCTTGCAAACGCCTTTTATCAAAATGGCAAAAAAGTGGATTTAAGTGCTGAATTTAGCAAAGAAAAAATACTCTCAAGCACAGCCGCAAAACAAATTCAAAATATCCTCATCGCTACAACAGAAAAAGGCACAGGACGAAAGGCTTTAACTGAGGGCATTATCATAGGTGGAAAAACAGGCACAGCAAGGATAGCTCAAAAAGGCGGCTACTCCACCACTCGCTATAATGCAAGCTTTTTTGGCTTTGCAAATGACGCAAAAAACGCTTACACCATAGGCGTTTTAGTAAGAACACCTACAAAGCCTTATTCTTACTATGCTGCACAAAGTGCATTGCCTATGTTTAAAGATGTGGTGGATATACTCATACAAGAGGATTTTTTAGAACCTATAAAACCTTAAATTCTTCTTAATCCGTGCAAGTATCCACAAGATAAATGATATGCTGCCACGCAAAATGACTTTTGGTGCTTAAGCCTATCTCACAGGTGCTTGAGCTACTAAAACCTTTTATGATACCCTTAAAAGCGTCATTTCCTTCATCATCTTTTCCAAAATTCCTTAAAGCACTTTGATTAAGTTCTGGGGTTAAAAAGCCTTTATTACCAGCAAAACCACAACATTTTACATTTTTATCCTCACAAATTTCAGCCCCACAAAGTCTTGCAAGCTCAAAAATAGCATTTTCCCAAGCTAAATTTTGTTTTTTAACAAGCAAATTTCGAGTCGAGCAAGGTGCATAAAGGGCTATTTTTTCTTGACTTTGCTTAGAAAAGCTTAAATTTGAGCTTAAATACTTTAAAACAAAAGCTGGCATATCAATGATATTTAATGTAAGTCCTGCTTTATTCTCATACTCTTTTGCATATCTTAAAAGCTCTAAAGAACACGCGCTATGATCGCATACTATAGGTAATTTAGCATTTAAACTTACTTCGCATAAACTTTGAAAAGTCTTAAAAGCTAAGTCTTTGGCTTCTTTTTCGTGATTTTTAAAGGCTTTTGAACAGCAAAGATTATTTAAATTTGAAGGATATATCACGCTAAAATCAGCCTTTTTACACAAGCTTTCAAACACTTGGGCTATACTTCTTTGATCACTTGCCTTTTTACTTGGGCTAAACATTCTGTTTAAGCATGAACTAAAATACACCACTTGCTTTTCATTTGTTTGTGTAAGCTTAGAATGAAGCTTGTAAGTATTTTTACTTGGAAAAAACGCACTCACCAAAGGCGTATGACAAAGTCGGTTCAGCTTTTCACTCATACCTTGCACAAACTCAGCACCAAACACATTTTGAGCTAAATTTGCCCCACTTACACCAAAACCAGCAAGTTTGGTTGTAAAAGCCATATTTTTAGCTAAATTTGAAGCGATTTTTGAGCTTAAAAAACCCTTAGCTTGACTGGCTTTTGAAGCGATTTTTGCCGTGTCTATTTCAAGCGGACAAAGCGTAGCACACATAGAACAAGTCGCGCAAGTTTTTACCACAAGGTATTCAAAACCTTTTTCAAGCTCGTTAAGCTCTTTTTGTTCGCTTGGGGTGCGGATTTTGCTTTTTAAGCGAGCGATTTCTCTATATACGGCTATGCGTTGGCGCGGAGTAAGGCTTAAGTCTTTGCTTGGACAAATTTTTTCACAAAAACCACACTCCATACAAGTATCTAAGTAATCCTCTATCAAATTCGCACTTGCTGGTTTGAGATTTTTAAGATGGATATTTTGATCTTCAGTGATAATAACATCAGGATTAATAAGCCTTTTAGGATCAAAAATTGCTTTGATCGCTTGGTTAAATTTATACGCTTTTTCGCCCCATTCTTGCTTCACAAAAGGAGCCATCATGCGTCCTGTGCCATGCTCTGCTTTAATACTGCCATTATAACTTACCACAAGATCAACCAAATCTTGCATAAAAATGCCAAAACGCTCACTTTCTTCTTTTATACCAAGTAAAGGCGTGATGATAAAATGCACATTGCCACTTAAGGCATGCCCAAAGATAATGCCCTTAAATTTATGCTTTTCAAACAAAGCTTCAATGCCCTCAATCCCAGCTGCAAAATGCTCTATCTCAAAGCAAATATCCTCAGTGATAACCGTGCTTGCACTCGCTCTTGTAGCTGCTGTTAAAGGAAGTAAACCCTTACGCACCTTCCACCAAGACTCTTGCTCTTTTGCATCAAAGCTAAAACGCACCCCAAAAAGGCTTTGAATACTTGCTAAACTCTGACTTATAAAAGCGATATTTTGCTCAAGTTTTTCTTTATCGTCTTCTTCAAGTTGGATCAAAATAGCACAATTTTTTGGCTTTATTTGCTTAATCTCAACAGGCAAACCCTCTAAATTCTGCACACTTAATAAAGAAGCATAGTCCATAATCTCAGCAGCACTAACCAAATCATCATTTTGAGCTAAAATTTTTATAGCCTTAGCCGCAGTTAAAATATCCTCATAAAAGATCAAAGCACAGGCTTTGTGTTTAAAATCCTTCACACACTCAAGCTCTACCCTTGAAATAAAGGCTAGTGTGCCTTCAGCACCGATAAAGATATGATTGAGTATATCTTTAAGCTTGTTAAAATCAAGTAAGGCATTTAAGCTATAGCCGGTGGTATTTTTAATCTTAAATTTATGTCTGATAAAACTTGAAAGCTCGCTATCAGCTAAAAGTTCAGCTCTTAATGTCAAAAGCCTTTCAGCCATATGTGGATAAGTTTTCATAAACTCAAGCACACTTTGATCTTGTGAGGTATCAAGCACAAAGCCATTTTGTAAGATAACACGCACTGATTTGATAGTTTGATAAGTGTTTTGCTTTACTCCACAGCACATACCACTTGAATTGTTTGAAAAAATTCCACCAATAAGAGCATTATTTATAGTAGCTGGATCAGGACCTATCTTTTTTGCATAAGGCTTTAAAGCTTCATTTGCGCTTGCTCCTATCACACCACAATCACACCAAATCGAGCTTGGCTGTTTGCTCTCATCAAAAACAAGCTGAATTTTCTTCCAGTGAGTATTACACAGCACCAAAATACTCTCGCAACAGGCTTGCCCGTTCAAAGATGTCCCAGCTGCCCTAAAACTTAATGCCAAATCAAGCTCATCGCTAAGCTTTAAAATTCGCACGATTTCATCTTCATTACTTGCGATAATCACTATTTTTGGGATATAACGATAACAAGAAGCATCGATACCATAAGCAAAACAACGCAAATAATCCTTAAAAATTCTATCCCCTAAAAAAAGCTTCGCCCTCTCATAAAAAAGTTCATAAGGGGGTATCTTAAAAACAAGTTCTGCCTTACTCATACTTATCCTTTAAAAATAATCTTTTTCATTGTAGCTTAAAACAAAATACAAGTATGAAGTATAAAAATAAAGTTTAAAAACTTGATACTTTTTGAAACATTTCATCTTTTTGCGTGTGAATTTAGAGTGTTTTTAAAGGATTTGACAATGCTTGCTTTTTAGATTTTTTTAAAATAGGCACAAAAGAAAGTTTAAAAATACTGCTTGATAAATTCAACAAACTCAACACTATCATTTGGACAAGCAACGACTTTATAGTCTTTTGAGGCGATTTTTCTATACTCTATCTCAAGCTCAAAAACCGTCTCAGAACAATCTATACAAAAAGCAAGTGGATAAATCAAAGCTTCATTATCTAAATTAGCGATAATATCACTTGTATTTGGCTCAAGCCATTTTACAGGACCAAGTTTGGATTGATAGCCTAGCTCTATTTTATCAAAATACGGCTCAAGCTCTTTTTTGAGTGCATTAAAATGCTCATTGATATGCTTTTCATACACATCGCCTTTTTTGATGATAGATACAGGCAAAGAATGAGCTGAAAAAATCAAATGCTTTTTATGCCCTTTTTTAAAATCCTCATTGGCTTTTAAGATATGTTTTTTAATCAGCTCATTATAGCTTTTATCTTCATAAAAAACATCAATTTCGCTGACTTTGCTTTGAATTTTTAGCTCGCTTATAGCTTTTTTAAGCACTTCTAAAGATGAAGTAACCGTGGTTTGAGAATGATGTGGATAAAGAGGAAAAAGCACGAGCTCATCATCTTTACTAAGCTTATATTTGCTTAAAACTTCTTTTGCAAAAGGAGGCACATATAAATTTGCAAAATCAAAGCAAACTTTTCCTTTGAATTCTTTATTAAGCTTATCGCAAAGACTTTGAGTGAGCTCATTTAGGGGAGATTTTCCACCTAAGTGCTTATAATTTTTTTGCATAGCCTTAACTCTTGCTTTTGTGATGCAAAATGCTACAAAAGCCCTTAAAAGATTGTTTTTAATAGTTAAAATATAAGGATCGTTAAACATATTTTTTAAAAAAAGCTCACAATCTTTTAAATTCTCAGCCCCACCCATATTTAAAAATAAAACAAGTTTCATCACTCAAGCCATTTCTGCACTGCTAAGGCATCTTGTATAGTCCCTAAAGCGCTCAAACGCCCCCCCCCATGCGACATTTTTTCATTTGTCATATTTAAGCTTGCTAGCTCAAAAAGAGCTTCATGCTCTGCTGATAAAGGGCTTTTTTCTTTTATACTTACAGCCTTGCCATTTTTAAGCAAAATAAAATCATTTAAATTCGCCTCAAAAAAAGCATTTTCAGTGATAACACTGACCCTTCTTAGCTTTTGCTCACAATTCCAGCTTTGATGTGCATAAGCTAAAAAGCCCTCGCACTCGCAAAGTTGTGTAGCCTCATCTTCTCTTTGACTATCTTTTTTATACAGCTTTTTAAGCGTGCAATTTTTAATTAGTTCGCCTCCTAGAAAGCCTATAAGATCAAGATCATGCACAGCTAAATCCTGCAAAACACCCACATCGCTAATCCTTTGTGGATAAGGTGAAAAACGTTGTATATCCATGCTGATGATTTTTTCATTATGCAAAAGCTCTTTTAAAGCTACTATGCAAGGATTAAACCTCTCACTAAAGCCTACAGCTACACGCACGCCATATTCTTTAGCTAAATTTTGAATTTCTTGCATTTGAGCTAAATTTAAAGCCAAAGGCTTTTCAATCAAAACACATTTTACACTCTTAAACACTTCTTTTGCTAAGTCTAAATGCGTCTTTGTAGGACTTGAGATGATGATAATATCTAAGTTTTGAGCTAAAAATTTAGCCAAATCATTAAAAAAAGGCTCCTTAAAACCTTGTTTTAACTCAGTATCATATAAAGCACAAAGTTGCAGTTTTTCATTTTTTTGCAGCTCTTTTAAATGGTTTTGCCCCATTTTACCAAGTCCGGCTATGCCTATTTTCACTTAGTTTTCCTCATTAAAGGCAGCTATAACCTGCTCTTGATCGCCTTGCTTTAAAAAAGCACTCATAGGCAAGGATAAAATTTCTTCACTAACAAGCTCAGTATTTGCTAAATCGCCCTTTTTATAGCCTAAATCCTTAAAAGCCTCTTGTAAATGAAGTCCTAAAGGATAATGAATAGCACTTGGAATGCCTGCTTTTTCAAGTTTAGCGACAACTTTACTTCTATCTTTTACCCGCACGCTAAATTGCGCCCAAACACTCTTAAAGCCTTCTTTTACACTTGGCAAAATGCAGTTTTGTAAATTTTCAAGATACACCCTAGCCTTTTGTTCTCTTAAAACAAGCTCTTCATCTAAATGCTTTAATTTTACATTTAAAATCGCTGCTTGAAGAGTATCAAGTCTGCCGTTAAAGCCTATGTATTCGTGCATATAACGTTTGACTTGTCCGTGATTAAGAAAAATTCTAATTTTTCTTGCAAGCTCATCATCATCTGTAAAAACAGCCCCAGCGTCCCCATACGCTCCTAAAGGCTTAGAAGGAAAAAAGCTTGTGCAAGATATATGAGCTAAAGAGCAGGATTTATGCTCGTTTTGCTTTGCGCCAAAGCTTTGAGCCCCATCTTCGATCAAAATGAGATTTTTGTTTTTACAAAATTCTTTTAAAGCAAGTATATCAGGCATTTGTCCAAACATACTTACAGCGATTATGGCTTTAGTTTTTTCACTCACTAAATTTTCTAAAGTATTTATGTTAAGATTATAATCTTGTAAATTTATATCAGCAAAAACAGGTTTTGCACCGATGAAGCTTACCATTTCAGCCGTAGCTATGAAAGTAAAACTAGGCACGATAACTTCATCTCCTGCCTTGATATTTGAGGCTAAAAGTGCCAAAAGTAAGGCTGAAGTGCCACTAGAACACCCTATGGCGTGTTTTGTGCCTACATACTTGGCTAAATTAGCCTCAAATTCCTCAAGTTTAGCCCCGCCTATAAAAGAAGTGCTGTGTAAAACTTCATTAATCGCTGTTTGAATTTCATCTTGATAGCTTAAATATTGTGCTTTTAAATCGATAAATGGGATATTCATCTTTTGCCTTTACTGCTTTTAAAAACGAAATTATACCTAATTTTAAAGTATTTTTGGTATCATAACGCAAAAAATTAAGGAAAAAATGATGAATGTCAGGGCTGAGTATTTGAAATTTTTTGAGAGTAAGGGGCATAAGATAATCCCTTCAGCGCCCTTAGTGCCAGATGATGCAAGCTTGCTTTTTACTAATGCTGGTATGGTGCCTTTTAAGAGCATTTTTACAGGCGAAGTGCCTCGCCCTACTCCACCAAGAAATACAAGTTGTCAAACCTGCATAAGAGCTGGAGGCAAGCACAATGACTTAGACAATGTCGGCTACACAGCGCGTCATCATACTTTTTTTGAAATGCTTGGGAATTTTAGCTTTGGGGATTATTTTAAAAAAGAAGCCATTGCTTATGCTTGGGAGTTTGTAACTGAAGTGTTAAAACTTCCTAAAGATAGGCTTTATGTAACCGTGCATGAAAGCGATGATGAAGCCTATGAGCTTTGGCAAGAACATATTCAAAAAGAGCGAATTTATAAATTTGGCGATAAGGATAATTTCTGGCAAATGGGCGATACTGGACCTTGCGGACCTTGCAGTGAAATCTTTTATGATCAAGGGCAGGAGCATTTTAACTCAAGTGAAGATTATATGGGAGGCGATGGGGATCGCTTCCTTGAAATTTGGAACTTAGTTTTTATGCAGTATGAAAGAAGCAAGGACGGCAAGCTCTCGCCTTTACCAAAGCCTAGCATTGATACAGGCATGGGACTTGAAAGAGTTACAGCTATCAAAGAAGGTAAATTTAGCAATTTTGATAGCTCCTTGTTTATGCCTATCATAGAAGAAATCGCTAAACTTTGCGGAAAAGCTTATGTCTATGAAAGTGGGGCTAGCTATAGAGTTATAGCCGATCATATACGCTCAAGTGTGTTTTTACTTGCTCAAGGCACAAGCTTTGATAAAGAAGGCAGGGGTTATGTTTTAAGAAGGATAATGAGAAGGGCTTTAAGGCATGGATATTTGCTTGGGCTTAAAGAACCTTTTATGCATAAACTTGTTGATGTAGTTGTAAAACTCATGGGGGATCATTATACCTATCTTCAAGAAAAACAAGAGCTTGTTAAAGAACAAATCAAGCTTGAAGAAGAGCGTTTTTTAAGCACCATAGAAAATGGTATAGAAATGTTTAATGAAGAGCTTGCAAAAACTCAAGAAATCTTTAGCGGAGAAGTTGCCTTTAAGCTTTATGATACCTATGGTTTTCCACTTGATCTAACTGCTGATATGCTAAGAGAAAAAAATCTCAAGCTTGATGAGGCTGAGTTTGAAAGACTCATGAATGAGCAAAAGCAAAGAGCAAAGGCAAGCTGGAAAGGAAGCGGAGATAAGGCTGTAAATGGGGATTTCAAAGAGCTTTTAGAACAATTCAAAGAAAATGAATTTATAGGCTATACTGAAAGTGAAAGTAAGAGTAAGGTTTTAGCTTTGCTTGATGAGGATTTTAAACAAATTTCAGGGCTTAAAACAGGTATGGCTGGCTGGGTTATGCTTGATCGCACTCCATTTTATGCCACAAGTGGGGGACAGGTTGGAGATAGTGGCTTTTTGGGGGCTAGTAAGGTGCTTGATACTCAAAAATTCTTTGGCTTAAATTTAAGTAAAATTGAGGCTAAAGAAGAACTTGAAGTTGGCTTAAATATCAATGCAAAGATCGATAAAGAAAGAAGAGAACAGATCGCAAGACACCATTCAGCTACGCATTTACTTCATTATGCCTTGCGTAAAATTCTAGGCTCTCACATCGCTCAAGCTGGCTCACTTGTAGAGGCAAACAAACTCCGTTTTGATTTCACGCATGCTAAGGCTGTAAGCAAAGAAGAACTTGAAAAAATAGAAGAGCTTGTTAATGCGATGATTAATGAAGCAGATACGCAAAAAACAGAACTGATGAGCCTAGAAAAAGCCAAACAAAGTGGAGCTATAGCTTTATTTAACGAAAAATACCAAGATGAAGTAAGAGTTGTAAGTCTTGGTGCAAGCAAAGAGCTTTGCGGTGGCACTCATGTAAAAAGCACAGCTGAAATAGGAAGCTTTTATATCACTAAAGAAAGCGGAGTAAGTGCTGGAGTAAGGCGCATTGAAGCTGTGGTAAGCAAAGCAGCTTATGCTTGGGTAAAAAAGCAAACAAATGAGCTTGAAAATGCAAAAGAAGAGCTTAAAAACAATGATATACAAGCTGGTATCAAAAGGCTTAAAAACGAACTTTCAACCCTTAAAAATGAGCTTAAAAATGCAAGTAAAAATGAGCTTAGCTCACAAGATATCAAAGGTATAAAAATTTGCGTGCAAGCGGTGCAAAATGGCGACATAAAAGCTATGATTGATGATTTTAAAAACGCTCATGAAAAAGCTGTGATTTTACTCGCTCAAATCAAAGATGAAAAGCTTATCTTTGCTGCTGGAGTAAAAAACACAAATTTAAAAGCTGGCGAGCTTGTTAAATGTGCAGCTGTCGTAGCTGGGGGCAATGGAGGTGGCAGGGCTGATTTTGCTACTGCTGGAGGTAAAGACTTAAGCAAGCTTGATGAGGCTTTACAAGCTGGGCTTGAGCTCATCAAAAAAGAGCTTTAATGCTTTATCTTGCTTCAAGCTCAAGTTCAAGAGCAAGGCTTTTAAAGCAAAATGGCTTTGAGTTTTCACAGCTTCAAGTAAGCTTTGATGAAAGCAGTGTTGATAAAAACTTAAAGCCAGAAATTTATGTGCAAAAAGTGCTTGAGCTTAAAGAAAAGCTTTTCTTTAAAAGCAAAGAATTTAAGGCTTTAAAAGCTAACTTTGATGAAAAAAATGATAGCATAGTCTTTGCAGATAGTATAGTTAGCGTTGATGATATTATACTGACTAAGGCTCATAATGATGAAGAAGCCTTAGAAATGCTGAGCTTGCAAAATGCTAAAAAACTAAGTATTATCAGTGCTTTAAGCATTAGCTCACACAAAAAAATCACTGCTTTAAGCCTAGCAAAACTCACACTCGCTCCTTTTGAAGAAAAAGAACTTAGGGCTTTTATCGCTTCAAAAGCCTATCTTGGTAAGGCAGGTTGCGTGGAATGCGAGGGCTTTCATAAAAAATACATTCTTAAGCTTCAAGGCGAGCTAAGCACAGCCTTAGGGCTTGATATATCCATTTTAAAGGCGTATCTATGACGAAAATATTTAAATTTTTATTTTCTTTGGTTTTGCTTCTGGTTTTAGCAGGAGGCATTTATGTGTTTGTTTTGTTTTCAAATGCTGGAGTTGAAAACTACATTTTTAAAGACTTTAAGCCAAATTTAACCACGCAAATCTTTGATCGAAATGGCAAACTTATAGCCAATATCTTTGATAAAGAGCATCGCTTTTATGCAAATTATGATGAGCTTCCACCAAGACTGATTGAAGCCTTAGTAGCTATAGAAGATACGGCTTTTTTTGAGCATGATGGGGTAAATATAGACGCTATTGCTAGGGCTGTGATTAAGATGATACAAGCTGGACGAGCAGTTGAGGGAGCTTCAACGCTTACGCAACAGCTTATCAAAAATACCGAGCTTACTCCAGAAAAAACCATTACACGAAAGATTAAAGAAGCCTTGCTTGCATACAAGCTAGAAAATGAACTCAGCAAAGAACAAATCATCGAACGTTATTTAAATCATATCTTTTTTGGACATGGATATTATGGGGTTAAAACTGCTGCTAGAGGGTATTTTAGAAAAGAACTTGATAGCTTAAGCTTAAAAGAAATCGCTATACTTGTAGGCTTGCCAAAAGCCCCAAGCTCCTATGATCCAACAAGGAATTTAAATCTTTCTCTTTCAAGGGCAAATGCTGTAGTGCAAAGGATGTTTAACCTTGGCTGGATCAGCGAAGCTGAATACAAACAAGCCTTAGCCGAAGTGCCGACAATTTATGATGATACGCTCACTCAAAACGCAGCTCCTTATGTGGTTGATGAAGTGATTAAAAGGCTCAGCCCTACCCTGCCTGATCTTAAAAGTGCTGGTTATAACATAGAACTTAACATAGACTTAAACGTGCAAGAACTTGCTCAAAATGCTTTAAAATTTGGCTATGATGAGATAGTAAAACGCGATAAGGATGCAAATTTAAGCGTGTTAAATGGGGCTATGGTGGTGATGGATCATCAAAATGGCGATGTTTTAGCCCTTGTTGGTGGGGTTGATTACAATAAAAGTAATTTTAACAGAGCCACTCAAAGCTTAAGACAGCCCGGAAGCACCTTTAAACCTTTTGTATATCAAATCGCCATTGATCTAGGTTATAATCCTATGAGCGAGGTTGCTGACATCTCTCGTGTATTTGAAGGAGCAGATGGAGAAAAAGACTGGAAACCAAGCAATCTTGGCGGAAGCTTGCAAGGACTTGTTACGCTTAAAGATGCTCTAACGCGTTCAAGAAATCTTGCGACTATAAATTTAGCCCTTGATATAGGACTTGATGTGCTTTATCAAAGAATGCTTGCCTTTGGCTTTTCTGATAAAATTCCAGCTGATTTAAGCATAGTGCTTGGAAGTTTTGGAATTTCACCTTTAGATTTTGCTAAGTTTTATTCTATGTTTGGAAATTACGGCGTTATTGAAGAGCCTCTTATCATTAAAAATGTTAAAAACGCCAATGATGAGATCATTTTAAGCTTTGAAAGCAATGCTACAAAAGTCGCTGAGCCTGAACAAGTCTTTTTAACGCTTGATATGATGAAAAATGTTGTCAATCGCGGCACTGGTAGCAATGCTAGAGTAGCTGGCATAGAAGTAGCTGGAAAAACTGGCACGAGCAATGAAAGTATAGATACTTGGTTTGTAGGCATTACTCCAGAGATTGAAGCACTCATTTGGTACGGCAATGACAATAACAAACCACTTAAAAGGATAGAAGGTGGTGCAAGAACAGCTGCTCCTGTGTTTAAAGCTTTTCTAAGTGAGTATATCAAACTTTATCCACAAACAAAACGCGTATTTAGCGTGCCAGATAAGGTAAAAAAAGGTATGTATAACGGACAAAGTGAATACTACACACCCAAATCACCATTCCCGCAAAAAAGCATACATTCGCTTGGCGAAGATGAGATGCTCTTTTAAAGAGGATATTTTCTTATTGTAAAAGGCAAAAAGTAAGAAAAAAGCTGTAAGGTAGAAAAATGAAAAGGCAAGGAAGTTTAATCCTGCCTTATTACATGGGTTATTTACCCTTTACGATAGTTGTGTAAGTGCCATAAATTCCAAGTATGTTATTAACTTCATAATCCACACTTTGAATTTGAGTGATACCGCCATTTTTCGCTGCTGTCGCAACTGAGCAATCATCAATAGCCACCAAAGCCAAAATACTCTTGCAAGTTGCTCTTCCTTCCTTAGAAGCACCTACGCTTGAAGTCGCTTCAACTGGAAGCTTTGCGTTTGTAAAAGCCATACCAACAGGGTGAGTTGTCGCACAAGCTGTAAAGAAAGTCGCAGCTGTAGCTGCCACAAGTAAAGTCTTTTTCATAAGAAACCTTTCATAATTGATTTTTAAGTAGCTCTTTAAAAGCAACTTAAAGTGGTAAATATTACCTAAAAATAATTAATAAAGCAAAATATTTATGCTTTGTTCAAAAATTCAAAATCTATGTTGACAAAACACCATCCAAACCCGCCGAGAAAAAATTTACCTTTTTCAGCATTGCGAACAAGGCGAGTATTTCTTTAATCAAAAAATATCTTTGTTTTGTTTATTTTAAATTTATTTTCAAAACACTAAAAATAGATCAAATTTTTTAGTGTTTATATTTTCTAACTTAATTATTTTATCGCAAAAATACAGCACCTTCATCAAATTTATCAAAGACTTACTCCCAAGAGAGCTTACAAACCCATCTGTATTGATACGGCTTCCAAAATTCTTACCTCTTAAGAGTTCATCATATTGTATTTCTATCTTTGGCATTATAGTAAATTTATTGCATCACAAGGCATTTTTGAAATTTCAAGAAGTTTTTACTTGAGTGTTTTAAGGCACAAGCAAAAAGCCTATGCCTTAAGATTTTAAACCTTTTTAATCACTATACCCTTCTCATCAGCATCGATTAAAATTTTATCATCAAGACTAAGCTCATCACTCAGTATCATATCGCTTAATTTATCCTCTATAAGATCATAAATGGCTCTTTTTAAAGGACGTGCCCCAAAGTCAGGATCAAAGCCAGCTTGGGCTATGAAAAGGGCGGCATTTTCACTCAAGCTTGCTTCTATGCCCTTGCTTGCTAAAGAACTTTGCAAGTCTTTAAAGAGTAGTTTTACGATCTCAAAGGCTTCATCATTACCTAAAGCGTTAAAAGTGATGATATCATCAAGTCGGTTTAGAAATTCTGGCTTGAAAAACTTCCTTAATTCAGTTTTTACCGCACTTTCAAGCTCCTCGCCCTTTAAAGTCATAATGGCATTTGAGGCTATATTTGAAGTTAAAATGATAATGGTGTTTTTAAAATCCACGCTCACGCCCTTGCTATCAGTTGCCCTGCCATCATCAAGTATGCCCAAAAGCACATTGAAAACATCTTGATGAGCCTTTTCCACCTCATCAAATAAAAGCACGCTATAAGGCTTTCTACGCACGGCTTCAGTAAGCTCTCCGCCTTCTTCGTGTCCTACATAACCCGGAGGCGCGCCAAGTAGCCTTGAAACGCTGTGTTTTTCCATAAATTCACTCATATCAAAACGTATCATTGCCTTTTCATCATCAAACAAAAACTTAGCCAAAGCCTTAGCTGATTGAGTTTTGCCAACTCCTGTTGGACCTAAAAATAAAAAGCTTCCAATTGGCTTATTACTATCATTAAGCCCAGCTTTATTGCGTTTGATGGCTCTTGCTAGAGCTTTCATTGCCTTATCTTGTCCTATGACGCTTTGTTTTAAATGCTCTTCAACTTGTAGAAACTTTTGCTTTTCAGAAGTCAGCATTTTTTGCACGCTTATGCCTGTCCATTTACTTAAAATTCCAGCAACTAAATCTTCATCAACTTGATTTTTAAGCAAAACCCCAGCCTCGCTCATAGCGCGCCATTTTTCATCATAGTCTTTTACCTCTTTTTCAAGGGCTGGAATTTTGCCATATTCTAGCTCGGCTGCCTTTTGAAACTCGCCTTTAGCTTTAGCTAAACTTGCTTCATTTTTAAGAGTATCGATTTCCTTTTTCTTTTCACTGATGGCATTAAACACAGCCTTTTCATTTTCAAAACGTGAATTAAGCTCTTTTTGCTTTTCTTTGAGATTGGCTAGCTCTTTTTCTATCTCAGCAAGCCTTTTTTCATTTTTATCCTGCCCTTCCATTTTCAAGGCTTCATTTTCCACCTCTAAAGTTTCTATTTCTTTTCGCACTTTTCTTAAAGAGCTTGGCTCGCTTTCTATTTGCATTTTAAGTTCAGCTGCAGCCTCATCTATAAGATCAATAGCCTTATCAGGTAAAAAGCGATCTGCAATATAGCGCTTTGAAAGCTTTGCAGCCGCAACTAAAGCTGAATCGCTAATGCGGACATTATGATGAATTTCAAGCTTTTCTTTTATACCTCTAAGCATGGCTAAAGCTTCATTGACACTTGGCTCACTCACGCTAACTGGTTGAAATCTTCTTTGTAAGGCTGCGTCTTTTTCAAAATACTTGCGGTATTCTTTTAAAGTCGTTGCACCTATGGTGTGAAGCTCGCCTCTTGCAAGGGCTGGTTTTAAGATATTTGCAGCGTCCATACTGCCCTCACTTGCCCCAGCGCCTACTATGGTGTGAATTTCATCGATAAATAAAATGATATTTTCATTTTTAATCACCTCATTAACCACAGACTTCAGCCTATCTTCAAACTCGCCTCTATACTTTGCTCCAGCGATTAAAGCACTCATATCAAGGGCGATGAGCTTTTTATTTTGAAGGCTAGTTGGCACATCTTTTGAGATTATCCTTTGAGCTAAGGCTTCTACTATGGCAGTTTTGCCAACTCCGGGTTCTCCTAGTAAGATAGGATTATTTTTGGTTTTGCGTATGAGAATTTGCATGAGCCTTTCTATCTCTTCTTCACGTCCAATGACTGGGTCAAGCTTGCCCTCGCTTGCTTTTAAGGTAAGATCAATGCCAAATTTATTTAAGGCATCAAGGGTTTCATCGCTTGTTTTGCTCTCTATCTTTCGCCCTGCTCTTAAGCTTTCAAGCTCTTTTTTAAACTCGCTTAAAGCAAGAAATTTACTTAGAATTTCTTTAATAGGACTTGTCTCACTTGCATTAAAAAGCCAAGTATCAACAGCTAAATAACTATCCCCCCAAGCACTCATCAAGCCCTTAGCCTGCTCTAAAGAATTAATAAACTCACTTGAAAAACGCAAATTCTCACGATTTACATTAGAAGAAGTGGCTAAACTTGCTATCTTGCTTTTGATCTCAAGCTGCACGGCTTCTTTTGAGACATTCATTTTATTAAACACTTGATTTAAAAGACTGGTGCTATCAACACTCAAAGCCCAAAAAAGATGCAAAGGCACAACTTCAGTATTTTTAGCATGGATAGCCAAAGAAGCTGCACTTTCAACATTTGCCAACATAGAATCAGTTAAAAAATCTTGTAAATTTGCCATTTTTTACTCCTTTATATCATGAATTTCAAGCCAGATAAAAGACTTTGCAAATCCAGCCAAAAATTCAAACTTTATATAAAGTGCATTATATAACTTTAGTCTAGTTTTGTCAAGTTTTTTGAGTAAAAATTTTAAATTTTATGAAAAAATAAAAAATTAAATTTGAACTTTCATTTTTTTTGATATAATATTTTTTAAAAAAGCCTCTAATCAAAGCTAAGATAATAAGGAAAATCAATGTTTCACATAGTCTTTAATGCTGATGAAAATTATATAAAATATTGCGCTGTTTTAATGACAAGTATAATCAAAAACACTGATACTTCCAAGAAATTTAAAGATTTTTTTGATGAAGAAGCTTTAAATTCAGCTATGGGGGGGGGCACTGCACCGATAAAGAAAATTCAAATATAACTTATAAGCTCTTAAATTATGAAAATTTAAGTGAAGAGGAAAAAACTGAGGGCTATATTTTTCACATCTTAACAGACTTTATTTCAAATTCCACTAGAAAAAAACTTAATGAACTCCAAGACGAATTGAGTAAAATTTACCCATGCAAAATATGCATATACTTCATGAATAATGAAAAATTTAAAGATTGTGCTAGAGTTCATGCTGCAAAACATACTTCTGCAACTTATTATAAAATGGCAATATCTTCAACATTATCAAATGACATAAAAACTTGTCTTTATCTTGATATAGATATGCTTGTTATTGCAGATTTAAGAGAATTTTTTCATATTGACCTAAAAGATAACGCTATAGCTAGTGTTTTGGACTATAAAGGTTCAAATCATAATGTACTTACTGCAAAAAATCAAAATTTAGCAGACATGCCCCTAAACACAAATGAAAGTTATTTTAATACAGGAATGATGCTTCTTAATTTAGCATTTTGGAGAACAAATCAACTTGAAAAAAAATGCTTTTATTTATGCAAAAACTATATCCCAAGGTGGGCAGAACAATGTATCATTAACAAAGCTGCACAGGACAAAAACATAAAACTACCTCTAAAATTTAACTTTTTTGACTCAAATTTTCTTGAACTTGAAACTTTGGATGATAATAAATACAACAATAGAATTTTATATACAAAAAGCGAATATGAAAACTCTATGAAAAGTATTAAAGTTGTCCATTTTATATCCTATAAACCATGGAATACAATTTTTGATTCTCAATGGGATTTGAATTTAATGCAAGAAATCATATCTTTAGAACAATCATGGTGGAACACTGCCTTGACAACACCTATCTTCAAAGATGAGCTTCTTGGACTAAAATTTACACTTAAAGACAAAGAATTTCAAAATTATGTAAATCGCATCACACAACTTTTTATACAAAAACAAGGTGAAATTAAAGAGCTCCAAATTCAAATCTCAAATTTAAATCAAACCATTACTAAACTTGAAAATGAAAACAAAACCTTGCAAAATGAGATTATAAGTCTAAAACAAACAAAAGGAGCAGCTTTAAGAGTGCAAAATCAACTTGCCTATAAATTAGGAACTACTCTTATGTCATACTCAAAATCAAAATTTTTCTATCTTAATCCTAAATTTTATCTTACTTTGCTCAGTATCAAATCAAAGCATAAAAAGTCTAAAAAGGCTTATGAAAATTTAATCTTTTCAAATCCTAGTTTTAAACTACCCTTGCTTGAAACTTATGCTGATTATGATGAGGCTTTAAAGGTGCAGAACTTTTTTTCTTATAGACTTGGACTTGAATTTATAAAAGCGAGTAAAACTTGGTATAAGGGTGGATTGGTAAAATTTTATTTTAAAGCAAAGAAATTAAAAAAGGAGTTTAAAAAGAAAAAAGTGTAAAATACTAATGTATCTATTGCCTTATTTCTCGTAATAACTCGCAAACTTACTTCACAAAACTATCAATGGCTTTTTCAAGTTCTTCAACTCGCTTCATATCGCCTTCTTCTATGGCGTGGATTATGCAGTGGCTTAAGTGTTCTTTTAAGATAGCTTTGCCGGTATTATTGATCTCGCCTCTTACTGCGGCAAGTTGTATAAGCACTTCAGAGCAATCCTTGCCATTTTCTATCATCTTTTTAATACTTTCTAAATGCCCTATACTCTTGCTTAAGCGGTTAATCATCGCCCTATCATGCCCTTTAGAATGAGTATGCATTATGCTTGTCCTTAAAATTTAAAAGTTTTTAAAGTATTTTAGCTTAAAATCGCATTCTTTTTAAAGATATTTACGATTTTTTAAAGAAATTTGATTAAAATAAAGCTTTTGAATTTAAGAAAAAATGGGAGTTTATTTTGAAAATTAAAGCAGTTTTGATGAATATATTAGGCTTTGCAAGCACCTTGTTGATTTGTTTTTTTCTTGTAAGTCAAGCTGGTGCAAAGCCAAACGAGCCTTATAGCAAGGATCAAGTGCAAAAACGCCTTGATGCTTTAGAAAAATACACAAAAACCCTTGCCATAGTCGAGCAATACTATGTTGATGATGAAAATATCAGCGATTTGATCGACAAGTCCCTTTCTGGCTTGCTTTCTAATCTTGATGCGCACTCTTCTTTTCTCAACGAAAAGGACTTTCAAGACTTAAAAATCCAAACAAGTGGTGAATTTGGCGGACTTGGCATAAGCGTGGGTATGAAAGATGGGGTTTTAAGCGTTATCGCTCCGATTGAGGGCACACCAGCTGATAAGGCTGGTATAAAAGCTGGCGATGTGATTTTAAGGATAGATGGCGAAGCGACTTTGGGAATGAACCTTAATGACGCCGTTGATAAGATGCGAGGTAAGCCAAAAAGCACGATTAACATTACTATTTACCGAAAAGGTGGCGAAAAGCCTTTTGATATAAAGCTTACAAGAGAGATTATTAAGATAGAAAGCGTGTATTCAAAGCTTATTGAAAACGAGGACATACTCTATCTTAGAGTAACAAACTTTGATAAAAAAGTCAGCGAAGAAGCCAAAAAGCAAATCCAAAAAAATCCAAAAATCAAAGGTATAGTTCTTGATCTTAGAAACAACCCGGGCGGGCTTTTAGATCAAGCTGTTGGACTTACAAATTTATTTGTCGATAAAGGCGTGATTGTCTCACAAAAAGGCAAAAATGAAGCTGACAATAGAGAATACCCAGCCGATCCAAGACAAAAGCTTACTGATGTGCCTTTAGTTGTGCTTGTCAATGAAGGTAGTGCAAGTGCAAGCGAGATCGTAAGTGGAGCCTTGCAAGACTTAAAGCGAGCCATCATCATCGGCACAAACACTTTTGGCAAAGGTAGCGTGCAAAGCATTATCCCGCTAAGCAACACCCAAGCTTTGAGGCTAACGGTGGCAAGGTATTATCTTTCAAGTGGGCGCACTATACAAGCAGTGGGCGTTAAACCAGATATTGAGGTTCTAGCTGGTAAAGTCAATGTCGTTGATAATAATTTTAGCATTAAAGAAAGTGATTTAAAACTTCATCTTGAAAGTGAGCTTGAAAAAATTCAGCCAAATGAGAAAAAAACAAATTCAAAAACTGATAAAAATATCATCACTCAAGCTCAAATTTATGATGATGCACAGCTTAAATCAGCCGTTGATGCGATTAAAATCTTAAGTATTAAAGGATAAAATCATGCAAAAAAGAACCCTACTTTATGAAGGAAAAGGCAAAAAGCTTTACACAACAGATGATGAAAATGCTTTAATTAGCGAATTTAAAGATGATCTTACTGCTTTTAATGCTGAAAAAAAAGGTTCTGAACAAGGAAAAGGGGCATTAAATTGTCAAATTTCAACACAAATTTTTAAGCTTTTAGAAAGCAAAGGCATAAAAACTCATCTTATTAAAACCCTAAATGAAAGCGAACAACTCGTGCAAAAATGCCAAATCGTGCCTATAGAAGTCATAGTGCGTAATGTCGCTACTGGCTCACTTACAAAAAGACTTGGCATAAAAGACGGCACAAAACTGCCTTTTGCTTTGGTTGAGTTTTGTTTAAAAGATGATGCACTAGGCGATCCTTTTATCAATGATGAGCATTGCAAGCTTTTAAATTTAGTGCGTGATGAAAAAGATATAGAAAAGATCAAAGACATAGCAAGAAAAATCAATGCCATTTTGCTTGAGTTTTTTGATAGCAAAAACTTGCGTTTAATTGACTTTAAAATCGAGCTTGGTTATAATCCTGAGGGCGAACTTGTTTTAGCTGATGAAATCAGCCCTGATAGCTGTCGTTTTTGGGATAAAGCAACAAATGAAAAGCTTGATAAGGATCGTTTCCGTCAGGATTTAGGTAATGTCAAAATGGCGTATGAAGAAGTTTTAAAACGAATTTTAAGCTAGGAAATATCATGCAAATCATCATTAATATATCTTTAAAAAATGGAGTTTTAGACCCGCAAGGAAAGGCTGTTGAAAAGGCTTTGCACGCTTTGGGCTTTAATGGGGTTAGCGAGGTAAAAATCGCCAAGCAAATCAAACTTGAACTTGATCAAACAAACAAAGAAAAAGCCCTAGAAGAAGCCAAAAAAATGTGCGAGGAGCTTTTAGTCAATTGCGTTATTGAAGATTATGAGATCGTGTTATGAAAGTGGCTATACTTCAGTTTCCAGGGACTAATTGCGAGCATGATACAGCCTATGCTTTTGAGAAAATTGGTGCAAAAACGCAGATCATTTGGCATGAAAAAACTGACTTTGAGGCTGATTTAATCGTGCTTGCTGGGGGATTTTCTTATGGGGATTATCTAAGATCTGGAGCTATTGCGAAGTTTTCACCAGCCATTAAAACCTTGCAAGAGCATATTAAAAAAGGTGGTTTTGTTTTAGGAATTTGCAATGGTTTTCAAATTTTACTTGAACTTGGCGTTTTAAAAGGAGCGATGAAACATAATGAAAGCTTAAGCTTTGTTTCAAAAATGCAAAAACTCAAAATCATCTCAAATGATAATGCTTTTTTAAAAAACTTCCAAAAAGATGAGATTATCAGCCTGCCTATCGCACATGGAGAGGGAAATTTTTACGCTGATGATGATACCTTGCACTACCTTTATGACAAAGATATGGTGCTTTTAAAATATCTTGATAATCCAAACGGATCAAGAGATGATATAGCTGGAATTTGTGATGAGAAAAAACGCATATTTGCCCTTATGCCTCACCCTGAAAGAGCTTGTGAAGGCTTGCTTGGAAGTGAAGTTGGGCTGAAAATGTTTAAAGGCTTTATGTGATGAAAAAACTCCTTTTACTCTGTCTTGCTGTTTTTATAGCTTTTGCTGCTGGTCTTGATGATAAACAAAAACAAATTTATCAAAATATAGCCCCAAGCGATGAAATGGGTAATTACGAAGAAAATATCAAAGACACTTATATAGCGACAAGTTCTTTAGTCTTAAGTGCAAAAGAGTATAAAAAACAATATTTTGTAGGCGAGGTATTTAGCCTAGAACTCAGCGCTAAAACGACTGAAAATACTGAATTTGACTTTGAACTTTCTTTTAACAAAAACAAAGAACTTGTTTTTTTAAATCCAGAGGCAAAATGGCAAAAAAATGGCGATGAATACAACATAAAGCTTTATTTTGAAGCTCAAAACTCAAATGCAAAACTTGAAAGCATAGAAGTCGCGCTAAGTAGAAACAAAGAGGTTTTTCAGCGCTCAAGCCTACTTTTAGAGCCTTTAAATTTCAAACGCGTGAATGCTGATAAAAATTATTCGCAAATCGTAGCAAACGATCTTTCAGTAAAACGCACGCGAACAAGCTATTTTGATGATAAAAATCTAATGATGATTGTCGAGCTTCGGGGCGAAAATGCAAACTTAAACGATTTTCATCTTAAAGATGAAACGCTGATCGAGCAAAGGATAGACAATGTCAGGGGCGATTTTAACAGCTCGATTGCTTTTTACTCAGCCATTTTTGCACCAAATAAAAAAAGTCTTGATTTTTCATACTTTAACCTCAACACCCAAAAACTTGAGACGCTAAGCATAGCTGTTGAGTTAAGTGCTGATGAAAGCGTAAGCACGCAAAGTGATTTAAATCCCAAAAATAACGATCTTGTTTTTTACAAACAACTTGGGCTTTGGATCGTAGCTGGCTTATGTTTTGTGTTTTTTGTCTTTAAACGCTCATATATCGCTTTAGGCATTGCTATTTTAGTGCTTGCATTGAGTTTTTTTATCGGCACAGATACACAAACAGGTGTGGTAAAATCTGGTGCCAATGCTAAAATTCTACCAACTGCAAATTCAACTTATTTTCGAACAAGCAAACAAGATGAAAAAGTCGAAGTGCTTGCAAAAAGACAAAACTATATCAAAGTGCTTTTTGAAGATGGAGCTATAGGCTGGATAGATGAAAAAGATTTGCAAGAAAATTAAAGCCTTTTTGTATTTGTTTTTTTTCATCATAAGTGTTTTGGTGGTATTTATCTGCTTTTATACCACTTCTTCGCAAGATAAAATTTGGCGCATACGTAAAAATTGGGCAAAGTTGCAAGGTAAGGTTTTTGGCTTTGATTATGAGCTAGAGGGCAAATTTGATCCAAACGCTCAAATGATACTTATGAATCATCAATCAATGCTTGATATTATCGCTCTTGAGGCTTTATATCCAAGGAATTTGTGCTGGATCGCTAAAAAAGAACTTGGCGAGCTTCCTATCTTTAAAATTGCGATGAAAAAACCAAAACTTCTTTGCATAGATAGAAAAAATCCAAGAGATTTGGTGCGTATCTTAAAAGAAGCAAAAGAAAGACTGAGCGAAAATCGTGTTTTAGCCATCTTTCCAGAAGGCACTCGCTCAAAGACGCCAAAAATGCTTAAATTTCAAAGTGGAGCAAAGGTGCTAGCTGAAAAGCTAAGCCTAAAAGTCCAACCCATACTCATCGTTGATTCAGCCCTAATCCTTGATAGCAAAGCTTTTGCCCTAGGCAGTGGCACACTCAAACTCATCGCCCTACCCTGCGTAGATACAAGCGAGGCAAGCTGGCTTGAAAACACCAGAAAAAAAATGCAAACAAGGCTTGATGATGAAAGAGCTAAATGCTTTTAAGCCTTTTACTTCGTTATGAAGTTAGCTTGTTTTTTTCTTTTAAATTCTTTTTGCAAAGCCTTAGCCTTGAAAACAAAGGCTATAAATCCACCCTTATACCAATTTTTATAAGCTTTCATAAGCTCTGTGCCAAGCTGATAACTTAGACTCTGTTTTATACTCAAGGCTTGATTATAGTCTTTAAGCTCTTCTAATTTGATCTTAGCTGGGCTAAGCTCTGCTTTATGCTTTTCTTTGATATAGCTTAACACAAAGGGCAAACGCAAAATACCCAAAAAGCTTTTGTAGTTTAAGATAAAAGCTTGTCCAAGCTTAAAAGCAAGATGATTTTGCAATCTTTGCTTAGCACTTTGTTCTTCTTCTATATAAATAAACTCAAATGGTAAATCCTGCAAGCTAAGTCCTAGTTCTTTTGCCTCTTTTCTTGCTTTAGCGAGTTTTAAAGATAAATCAGCTTGCAAGTTTTTTATCTCTAAATTTTGTTTTTTGATATCTAAGTTTTGTTCTAATTCAGCTTTTGTTTTTTGAATCTCAGCTTGTAAGGCTGTAATTTTCTCGTTCAATGGGCGAGCCTTTAGGTTATCTGTACGTTCGCACCACTGTTCTATCAAAGTTTTATAAAATACCACATCAGGCACAAGATAAGAAAAATCATACTTTTCATCTTTTATAAGCTCTTCATCTGCCTTTAAAAGCTCAAATTCCCATTTTCCAGAATTATCAGCACATAAAAAGTCGATCAAATCCACATAATCAAGTACACTATAAGTATTATCACGCAAAGCTGTATGGCGACTTCGTTCACTCCATGCCTCATTTTTGGCATTAAATTCCACAAAACTTTGTTCATCGATAACAAACTTAAAATCTATGCTATTATTTTCATGGATAAGCCCAACAGCTTTAATAAGTCTTTGGGTTTTATTTTGCAAAATAAAACTTGAATAAGTTGTAAAAGCATTAGCATATCTTGTATGCTTATCTTGAGAAAAAGTCCGCACACAAATAGGCATAAAATTTTTAAATTCACTTGGAAAATAAAGCCTCACTCCAGCTTTTAATTTATACACCAGCTCATCTGCAAAAAAATCTTTCTTGTGTTCAGCTAAAAGCTTATCTTGACATATCATATCTTTTGCACTTAAAAGCTTAAAATTTGGATTTTCATGCAAATATTTATCTTGTTTTGGGAAGTGAAAATTGTCTATATTTTCAACGATATTTCGACCCAATTCTTGCATAATAGCATTAATTTCATGAAAAGGATCGATTTTATTCATATAAAAATCAAGCACATTTTTTTCTTTGTAAAAGCTATACATATCAATAAGATTAAAGCCATAATCAAAAGCAAGTTTGGCATAAGTTTTATTGGTAATTTTCACTCTATCATCATCTTTAAAAGGTAAGATTAAAATCAAAACCTTTCTCTGCAATTTATAAAGCTCTTGCATAAGCCAATATATGTTACGCACAGCATGATCTAGCGGGGTATGTGAGTTAGTATTGTCAATCAAATTGCTCTCTGCAATGATCAAATCAGCTTGCAACATAAGCTCTTTATGGCGGAATATATCAGAAATTTTAGCTATTGCATCCATTCCAGCTAAAGAAAAATTATAAAGCTCTAGCTCATCTTGTATAAAAGCAGATCGTATACCACCAACCCTTAAAAAATTACTTGATCCTAAAATCACAATTTTTTTCACTTAAAATCCTTTGTATATATCTTATCTTTTATAATGCACCTTCTAAGCTCTTGCTTTCTTGCCTCTATTTGTAAGCTCTAATTCATCTACAAATTCAAATTTGCTAGGGATTTTGTAATTTGCAAGCTTATCCTTACAAAAAGCTTTAATCCTAGCTCTAAGCTCACTTTTAGGAAGTTCTTTCAATCTTGAATGAAGCACAATTTTAGCCGTTACACTTTGTCCAGTAAGAGCATTACTTGCCCCATAAACAAGAACATCTTCTATACCTTCAAAGCTTAAAAGAATATCCTCAACCTCACTTGGCAAACATTTTTCTCCACCCACATTGATAAGTTCTTTGCTCCTGCCTATAATCTTGATAAATTCCTCCCCATCTTTATAAAAAAGCTCAACCAAATCCCCAGTAGCAAAATACCCATCTTCATCAAAAACAGAATTATCAGCATTTAAATAACCCAAACTTTGCGTTTGTGATTTTAAAAAAAGTTCACCATTAATGATTTTATAGTCCATATTTTCAAGCTTTATAGCATTTTCATAAGTTTTGCTTTGAGAAATTCCAACCTCACTTGTGCCAAAACTTTGGTGAAATTTTACCCCTTTAAATACCTTTTTAAGCCTTACAAGTAAAGAATCTGGCATTTTTTCAGTGCCATAACTTATCATTCTTAAAGAACTTAAATCAAACTCATCTTTAACCCCACTTAAAAGCATAAGATTGAGCAAACTTACTGAAGCAGGAAGTAGGGAAATCTTGTATTTTTCTATAGCTAAAGCTAGAGCTTTAATATCTTTTCTATTTTTAAGTGCTACTGCACAAGCTCCCATAGCTAAAGAATTTAAAAGGGTATTTAACCCACCTATATGATCAAACATCAAAAAAAGTAACACGCAAAGTTTTTTAGGTTTTTTATGCAAAAAACTAGCACAAAGCGTAGTTAAATTATGCACTATAACCTTTGGCTTGCCGGTTGTTCCACTTGAAAAGATGATTAAGCCAGCTTCATTTTTAAGTCTATCAAAAAGCTGATTTTTAGCTGAATTTTCTTCCTTAAAAGGCTTTAAAATGCCTTCTTTAAAGATATAATCACATTGAGCCTCACTTGCTTTAAGTATAAAGTCTTTATCTTCTTCATGTATTAAAGCAACAATTTTAGAACACTCTAAGCAAGCTAAAAGCATGGCTATACTTTGTTTATCAAAATTGCCTACTAAGGCTATATGCTTTACCTTAAGTGCTTGTAAGCTTTTAACAAAATCTTGTACCAAAGCCAAAAGCTCGTCATAACTTATAAACTCATCATCACATATTAAAGCGGTGTTTTCTTTAAAATCTAAAAGTTTTTGCAAAAAGGCATTTTTAAACTCAGCCATTTACGCCCCCTAAATAAAGCACCTGTCCTGTAATAAATTCGCTTTTTTCACTCATAAAAAACTCTATGACGTGAAGCACATCCTCATAAGTGCCAAATCTTTTAATAACTTGTTTTTCTAAAAGCTCATCAAGTTTATGATCTGGAACATTTTTAATTAAATCGGTTCGCACTGGTGTAGGTGCAAGGGCATTTACACTGATATGAAAAGGGGCTATTTCTTTAGCTAAAATTTGCGTAAATAAAGCTACGCTTGCCTTACTTGCTGCATACACAGCTTCACCTTCCAATCTTAAACCAACAGCAACCGTGCTAAAATTAATGATACGAAAAGCTAAAGGTGTAGCATTTTGCCTTAAATGATCTTTTTGAGCTAAACTCATCATCTTTGTAACCTCTCTACAAAGTAAAAAAGTGCCAAAGAAATTCGTATCAAAAACCCTTTTAGCTGTATCAAGCGGAGTGGTAAAAATATGATTCATAGCAGCTATACCAGCATTATTAATCAATATATCAATAGTTTTAAACTCGGTTTTAATAGCTCTTAACATTGCTTTTACAGCTTTTTCATCACTTATATCAAGCTCAAAATGCCTATAATTAGCATGTATAATGCTTGCCTTGCCTCTTGAACAACCACAAACTATAAAACCTTGTTCTAAAAAATACTCACTTAAAAATTTTCCTATGCCCTTTCGTGTCCCACTAATAAGAATAAGTTTTTTACTTGTTCTCATTAACACACTCCTCAATATAGCTTATAAGTGAGGCTATATCTTTAAAAGGAGAGTTTTTTGCACTCATTGCTCTATCATTTGCTAGGATAATATCCTTACCAAATTCCTCACTAATAAGCTCTTCTAATTCACTGATAAAGCCAACCAAGCCAAGTGAATCTAAATTACCTCCACTAGTATAAAGCAAAGTGTTTAAATTTGGCGCTTTTAAAGCTTCAATATCAAGCTCCACACCAAGATTGCTCACAGCATTAAAAACCAAATCTCTAATTTCTTGTGTTTGCATTGTTTTTCCTTTGTAGATTAAAATAATTAAAAGTTAAGAATGTAAAAAACGAGTAATAAAAAGAAATGAAGAAATGATAAAAATAAGGAAAAGTGCAAAAAAAATAAGATAAAGAAAAAACTAAATGCCCCCCCCCCTTAGACTAAAATTCATAAAAACTCCTAATTTATAGATATTTTAAAAAGCTGAATTTAAACATAAATTTTCTTATATAAAGCTTAAATCTCCTAAAACCCCACAAACCTAAACAATCATATCAACCTTTTTAAGCCCCATGATAGCATTGACATCATCAAGACTTGTTGAGTTTGTTTGTATCATCGTAGTGTTAAGTTCTTTGACTATGGTGCTTAGTTTTTCATAATCAAGCTTTGAAGCCTCGTTTGCTGAAAGTCCTAAAAATTTAGCAGATTTAAGCTTAAAACTTTGCACGAAATTTTCATAAAAAGACTTGAATTTACCCTCGTTAAACTCAAGATAAGTTGTGCCGTCCTCAGCCTTTCTCTCATCAAAAAGTTCTTGTGCTAAATTCATCTTCAAAAGGCTTTTCTCGGCTTCTTCTAATTCATCATATTTCACGCCTTTATCAAGCTTATCAAGCACATCTTTTATCTTTAAATCCAAAGTCTCAGTTCCGCCTGAAAAAAGCTTGATGATCTGCCTTAAGCTCACGAAAAGCTCATCTTCACTCTCGATCGTTTCATCGCCAAATTCAGCCTCAATCGCCCCACTTTCCTCATAAGTGATCTTGCCATCAAAATTTTTATCATTTTTTAAACTTCTATCAAGCTCAAGTCCTATAGTTTTAGAGCCGTATTCGCCGGTGTGAGTTGTGTTTTTAAAAGATTGCACATCCTCAAGAGCTAGGCTCATATAAGATTTGACTTCAAAGCTATTTAAAAACTCTTCTCCAAAGGCGTTTTTAAAGCCATTTAAAGTAAAACCACCCCTTGTATTTTCAAGCTCTGCTGTGCTAAAATAGCCATCTTTGTCCTTATCAGCAGCTAAATAACCCCTTGCATAAGCGATATCCGCATACCAACCAGCGATGAAATTTTCAGCCTTTCCGCTTAAGATATAAGAGCCATCATTTCTTCTTGTGAGTTCTTTTTGATCAAATTCTTGCCCCAGCCTTGAAAGACTTTCAGTGCTTAAAGCACTTCTTGTCAGCTTTTGAGTAATGGGATCGCGAAAATATATCGTTGTCATACCTCGCTCAGCGTCAAGAACTTTTTTATCAACTTTTTGCGTAAAAACCTTTTCATAGGCTTTTTTCTCTTCTATGCTTGCTTCATTTGTGGCATTTTTTGGTGTGCTTGAGTTTGCTTTGAAGCTGTCATTGAGTATATTTGGCTTTAAATTTAAGCTAAAATCAAAACTCTTATACACCAAAGAATTTCTTAAACTTGCATTAAGCCTTGAAAAATCCATATCCTTTGCCTTGTCTTAAATTTCCTAGCAAATAAATCGGCAAAAAACATTTTTCTTTTAGCTTTTTAGGAAAAAGAGCAAAAAACTGCGTTAGCAAAATATTTAAATTTTTATTATACAATCAGCCTTTAAATTCAGCAAAACAAGGAGAAAAAATGCAGTTTCAAACTGAAGTCAATCAGCTTTTACAGCTTATGATTCACTCTTTATATTCAAACAAAGAAATTTTTTTAAGAGAACTTGTATCAAATGCAAGCGATGCCCTTGATAAACTTACTTATCTCAGTGTGAGTGATGACAAATACAAAAGCTTAAAATTCACACCCCGCATAGACATCAAATTTAACAGCGAGGCAAAAACCCTAAGCATAAGCGACAATGGCATAGGTATGGATAAGGACGATCTTATCAATCATCTTGGCACCATAGCAAAAAGCGGCACCAAAAGCTTTTTAGCGAATTTAAGCGGGGACGCTAAAAAAGACAGCCAACTCATAGGACAATTTGGCGTTGGCTTTTATTCAGCCTTTATGGTGGCAAGCAAAATCGAAGTTTTAAGCAAAAAAGCCCTTGATGATAAAGCTTATCTTTGGACAGGCACAGCTGAGGGCTATGAGATAGAAGAAGCAAAAAAAGAAGAACAAGGCACAGCCATCACGCTTTTTTTAAATGATGATGAGTTTTTAAACCCTTACCGCATAGAAACTATCATCGCAAAATACTCAAACCACATTCAATTTCCAATTTTTATGGAAAAAGAAGAATTTATCCCACTTACCGAAGAAGAACAAAAGCAAGATCCACGCCCAGAGCCTAAAAAAGAGCTAAAAATAGTGCAAATTAACACCGCAAATGCTCTTTGGAGACAAAATAAAGCAAATTTAAAAGCTGAAGATTATGAGAAATTTTACGAACAAACCTTTCATGATAGTCAAAAACCACTGCTTTATATCCACACCAAAAGCGAAGGTAAATTTGAATATAATACCCTTTTTTACATACCAAGCACAGCTCCTTTTGATCTTTACAGAGTAGATTATCAAAGTGGGCTTAAGCTTTATGTTAAACGCGTGTTTATCAGTGATGATGATAAAGAACTAATGCCTAGTTACTTGCGTTTTGTGCGTGGGATTATTGATGTTGAGGACTTACCGCTTAATGTAAGTAGGGAAATTTTACAAGAAAATGTCATCTTAAAAGCCGTGCAAGAAGCAAGCGTAAAGAAAATTTTAAGCGAGCTAGCCAAGCTTAAAACAAAAGATGAAGCAAAATACAAAGAATTTTTTACTACCTTTGGTAAAGTGCTTAAAGAAGGGCTTTACGGCTTTGGTAATGATAAAGAAAATTTAATCAAACTTATGCTCTTTAAAAGCACAAAAGCTGAGGGGCTAACTAGTCTTGAAGCTTACAAAAGTCGCTTAAAAGAGGATCAAAAAGAAATTTTTTATATTTGTGGGACAAATGAAAGTTTGCTTAAAAGCTCGCCTTTGCTTGAAAGCTATAAAAGCAAAGATATAGAAGTGCTTTTACTTGATGATGAGATCGATACTATCATCGCACCAAGCTTGCCTGAGTTTGAGGGGCTTAAATTTGTAGCGATTAACCAGCAAGCTGATGAAACCCCACTTGATGAAAAAACTCAAGAAGAGTTTGCACCTATCTTAGCGCAATTTAAAGAACTTTTAAAAGATGAAGTTGATGATGTGCGCGCTACTTCAAGGCTAAGTGAAAGCCCAAGTTGTATAGTGTATGATAAAAACAAGCCAGATTTTGCTATGCAACAACTCTTAAAACAAATGGGACAAGAACAGCACATCAAGCCTATCTTAGAACTTAACCCAAAACACCCTATCTTTGAAAAGCTTAAAAATAACCCAACTTATGCTCCTGACATAGCTGAAATTCTTCTAACTATGGCAAAACTAAGCGAGGGTATGGGGATAGAAAACCCAGCCCAGTTTAACCAAAGCTTAAGTAAAATCGTTTTGAAAGCCTTGCAATGATTCAAAGCGTAATGATTAGCGAGGAAATTTTAAAGGATTATCAGATCTTTGATATACGCAATAAAAGCGAATGGAGAGAAAGCGGAGTGATAGAAGGAGCCGTGCTTTTAAGCTTTAACCTAAGCAATGGCTCGCCAAATCCAGATTTTATCAAAGAATTTCAAAGACTAAGAGATGAAAGTAAAACTCAAGCCCTTGTGTGTGCAAGTGGCTTTCGCTCCGCTGCTGCAGCAAATTTAATCAAAGCAAAACTTGGTATAGACACAATCAATCTTAAAGGCGGAATGCACGCCTTGCTTGATGAGGGCTATAAAAGTGTGCCTTATAGAGGGCAGGATTTAGTATGAGCGTGGGTATTTATATACTTATCGCTGCTGTGGCGTTTTTGATGCTTTATTTTGCTATCAAAAAGCTTACTTTGCAAATCGATGAAAAAACCCTTTTAGAGCCTATAAAAACGAGCTTATATCCTGAATTTTGCGATTTTATCGATGAGAAAATAGGCGAGCTTAAAAGCCAAATAGAAGCTGATTTAAGCTTGCTTAAAGATGAAAACTTAAGAGCTGAATTTTTAGAAAAACTTGGTGATTTAAGCAGAAAACTCACCTTTATACAAACGATGAATTTAAGCAAAAAAAATGATGAAGTGTGGCAAAATGAGCTTTTTGAGTTTTTAAAAACACTTGAAAGTGTGATAGAAACATATCTTAAAGAGGGCGAAGCAAAGGCTGATGAGCTAAGAATAACGCTTATGGATAAATTTAAAAGTCTGCAAGAAAAGCAAGCTTAAATTCATCTTTTTTTTAATCTTTATCAATTCATTTTACTCAAAACTTAGCTTTGATTTTGCGCCTTAATTTTTCATTTTATCAAAAAATGTTCCTTTATGAAAAGATATTTTATCTTTATTGATAAATTTTATTTCTTTTTAAACTTTATCAACCTATAATATATTTACTTTTTATTTAAAAGGAGTTTAAAATGAAAAAGAGTATTTCTCTCTTGTCTGCATTGATACTCAGCTCAAGCTTGAGTGCAGCATCTTTAGTTGAGGAAGCCAAAAGCTTCAATCTCTTACCCCTACCGCAAAATCAAGCCGAAGTTGATCTTGTGCTTAAAGAAAACGGCTTAGAAGCAAGTAAATTTAGCGTAGAAAAAGCCGATCTTGGCAAAAAGTTGTATTTTGAGCCTAGACTTTCAAAAAGCGGTATCATTTCTTGCAATACCTGTCATAACTTAGGCTTAGGTGGAACAGACGGCGTTTCAGCAGCTGTTGGGCATAAATGGGCGAGCAACCCTCATCACCTTAACTCTCCAACGGTGTATAATTCAGTGCTTAACACAACACAATTTTGGGACGGAAGAGCTAAAACTCTAGCCGATCAAGCCAAAGGACCTATCGAGGCTGAACCTGAAATGGCAACTCCAGCTAAACTTGCTGTAGAAAAAATTTCATCTTTGCCTGAATATGTAAGCGAATTTAAAAAGATTTACGGCAGAAGTGGCGTTAATTTTGATAATATCGCTGATGCGATAGCTAATTTTGAGCGAACCCTCATCACTCCATCTCGTTATGATAAGTTCTTAAGAGGCGATGAAAAGGCTTTGACTAAGGAAGAGCAAGCTGGACTTAAACTTTTTATCGATAAAGGCTGCGTAAGCTGTCATAATGGTATAAATTTGGGCGGCTCTATGCAAGCATTTGAAGTAGCTAGTCAGTATAAATTCGCAAATCTTGGGGATTTTAAAGGCGATGAAAACGGACTTGTAAAAACTCCAACTTTAAGAAATATCGCCCAGACAGCTCCGTATTTTCACAATGGAGCCATTTGGTCTTTGCAAGAAGCGATCAAAGAAATGGGTAGCGTGCAACTTGGCATAGCCATTAGCAACAAAGAAGCTAAAAGTATAGAAAAATTCCTCCATGCTTTAAGCGGAGAAAAACCACAAATTTCTTATCCTCAGCTTCCAGCATCAACTGATAAAACACCAAAACCTCAGCTTTAAAAAGCAAAAAACTTTTGTCATTTAACCAAATGACAAAAGTTTGTAAATATTTATAAAACAAGTTAAAAATTTGTTATAATTCGCAAGCAAAAATATAAATTTTTCTACAATTACATAAAATATTTTACTTTTAAATTTGATTGAAAAATAAAATATATTTTGATTTAAATTCATCTTCTATAAGGAGTTTGCATTGCTTAAAAAGCTTGATTTAAATGAGTATAAAAAGATCATTACTTTAATTTTTATGGTGATTTTAGCCTATATTTTGGTGGTATTTTCTCAACTTGCAACGATTTTGGCTGGGGTGGCGATCTTACTCATCGGTATGATGAATTTAAGCACTGGTTTTAAGGCTTTTGGTGGTGGTTTTCTTGAAAAAATTCTTGCTAAATTTACAGATACTAAGCTTAAAAGCACTTCTTTTGGGGCTATTAGCACGCTTATTATGCAGTCTTCTTCTTTGGTTTCTGTCATTACTATCTCTTTTCTTTCAGCTGGACTTATCACACTTGTGCAAGGCATTGGCATTATATTTGGTGCAAATTTAGGCAACACAGCAAGTTCATGGATCATCGTGGGCTTAACTAGCACTAAAATTTCTACACTTGCTGTGCCTTTGATCGTGATTGGGGTTTTGCTGTATTTTCAACAAGATAGCTTGTTTAAGGGCTTGGGTTCGATTTTTATTGGTATTGGTTTTTTCTTTTTGGGTGTGGATTATATCAAAAATGGCTTTGAAAATGTGAAAGAAATTTTAAATTTAGCTCGTTTTAATTTTGAAGGCTTTAAAGGCATTCTCATTTTTGCAGCACTTGGAGCCTTGCTTACTGGCGTGATACAATCAAGCACAGCAACAATAGCTCTTATCATCTCAGCCCTACTTTCAGAGCAAATCAGCTACGAAAACGCCCTAGCAGCCACACTTGGCACAAGTGTAGGTGGCGTCGTTACCGCACTCTTAGCCTCGCTTGGCACAAATATAGAAGGCAAAAAACTTGCTTTTGCAAACTGCATTTTTAACTTTGCTATCGCTATCATCGTGCTGGCGGTTTTTCCGTATTTTGTGCGTTTGGTTGATCTTATCGCTAGCTTACTTCATATCTCACAAGACAATCTTACGCTTAAAACAGCTTTATTTCATACCTTGTTTAACCTCATCGCGATCATCATCTTTACGCCTTATAGTGAAAAAATCGTCCGCTATCTTAACAAAAAAATCAAAGCACCAAAAGACAAAAACAAAGACAAGCCACTTTATCTTGATGAAAATTTGATTAAGTATAGCGACACAGCCATTGCTGCCCTTGAAAAAGAAAGTATGCATTTGTATGAAAACACCTCAACAATCATCATCTATACCATAGGCTTAAGTCGTGGCGATATAGGAGGCACAAAGAGTTTTGATGAGATTATCAAGGCTAAAAAATGGGTGAATAAAAATGTGGATTTGGATTATTTATACAAAAGCAAGATTAAGGTGCTTTTTGAAGCCATTATCGACTTTTCAACAAAAGTGCAACTTTATGTTGATGATGAAGCCAAAAATAATAGAATTTTCCAGCTCAAACTCGCCGCTAAACACCTCAGTGAAGCAAGTAAAAATCTTAAAATCATTCAAGGCAATATGAAAAAATACGCTAATTCAAACAACCCTGATCTAGCTTCGCAGTATCATTTTATGAGGATTAACCTAGGCGAGCTTTTAAGAAGTATTGAAGAGTTAAGAAAAGTCGATGAAGAAAAGGCGTATTTGATCGTTAAAAACTTTGAAAAAGCCAAAATTATGCTTAAAGAAGTGGATAATGAGTCTTTAAAACAGATCGAAAATCTCATCTCAAAAGGCAAAATTAGCACCGCAGAAGGCATTTCTATACTCAATGATACAGCCTTTAGCGCACAAATAGCCCAAGAGATCATCGAAGCTATAGAAATCATCTTTACCAAAGATGAGTGGGAGAAAAAATAAAAAAATGACAAAGCTTAAGCACAAAAGCGATAAAAATTTAAAAAATTTGAAAGCAAGCTTATAAAAACTTGCTTTCATTCAAAATTTATGAAAGAGATGAAGTTATGCAGGGCTTAGAATTTGTATTTAAACTCTACATAATAATTTCTGCCATCAGCTGGCAAGACTGAAGTTGTAGTAACACCTTGCATGGTGCTTGTACTTTGTGAAAGATAGTATTTATAATCAAAGAGATTTTTCACACCTGCAAAAACGCTAAGCTTCTCATAAGTATAAGTTGCTCCTATATCAGTAACAAAATGTTCTTTGATCCAGTATTGATTATTTTGATCCTCTCTTGCTTTTGAAGCATAGATCAAGTCAGCAAACACTCTTAAATCACTAATGATCTCATAATCAGCTCCAACACTTACCTTATAAGCTGAAACAAAAGGAATTCTTTTCTTGTCTAAATCCCCTCCTGAAATACGCGCATCAACATAAGAGAAATTCTCATAAAAACTAAAGCCGTCAAAGTCTTGTCTAGCGTTGATATCTACACCATAGCGGATTGTTTTGTCAAGATTGTAAAAACCAAAGCCATTTTGAGATAAGTGGAAATTTGAACCGCTTGATCTTGAGGTGATCTCATCTTTGCTTTGAGTATAATAAAGTGCGATATCAAGCCCATAAAAACCAAAAAGATAATCGCTCATTCCAAGTTCATAAGTATCATAAGTTTCTGATTTTAAATTATCATTCATTGAATATTGCGTTGTTGCAGTACCCCCTACCATTACCCTTCTACTTTGTCTAAACTGATAAGGTGTTGGTGAGATATAGCCTCGTTCATATTTAGCATAAAAACGTCCAGTGTCAGAGTAAGCAAAACTTGGAGTAAGCTCTAAAGCAAAGTTGTTGCTATTTGTATCAAAAACACTTCTATAAGTTTGCACGCCTGTAGTTGAGCTTGCACCTCTACTTGATTGATCGTATTTTGCATACTCATATCTTGCCCCACCACTTAATACAAAAAAATCATTAAACTGATGTGAGTCAAGAGCAAAGATAGAATGTGTATCCTTTCTATCATCAGCCCAAATATTTGAAAAGCTATTACTAAAGGTAACTGATTTGTGTCGCTCAAAGTTATATCCAAAGACAAAATATGAATTTTGCATATAATCAATCTTTGATTTAAGGCTTATGCCTTGCACGCTATCTTCAAAATTTCCACTACTAAAAAGACCGGTATCACCTTCTGCGATATCAACTTGTTGTTTTTGCCAAAACGCTTGTGCGTTAATATCCCATATATCACTTAGACTAACTTTATATTCAGTATTAAACTCTGGGCGAGTAATGTTATAAGAGTTGTTTGTGCTTCCTCTTTGCTTAGGATTGTCTTCAGCTTGAGCCTTTGTGATTGCGGATGTATTTTTTGTGCTATCCTTAAAATACCCAAAACCAAAATTCAAGCTTTGTCTATCATCTATATCAACATAAAGCTTTGTTTTTGCATAAAAGCCATTATCTTTATCGCCATCTCTATAACCTTCTCCGCCAAAGCCACTGATATTGGCTGAAAAAGCTAAATTTTGACTGATTTGATTTGAAAAGTTTAGATTAAGATGAGAAGAAGCATTACCGCTATCAAAAATTTGTTCTTTAAAACTTATAGAAGCTTGAGGGGTTTTGTTTTTCTTAGTAATGATGTTAATTGCCCCCCCCCCTCGTGCCATTTCCGTAAAGCACAGCTCCACCACCGGGGATAATCTCAATACGTTCTATATCTTCAATCGCTACGCTATCAAGCGGACTTATCGCTACGCCAGCTGCATGTAGCTTTTCTTGATCAAGCACATTCAGTGTTACACCATCTATCATCACCTTAACAGCAGCATTAGCTCTATTACCTTGCCCCCTCATATCCACATTGGTGCTTTTATTGGTAAAATTTCCAGTTCTATTAAACTGCACGCCAGCTTGACGACTCAAAGCCTCTTCAACAGAGGTATAGCCTTTATCCTCAAGATCTTTACCTGAAATAACGATAACATTTCTTAAATTACTATCAGCATCTTGTTCAAAACCAGTCGCAGAAATGACAACATTATCTGTCTTTAAAGCCGTTTCTGCTAAAGCTAAATGAGCTAAAAGTATAGAAGAATACGCTAAGGTTTTTGATATTTTCATATTTTTCCTTAAAAAATAAAATCTCAAAATTATGTTATAGCTGATAATAACTAATATCATAATATTGACGAAAAATTATAAAAATAAAAGGATTAAAAGTAACTTAAACTTGAAAAGAAAATTTAATTTTAATATAAAAATTTAACAAGCTAAAACAAAACGCATTTTCACAAATCCTAAAAAAGTGTTTATTTTAAAGCAAGATTAAGAAAGCTTTAAATGTAGCTTGCTAGAATTTAGCACAAAATATAAAAAATCAAGCAAAAATATCTTAAGATATGATAATCTTATCAAACTAGCCAAAGAAAAAGGAGTGTTTGTATGCAAACAGCGGTTTTAAATACGCAAGATGATTTTCTTGACATTAAAGCTGTGCTTAATTTTTTACAAAAATGCACGATAGAGCTAATAACAAAACTCAAAGAGCAACTCAAAACAAAACAATACAATACACTTTGCATTAAACTTGACTATGAAATGCAAAATCTTGCTGATGTGCTTTGTGAGATTGATACTCCAATCATTGAAAAGGAGCTTAGGGATTGTCTTGTTTTTTTCAAAAAAGAACTTGAAAAATTCAATCTTTCTATGTTAAAACAAATAAAAAAGACAGACAATAAAAGCAAAAAATACGATGAAAAGCTATTTTACAGCTCTTTGGCTTTACTTGAAATTCTTAATTTTTCGCTTAATGATGAGCTTATGCGTTTTAGTGGTGGCTATCAAAAACAAAAAGATTTAAGTAAATTTGGAAAACAAATCCACAATGCAAAATACTAACACCATTCTTAAGCTTTTTGAAAATATACGAAAACATTGTCTTAGCAAAAAGCCATAGGAGCTTTTATGCCAGGGGGTTTTGTATCAATGGGACTATATCGAAGAAAGCCTTAAAAAGCTAAAAAAGCCTTGCAGTATCTATGAATTTTTAGAGTTGTGTTTTCTTCCGTGCAAGATAAGCAAAGCAGAAATCAAAAAGATATGCGATCATCTAAGTGAATACAAAAATATCAAAAATGCGTTAAATCTTTGTTGCAATCATATCATATAAAACAAATTTAAGCCTTTTAATTATCCGCCTTAAAAAGCACTTTGCCTTTGATGATATGGGCTTTAAGTTCGCCAAATAGCTTATCATTTGCATATAAGCTTGTTTTTACAGGATAAAAGCTCGTTTTTTCATCAAAAAGCACGAGATTAGCAAGCTTTCCAACGGCTATTTTACCGCTGTTTAAGCCTAAAAACTGGGCTTGGTTAAAGCTTGTATAATCACAAAGTTCTTCCCAGCTCATAAAGCCTTCTTTGACTAAAAAAGTATAGCAAAGGCTTATGTATTCGCAGATTGAATGAATTCCAAAGTCAGCTTCATTAAAGGCTAAGTCTTTAAAAGTGATTGATTTTGGGCTATGATCTGCACTTAAAAAGCTGATTTTACCAGCTTTTAAGGCTTGTTTTAACGCGCAAGCATTTTCTTTGCTTCTTAAAGGTGGCATAAGTTTAGCAAAACTGTTAAAGCCCTTGCACGCTTCATCGCTTTTAAGCAGATGATGAATGCTAACTTGTGTCTTATCTTTTGCGTCTAATAAACGCAAAGATGAAGCAAGGCTAAGCTTATCATACACAAGCTCAACGCCATAAAACTCAGCAATTTGCTTCATTTTTGCTACCTCGCTAAGCTCTCCTACTTCACTAATGCCAACAAGTCCTAATTCAAAGCTTGTAGGGCTATCATTCATCACGCCATTATCATCAAAATGTGCTTCAAAACAAAAGCTAAAGATAGGAATTTTTTTCATCAAAGCATATTGCATACTCATTCTTAAAGAATTCGCATCAAGCGAGCTTTGAAGCTCCAAAGCCTTTGCTCCTTTGTTGATTAAAGTGGCTAAATTTTTAATCTTTTTTTCATCATCAAGCACATTTATGCTTGGGAAAATTTCTATAAGATTGTGCTTTAAGGCTTGTAAAAACAAAGCAAAGCTTTGGGTATCAAAGTTCATCTTATCTCGAAGCATGATAGATGATATGCCAGATTTTAAGCATTCGTTTTGCAAAAGCTCTAAATTTTCAAGACTGAAGGTATCATTTTTAAGATTGACATCAAGATCGATAAAAGAAGGAAGCAAGCTTAAATCATTTGCATAAAGCACTTCTTCATCATTTTTGGGGCTTAGATTTGGTGCGATTTGTGCGATTGTCTCGCCTTCAATCCTTACATCAGCTTGCTCTTGTCCGTAAATTTTAGCATTTTTAATGAGCATGGCAGTCATTCCTTCGCAGTTTTGATTAAAAAATATTGTAGCATAAGTGCGTATCAATTTGTATTATTTTTAGCCCTAAGCTTTGGTATTTTTTATATCAAGTAAAAACTTTAAGGCATTTAAACTAATTTTTGCAAAAATGCCCTACTTTGGGATTCAATTTGCTTAATATCATCGATGATTGCGTCATGAGTTTGCTTATCAATCATCGTTTGTTCGCAAAGTTTAAGTGAGCTTTGCACTTTTTCTTCGATGAGTTTTTTGCTCTTTTCAAGCTCTTGTGCTGAGATAAATTTTGAGATGACAGCTTTAATCTGCTCATTATGTGCATATAAATTTGAGATTGGATCTTGATTGTTGATATGATCTTTAGCCTGATTTAAACTCAAATACACGCTTGATTTGTAAAGTATATGCTCGATCTTAACAGCACTTTGCACCAAATTTTGAGCAAAATGTTGAAATTCTTGATTAAGATTTAAACTATTGGTTTTTAGCTCTTCAAAAGCCGAGCTAAAGCGAGAAATTTTTTCTTCAGAATCACGAGCTATAGAAAACACCTTTTGCGTGCCTTGCTCGACATCATCAAAGTTTTGCTGCATAGCTGCGATAGCTGCGCTGATCTCAGTGGTTGATTTTTGCGTTCTTTCGGCTAAATTTCGCACCTCATCAGCCACTACCGCAAAGCCTCTACCATGCTCGCCAGCACGCGCTGCTTCAATGGCTGCGTTTAGCGCTAAAAGATTGGTTTGCTCGGCTATATCTTTAATCACCTCAACGATCATTGAAATGCTTTTAGAACTTTGGGCAAACTCTTGCACGCTTTCTTGGCTTGAACTTGCCACTTCGCTTAAAAGATGAATGAAGCTTTGCAAAGCATCAACTTCATCTGCGCTCGTTTTTGAGATATCTAAAATCGAGCTAATATTTTCGCTCACTACTCGCATAGAGTTTATATCATCATTAAGCGAAGATGAAATTTGAGCTAAATCTGTGTTTTGATTGCTTAAACTAAGATCAAGCAAGGTTTTAGAAAGGGCATTTTTAAAAAAGGTTTTAGCTGTTTTTTCTATATCGCTTAAGGCTTCATTTGTAAAGTCTATGTTTCGCACAAAAATACCTTTTAAGCCCTTTCTCAAAGCTTTTCGGTAGAACTCGTGTTTTGAAGAGCAAGTGATAGAAGTGTTAATCTCCCTTAAATATGCTTCTAAGCCGTCTATGGTATTGTTTAAATTATCGCAAAACTCGATCAGCTTTTTATTTGCAGAGTCTAAATATACTATTCTTCCGTCAAAATTGCCATTTTTAAGCTCTCTTGAAAGCTCTAAAAGCTTAGTGATAAGCTTTTCATCTTTTTGATATGAAAATAAAGCCAAAATACAAAGCAAAACTCCAATACAAAGCAAGCCAGCAAATACAAAATACTGCATAATCAAAGCAAGCACAAAGCAAGCAGCGAAAAAAATAAGTTGTGCGTATATAATCTTTTTCATCATCTTGCCTTAAATTTCATTTCTTTGTAGTCTAAAAATCAGCTCATTATAACTCATATTATAGCCTTTGATTATATCTTCAAGCTCTTTTACACCAGCTTCTAAGCCGTGTTTTTCTTCATAATCTTTTACTTTTTTATACACATCACTCATTAAACCAAGATATTTGCGATTTGGCGCACGTCTAACAGAATAATACCCGATAATCTCGCCTTTTTCATTATGAGAAGGTGTGATATTTGTAAAAACCCAATAAAATCCACCATTTTTACGCTTATTTTTTACAAAAGCAAAAAATTCCTTATCATCTTGTATATAATCCCAAAGCACCTTAAATGCTGCTTTTGGCATATCAGGATGACGGATAATGTTATGATTTTTATGGATAAGTTCTCTTATAGAATACCCAGAATAAAAAACAAAATCATCATTTGCGTAGGTTATATAGCCTTTTAAATCCGTTTTTGAAGTGATTAAGGTTGTGTCTTTAACTATGATTTCATCCATTATAAAACCCTATTTTTAAAATGTTTAATTAAATATTTTTTGCAAAAATGATATGTAGTATATAAAAATATATATAAAATTTATCTTTAAATACCTTCGTTTTAAAACTATTTTTCTTTAAAAGTGTTGATTTTAATCATTTTTTACAATAATACACAAAAGCTGGCGGGATATTTTGCCACACAATCTTAGAAATTTTTACTTCTTTAAACAAAGAAAAAAGTTGCTTTTTAAAACGTCTTGCTGCAAGAGTTGGAAGTACATATGCAAAAGTAGAAAAATGCCCTCCTTCACTCAAACTTTCATAAAGCACATTTAAAAGCCTTTCTTGCTCTTTTGGCTTCAGCAAAGCCCAAGGAATGCCTGAAACTATAGTATCAAGACTTTTTATGTTTCTTTTTTGTATAAATTCTTTTAAATGATATGCTGAATTCACTTCTATATCGAGATTTTCAAAACGTTCTTGAAGTTTTTGAGCCATTTTCTGATCGATTTCTATCGCAAAAAAATTCGCCTCGTTTTTTTTCTTTTTTAAAATTTGTTTGGTAAAAGCACCTGTTCCAGCGCCTATTTCAACGATATTATCCGCTTCTTTAAGTCCTATATTTTCAGTGATAATAAAAGCAAGCTTGCCTGAACTTGAACACAAAGCTCCAACTTGCTTAGGATGTCTAACATAACGATAAATAAACATTATCTACCTTTTTAAGCTTAAAATTAAAATGCGTCGCCATTATATATAATAAAAGTGAATTAAATGTGAAAATTTAATCTGCTTATTATAAAAAATTTGTTAAGATATGCGGATTTTTTATTGGTAAAGACAAAAAACTTTAAGGAAAAATATGCATGGGAAGATAATGGTATATATGGATTCTACTGGACGTGGAACGGTGATGAATTTAGCTAAAGTTTTTTTTGACTTTAACAGACAAAATTGGCATGATAAAAAATCAATGCCAAGTGCTGGCGTTTTTGTTGAATTTAACGCCGATGGAAAAAGAATTACAAGCTTAAAGCCTTCAAAATATCAAGAATTTAAAGAAGGCGATTTTATCACAGAGCAAGATTTTTGGCGAACTGATAGCGATGATGCGCTTGAAGATGTGCAAAATTCAAGACGTAGTGCTTATATCACACAGCTTTTTAGAACGACTGATTTTGATAGCATTGATCATATCCCTTTATCTATGACTATACCCCAAGCGATTCAAAAATACTTTGAAGGCGAAATTCTCTCCGTTGAAGCCTTAAAGGTAAATATGGAAAACAACGATAAAGAAGCCCCTTGCATACTTGATTTTTTCATCATCAAACGCTTTTTAAACAAGGCTTTTGATACGCTCATTTTCATGGATAATTCTATCAATCAAACCCAATTTGCCACACTCAAAAGCATTACAATGCACCTTGAAAACTCATTCAATGATATGAGAGACAAACAAAAACTCCTTAACACAACGCGAATTTTTAATGAAATTTTTCTTTCAGTGCAATGTCATTATCAAGCTCTAGTTGCTACAATAGATACAAGAAAAAATCGCCTCACATCAAATGAACACCAGCTTCGCACCGCACAAACTGAAATGCGCTTACTCACTTCTAAGCCAAAGCCTGATCCAGACAAAATCAAAGCCAAGCAAGACAGAATGGACGAGCTCATCAAAGAAATCACTTATTTTAAAGAAACTTTAACGCGTTTGGAGGGCTTAAGAAATGATTTTTATAAAAAAAATCTTAGTCTTTTTGAAAACGCCTTTAAACTTTCAAGAGAAAAGCTTTTTCAAAAAATCATCACAGGGCTGAATTTGTGCGCAACTATCATGGATACTAAAATTTGGAGCATTGCGCTCAAATCTTCTGGAGTGAAAAACTCATATTTTTCAAGAAACAACACAGAACATTCTTTTTGCGCTTTATCCTTTGCTGAACTTTATCTAAGCCGTCTTGATAAGGCTTCTTTAAATCCAAGCGATCAAAAGCTTTATGCGTATTTGCAAAAGATCAACAAAGAGCATGGTAAAAAATTTCTTGTTGTTACAAGCGATCTTGAACTGCTTACAAAGGTCAAAATTCAAGTCTTCACGCTCAATCCTTACTTTATCGTCAAATATGCTCCAAAAAAGGTAAATTACCAATCCTTAATGCGTGATAACACCTTTGATATGGTATATATCGATGAAAAAACAGCATGGGAAAATGCAGCTGATATTATCCTTGAAGGTAAGCATTTTGATAAATACGGCAAGACTAAATTTAAGCTTATTTAATCAAGCATAAAGAAAAATTTGTTATAATTTCTTAGCCTGAATGGCTCGTATTAATGTTAAAGAGGATCCAACACATTTTTTTTACTGCGATCGTGCGAATGCTCTGTGTTCTGTGACTTCGTTTGAGTGTCTTAAAAAACGCGAGAAGCTGCAGCCTTAAGTGTTTGCCTAGTGGTTTTCTTGACTTTTTGGGGTCAGATCTTAGCAAACGACCATTTGGGTTTTATTTGGAGCGATATTTATGAAAATTTTAATCTTAGGCAGCGGGGCTAGAGAGTATTCTATCGCTTTAGCTTTAAAGCAAAGTCCCAAAAAAACTGAACTTTTTTTTGCGCCCGGTAATGCAGCGATGCAAAAACTTGGCACAAACTTAAATTTAAAAGATATAAACGTTATCGCAAGCTATGCGAAGGCAAAAGAATTTGATCTTTGTATAGTCGGTGGTGAGAGTTTTTTAGCACAAGGCGTGGTTGATCTTTTTAGACAAAATAATATCCCTATTTTTGGACCAACAAAAGCTGCGGCTATGCTTGAAATTTCAAAGTCTTTTATGAAAAGTTTTTTAAAAAAACATAAGATTAAAACAGCAAAATTTCTCAATACCAGCGATTTACAAAAAGCAAAAGCTTTTATTAAAACACTTACGCCGCCAATTGTTATCAAAGCTGATGGTTTATGTGCTGGAAAAGGCGTTATCATCGCGCAAAGCTATGAAGAAGCTTTTAAAGCAAGTGAAGATATGCTTAGTGGTAAAAGTTTTGGTGATGCGGGCAAGCTTATCGTTATCGAAGAGTTTTTAGATGGCTTTGAGCTGAGCGTATTTGCGGTGTGCGATGGCACGGATTTTGTGCTTTTGCCAGTTGCTCAAGATCACAAAAAACTCAAAGATAATGATCAAGGACCAAACACAGGAGGTATGGGAGCTTACGCACCAAGCACCTTAGCTGATGAAAATCTCTTAAGACGCATTCAAAGAGATATCATCATACCAACACTAAATGGTATGAAAGCTGATGATAATGAATTTAACGGCGTGCTTTTTGCTGGCATTATGGTTGTTAATAACAAGCCTTTTGTTTTAGAATACAATGTGCGTTTTGGTGATCCAGAATGCGAAGTGCTTATGCCTTTGCTTGATGATCCTTTAGAACTTATCTTAGCGTGCGTTGAAAAAAGGCTTAAACACACGCAGATTAAGATTAAAGATGAATTTGCTGTAGGTGTGGTGTGTGCGAGCAAAAACTATCCTTATTCAAGCTCTGAAAAAACACCTATTCATATCAAAGAAATTCCAGAAAATACCCATATTTCTTATGCTGGAGTGAGTTTAGAAAACGGACAGCTTTTTGCTGATGGAGGCAGAGTGCTTGTGTGTGTTGGGCTTGGCAAAAGCATACAAGAAGCTCGAAATAAAGCTTATGAACTTTGCGAAAATGTGGAATTTGAAGGAAAACAATACAGAAAAGACATAGCTTTTCAGGTTTTAAAATGAATAATGATATACTTGACAAGCTTGATAGGGAAGGCTTAAAAATAGCTAGCATTGGCAAAAGGGTGCTTGCCTTTTTGGTTGATGATTTTATTTTAAGCTTAATCGTTTTCTTTGTCTTTTACGAGCAACTTAGCAATGCTAAAGATAGTCTTGAGATGATGAATATGCTTGCAAATTATAGCTTTGCACTTGTATTTTTGCAATTTTGCTACCACACTCTTTTCATCTCTTTTTATGGCGCTACGCTTGGAAAAATGCTGTGTAAAATCGCTGTGGTTGATCAAGCTTTATTTGATAAGCCAAATTTAGCCCAAAGTGCTTTAAGAGCAGTAGTTAGGCAAATCAGCAGCTCAGCTTTTTTTCTTGGCTTTGCATGGGCTTTGGGAAATGATCTGAAAAAAACATGGCAAGATTATGTTGCTAAAACTTTGGTGATCGAGCTTGCGTAAAATTAGCTTTGTGCTTTTGCCTTTATGCTTTTTTTTAGAAGCAGCGCAAGTTGATTTTTATGCCAAATCCGTGCAAAAAGAAGGCGAGCTTATCAAGGCTAACGATGAAGTTTTAATCTTTTCTGATTTGTATTTTATCAAGGCTGATAAAGCTATATACAACGAAACAAGCAAAGAAGTCGAGCTTTTTGGTGACATTAGTGTTTTAAGAGGCGAAGAAGAGCGATCTACAGCGTGTTATGCAAAGCTTAATCTTGAAAACAACGAAGCTAATTTTGAAAACTTTTTTTTTGCAAATAACGATCTTGAAGTATGGTTTCAAAGCCAAAAAAGCGAACTCAATGATAAAAATTTCATAGGACAAAACTCCATCGTATCAAGCTGTAATGTCGAAAATCCGGATTGGCAGCTTAAATTTAGTGAAGGCGAGCTTAACAGAGAAAATAACTTTTTACATATTTATAATGCTAAGCTCTATGTGAAAAATGTGCCGATTTTTTATCTGCCTTATTTTGGTTTTAGCGTTGATACCTCAAGAAAAAGCGGACTTTTAATCCCAAAGATAGAGTTTAACAGAAATGATGGCTTGTTTTATGAACAGCCCATTTATCTTGTTTTTGATGAGCATTATGATATAGAATTTGATCCACAAATTAGGGCTCAAAGAGGCATTGGGGTGTATTCTACCTTGCGTTTTATGGACTCAGCTTACTCAAGTGGTGAGCTTAATGCTGGGTATTTTAGAGAAAGAAAGGATTATTTTGAAAAAGAAGGCTTAAAAAATCAAAGTCATGATGGCGTGGAGCTTAAATACCTTAGGCAAGATTTTTTAAAAAATTACTTTGCTCTTAAAGACAATTTTCAAGAAGGCTTATGGCTTGATGCGATTTATCTTAATGATGTGGATTACTTGAATTTGGGGCGTAGGGACTATAGAGATTTAACCTCGCTTGCAACTTCAAAGATGAATTATTTTTTAGCTGATGAAAATAATTATTATGCTGCTTATGCAAGGTATTATATCGATACCTCAGCCATTAGCAATGCTGCAACCTTGCAAGAATATCCTTCTTTTCAATACCACCGCTTTTTAGACGGAATTTTTGATAATATATTTCAGTATTCTTATGATGGCACTTTTAACCGCTATTATAGAAGCGAGGGCGTGTATGCAAATTTTATGAATGCAAATTTGCCACTGACTTACCACCAAGCACTTTTTGATGATTTTTTGCAGTTTAATTTCACTGAAACTTTTATCGCTTCTTTTGCAGACTATACAAGAAGAACAAGGGGCAAGGATAGAGAATACTTAATTCAAAATTATCACAACCTTGCTTTATATACTGATCTTGCAAAAGCATACAACAACTTTTACCATACTTTAAATTTAGAACTTGATTATGTTTTAAGAGGGGCAAGCACCGGAGAAATCACTCAAGATTTTTTGCGTCCCACAGACTTTGATGATGGCTTAAATCTTAAGATTAGTCAATACTTTTACAACAAAGAAGCTGAAAAAAAACTCAAACATCGCTTGAATTTCAACTATGATACCAAAACTCAAAAATTTACAGATTTTCAAAATTTAATGCAGTATTTTTTTGCTGAGAATTTTTCTGTGAGTAATGAAGCTGAATATTCTTACTCGCAAACTCGTTTTACAAAAGTTATTAGTCAAATTGATATGAATTTGCAAAAATTTAATTTTAATTTTACCCATGCTTACAAAAATGATGCGAGCGAAAACTTAACCAGCACAAAGCACAGCTTCATAGGAGCGAGGGTGGATTATTCGCCAAATATCAACTATAAACTTTTTTCAGGAGTGTGGTTTGATACACAAAGAGCACATTTAAATGCTTGGGAAGTAGGCTATACTTTTCAGCGAAAGTGCTGGAATTATTCTATAGTCTATAAAGAACGAATTGATCCACAACTTACAAGTGCTGGTATTAATGCAAAATCTAAAAATGGCGTATATTTTGTGTTTAATTTCTACCCAATAGGTGGCGTGCAGTATGACTTTTCTTTACAAGAAAATGAAAGTCAAGTCGGTAGTTTGTAGCGCGTGTTTAGACAAAGTTATCTTTTTTTGGGTATAAATTATAACGAGCGATGAAAGAAAAGCTTGTTAAGCTTTTGATGAAAAATTTAACAAGCTTTGTTCTCATTCATCGTTAAATTTTAAAGGAGAAACGATGACATATAGCATAGAGCTGAATAATCATCTTGAAATTTTTGATATTGACAAGGTAGCAAAACAAGCCAGTGGAGCTGTTTTGATGCGTCAAGGCAAAAGCGTGGTTTTAGCCACAGTTGCAAGGGAAAACACACCAGTTGAGGAAGATTTTTTGCCCTTAACTGTGCAGTATATCGAAAAAGCATATGCGGCTGGAAAAATTCCGGGCGGATATATCAAGCGAGAAACCAAACCAAGCGATGCTGAAACACTTACAGCGCGTATTATCGACAGAAGCTTAAGACCACTTTTTCCAAAAGGTTATGCTTATCCTACACAAATCGTTGTTATGGTGCTCTCAGCTGATAGCGAAGTTGATCTTCAAGTAATGAGCTTAAATGCAGCAAGCGTGGCTTTATATTTAAGTGATATAGAGATAAAAGCTCCTGTTTGCGGAGTAAGAATAGCGCAAATTGAAGGTGAGTTTATCCTAAATCCAACTTGCTCTGAACTTAAAAAAAGCAATCTAGATCTCTATCTAGCTGGCGTTAAAGATGAACTTTTGATGATAGAAATGAGAACTTTACCAAGCTATGATACTGAAAATTTAGCTCTTGAGAGTAATTTTGCTGAGAATTTAACAAGCGGTATGCAAAATATGAATGAATTAAGCGAAGATGCGATGATTAGGGCTTTGGATTTTGGTATGCAAGCTATAGAAAATGGCTCAAATGCTTATGAAGAAGCCTTTAACAAACACAAAAAACAAGGTGAAATCGAACTTAAAATCATAGAAGAGCACAGCGAGCTTGCTGAATATATCGAAAAAAATTATTCTAACGAAATCAAAGCCGCTCTTTATCAAATGGCAAAAAGCGAAAGAGCTGTCGAGCTTGAAAAAATCGCCCAAATCATACTTAAAAGCAAGGCAAGCGAAGATAAAGAAGCGATAATGAGTGCTTTAAACAAAGTTAAAAGAAAATTTGTAAGATCAGGTATCATCAATGAAGGCAAAAGAGCTGATGGCAGAAGCTTAGATGAAGTGCGACCTATCAGCATAGAAACAAATTTATTGCCTAACGCACATGGTTCTTGTCTTTTTACAAGAGGACAAACTCAAGCCCTTGTGGTAGCGACTTTAGGCACAGATGCGGACGCTCAAATGATTGATTTGCTTACCGAAAAAACAAGTATAAGCGAAAGATTTATGGTAAATTACAATTTTCCGGGCTTTTCAGTAGGCGAAGCAAGCCCTATGAAAGCACCGGGTAGAAGAGAGCTAGGGCATGGAAATCTAGCAAAAAGAGCTTTATATCCTAGTGTTGATGAAAATTATCCTTATGTGATCCGTCTTGTATCTGAAATTTTAGAAAGCAATGGCTCAAGCTCTATGGCAAGCGTGTGTGGCGGGGCTTTGGCATTAAGAGCAGCTGGGGTAAAAACAGCTAAGCTTGTAGCTGGAGTAGCGATGGGGCTTGTGTTTGAAGAAGGAAAAACAGCTGTTTTAACCGATATTATGGGCTTAGAAGATCATGATGGGGATATGGATTTTAAAGTCGCTGGAAGCAAAGATGGCATTACAGCCTTGCAAATGGATATCAAACTTGGTGGTATAGACAAAAACACATTACAAAGAGCTTTATTACAAGCTAAAGACGCAAGATTACACATACTAAACATCATGGAAGAAGCTGAAAAAGACATCGTTATCAACGAAGAAATTTTACCAAAACTTGAGCTTTTCAGCGTTGATCCTTCAAAAATCGTTGAGATTATCGGACAAGCAGGCAAAACTATCAAAGAAATCATTGAAAAATTCGAAGTAGCAATCGATCTTGACAGAGATAAAGGCGAGGTAAAAATCGCTGGAGCTAGAAACGAACAGGTTAAAGCTGCAAAAGATTATATCATCAATATCGTTTCAAAAGAAAGCAAATTTGATAAAAAACGAGGCTTCAAAAAAGATCATTTGCCTTTTGAGATAGGCGAAGTTTTTGAAGGTAGGGTTAAAAATATCGCTCCTTTTGGGGCTTTTATCGAGCTTAGAGACGGCGTTGATGGGCTTTTACATAGCTCTAAAATCAAAGGCGATTTAAGAGAAAATGATCTCGTTCGCGTCAGGGTAAATGAACTCAAAAACGGCAAAGTATCTCTTGATCTTGCTTAAGCAAAAATGCTCTTTCTTTGCAAGATAGCAAAGTAAAGAGCAAAAACCAAAAACATCACGCTAATCATCTTGAAAACAAATTCTATGCTATAAAGCCCAGCCAAAAAGCCTCCGCTTACAGAACCGATGAAATTTCCAAGCGCAAAAGCACTTTGATTGAAGCCAAAAACCAAGCCAAGCTTTTTTTGAGGCACAATCTTTTTAAACAAAGCATTCACACAAGGCACAAGCCCACCAAGTCCCACACCCAAAAGCAAACGCAAGAAAATTAAAGCGATGATATTTTCTACCAAAGAATGCAAATAAAAAATCACCGCACAAAAAGCCAGTGCTATAAGCAAAACCTTTCCAGCTCCTATCTTATCAGCTATTTTACCAAGCTTTGGAGCAAAGATGATATTGCTTACCCCACTTGCAGCCACAACAAGCCCAGCCCAAAGAGCGATAAAATGTGCTGAGTGATGAATTTGTTCAACAAACAAAGACATAATAGGCATAACCGCATTAAAGCCTACTTGTATGATAAAAGTAAGGGCAAAAAGTGTAAGCAAGAGGCTTAAATTCTGCTTCAAAGCTCCTGTTTGGCTAAATTCCAAATCCACACCCTCATCTACCCTGCCCTTGTCTTTGATGAAAAAATAAGTCGTTAAAAAAGAGCAAAATAAAAGTGCGGCAATCACGACAAATAAAGCTCGAATGCCTACAAGCTCGGCAAACAAACCCCCAAACAAAGGACCTATCAAATTTCCACTCACCGAAGCCGTAGAAAGCGTGGCTAGGGCATAGGTTGCTTTTTCTTTTGGCGAGATTAAAGCGATATAAACAATAGCAGCTGAAGTAAAACCTGAAACCAAACCTGTTAAAGCCCTTATGATGATGATTTGCTCCACATTTTGCACAAAAGCAAGGAAAAGGGTTAAAAAAGCCATACCAAAACTTGCTCTTAAAAGCATCAATCTTGAGCCAAAGCGGTTGGTTAAATGTCCCCAAAAAGGCGAGCAAAAAGCCATCATCAAAGCCGTTATACCAAAGCAAAGCCCAGAATAAAAAGTGATTTGCTCATACTCACTTACCCCCAAAGAGCGTATATAAAAGGGTAAAATAGGAGCAAGTTGTGATAAACCCATACTTGTAGTAAAGACGCCAAACCAGCAAATAAGAAGATTTTTCTTGAAATTTCTCATAAAAATATTGTATTATATGAATTTGAAATTTTTACTGAATTAAGGATAAGGCTTTGAAGAAAATTTGTTTTGTTTGTCTTGGAAATATCTGCAGATCGCCTATGGCTGAATTTGTAATGAAAAACTTAGCACAAAAATACGGCTTAAATGATAAGCTAAGCATCACAAGTGCAGGCACAGCAGGCTATCATGATGGAGAAGATATGGATAAAAGAACAAAGAAAAAGCTCAGTGAAAAAAGCATAAATGCAACACATTTTATCAGCAAAAAACTCACCCAAAAGCTTTGCGATGAAAGCGAACTTATACTTGTTATGGATAAGATGAATTACAAAGCCGTGCAAAGCAACTTTAAAGGGCTTGAAAACAAGCTTTTTTATCTTTTAGACTTTTGTGAAAATACTGACAAAGAAATACCTGATCCTTACTATACAAACACCTTTGAAGAATGCCACGAACTTATCTTAAAAGCCTGCGAAGGACTTTGCAAACACTTGCAACAAGAGCTATAAGCACTCTTTAGTAAAAATTCAGCCTTAAAGCTTAGTAAGCTAATCTTATATCACCACGATACAAAAAAGCTACGGCGCACTTTAGCTTAACAAGTCTTTTAAACTCTGCTTTACGCTTTTTCCTCTTAAAATTTGAGCTACTTCGCTAACTATTGGGGTGTAAATTTCATGTTTATTTGCCATTTGTTCTATAGCAAAGGCTGTTGGTATGCCCTCTACTACCTCTTTAAGCTCACTTATAATCTCATCTTTATTTTTGCCCTCAGCTAGTAAAAGTCCAGCTCTATAATTTCTTGAAAGCACGCTAGAAGCGGTTAAAAACAAATCCCCAGCCCCAGAAAGTCCCAAAAATGTCCGCTTGCTTGCTCCAAAAAAGCTGCCAAATCTTTGCATTTCAACAAGTCCTCTTGCGATCAAACTTGCCCTTGCGTTATTGCCAAGTTTTAAGCCATCACTTATCCCACTAGCTATAGCCAAAACATTTTTATACGCCCCACAAATTTCAGCCCCACGCACATCATCATCAACATAGGCTTTGATATAAGAGGGAAAAAAGCTTGCAAATTCCTTGCAAAGTTTTTCATTTTCCCCACTTACTACCAAAGCACAAGGTAGTTTTTGCATAATTTCAGCTGCAAAGCTTGGACCACTTAAAACGCAAATTCTATCCCTTGAAACATACTCAGCCATAAGCTCATCTAAAAATTTACAAGACTTTGTATCTATGCCCTTTGAAGCAAGCAAAATTTTTTGCCCCTTGTCCTTGAAATTTTCTTTAAGCCAAGCTTCAAGTCCTTGAGCCCATAAAGCAAGCACAAGATATTCACATTTTAAAGCCTCAGCCATACTTACAAAATGAGGCAAAGTCCTTGTGTGAGGCGAGCTAATGAGACAAGGCTGATTTTGCAAAAAAGCATCTTGTAAGGCACTGCCCCACTTGCCAGCTCCTATAATAGCGATCATTTAGCCAAGCTTTGCTTTAAGAAGTTCATTAACTTTTGCTGGATTAAACGCGCCCTTACCCTCTTTCATCACTTGTCCGACAAAAAAGCCAAAGAGTTTATCCTTGCCACTTTTATATTCAGCGACTTTATCGGTATTTTTTTCTAAAACTTCAGTGATGATTTTTTCAATAGCACCATCATCACTAACTTGCTTTAAACCAAGCTTATCTATAGCTTCATCTATGCTAAAATTTACATTTTCAAACACAAAGGCAAGCACTTCTTTTGCTGCTTTTGCTGAGATAGTGCCATCTTCTATGCGAGCTATTAAATCCCCAAGCTTATTTGCATCAATAGGTGAATTTTCTATGGTAAGCTCGCCCTTTAAAAGCCCCATAAGTTCAGTTGTAAGCCAAGTTACGCAAAGTTTTGGGCTTAATTTTCTAGCGATTAAGCTTTCAAAAAAGCGGCTTAATTCAAGGCTTGTTATCAGCACTTCAGCATCGCTTTCTTTTATACCAAGCTCACTCATATAACGAGCTTTTTTCTCATCTGGAAGCTCCGGTAAGCTGGCATTAAGCATGGAAGGCTTTAAAAATACAGGCAATAAATCAGGATCAGGAAAATACCTATACTCAGCCGCCTCTTCCTTACCTCTCATTGAACGAGTAGTTAAAGTCGTGGTATTAAAAAGCCTTGTTTCTTGCACCACTTCTTTTTCATAAGTGCCATCTTCCCAAGCCGCACTTTGCCTTGCTAACTCATATTCTATAGCTTTTTGCACAAAGCGGAAAGAATTTAAGTTTTTTATCTCAACCCTTGTATAAAAGTTCTCATCGCCCTTTGGACGAATGCTTACATTGACATCGCACCTAAAGCTTCCTTCTTGCATATTTGCATCTGAAATATCTAAAAAACGTATGATAGAATGCAGTTTTTTAAGATACGCCACCGCTTCATCAGCACTTCTTAAATCAGGTTCACTCACTATCTCTAAAAGCGGAGTGCCACAACGATTAAGATCAACCTTAGAAAAACTTGCTTCATGGATATTTTTGCCTGCATCTTCTTCTAAGTGAGCTCTTGTAATACCTATGCGTTTGTTTTGCTCGCCAAGCTTGATAAAAAGCTCGCCATTTTCAACTATAGGAATGTCAAATTGTGAAATTTGATACGCCTTTGGAGAATCTGGATAAAAATAATTTTTGCGATTAAATATACTCTTTTCATTGATTTTTGCCTTTATAGCCCTACCAAAAGATACAGCCTTTTTCACAGCTTCTTCATTTAAAACAGGCAGAGCTCCGGGTAAGGCTAGACAAACAGGGCAGACATTGGTATTTGGCTCTTCTCCAAAAGAAGTCGCACAAGAGCAAAAAATTTTAGTTTTGGTATTTAGCTGGGTATGAACCTCAAGTCCTATGACAAGCTCAAACATTTATATTTCCTTTATTTTTAAGAACTTTTTGCTTTATTATATCTTTTTTTGTGTTTAAAAGAGTTTAAAAATGCTTTAAAAAGCTTGATTTTCATCATCTTAAATACGCATCAAGTTCTTTGATAAGTGCTTGTAATTCATGCTGTTTGCTTTTTTCTTTATTTTTAAGCTCAAGCATTTTAAAGCATAATTTTGCGGCTAAATTTTTTTGCTCATTAAGCTGAGTTAAAAGCATATTACCTTTATACCTAAGCTCTTCTTGAAGCTTTGTTTCAAGATCGTTAAATCCTTGCGTAAAATTATCTATAAGTTCATTTAAAGCTTGTTCAAGTTGAGCCCTATTTTGAGTGAGCTTATTATATATTGTATTGATTTTTGAAAAAGTAAGTTCGCGTTTATCTAAAACTCCATTTAAAATTTGTTTGATCTGCTTTAAAAAATGCTCGCTTTGATTTTGCAAAAACTGCATTTGCTCTTTGCATTCAAAAAAGTCAAATTCATACTCTTTATTTTCTTGAGCTTCAAAGCTTGAAGATGAAGCAATAAAGATATTTTTATGTTTAAAACTTATACCAAGTTTTTGCATCAATTCCTTTGCCTGAGGGCTGATTTTAAGATGATTTAAATGATGATAATAGGCACTAAAAAGCAAATCTTTTTCGTAAAATGAAAGCTCTAAATTATCAATTTTTTCTAAATTTTCATTGAATTTATCGACAAAATGAGCCAAATCAAGCCTTGTTAAAACTCATCATTTTTGCAAGATAATCATCAAATATTTTGATATTTTCTCTCATTTTTGGTAAGGCATTGAGCTTGTATTCTTGAGTGCTTTTTAAAGCCTCTAAAACATCATCAAAAGCGACTTTGAGCTTATCCATATCAAGCACTGCCTCGCTTGCTCCTTCTTGTATAGCTTTAGCTTGCTCTTTAAGCTCCTTTGCATTGTGCGCGATTAGATCACTTGTTTGTTCATTTATACCTTGCACAGCCTCTAAAACGCGTTTTTGTTGCTCTAAACCTTGAGAAGTGATGATGGCTACGCTTAAGGCATTAAGTGTTACAGCCTTTGTTCTTTCAACAGCATTGATAAGTTCTTTATTATTATTTATCAGCGTTTTTATCGCAAGCTCGCCTTGAGTATGCACAGCAATTTGCTGGCTTAAATCTATGATTTTTTGTTTCAAAATAAACAAAATTTGTTTTTCAAATTCTGTTTTTAATTCATTTTCAAGCTCTAAAAGCTTGTTTTGGGCATACACATCAGCTTCTTTTACAAGGGCAAGTTTTTCTTGCAAAAGCTTGCTTAAATCTGCATTTTTTTGTGCTTCAAGTTCAAGAGCGATATTATCTCTTAAAAGAATTTGTTTTCCTTCTTCAAGCTTGTTTAAAAGCTGATCTAAAAAGCTTTTATTTGAGTTAAATTTTTCAAAATACCTTTTAAATTTTTGACTTTGTTTGCCAAAAATTTTATCAAAAAAAGAAAGCTTAAAATTATGTGGATTGATAGCATCGATATTTTCTTTAATCTTACTTAGTGCATCAAAGATAAAGCTATCGCTTTGCTCAAAATGCGCTACATTGCCCTTGATATTTTCACAAAGTGCGTTTGAAAGCCTTTTTTCTTCTTGATCAAACTCATCGATAATATCTCGAGTAAGCTTTTTTTCATTAAGTGCTGTATCAAGGCTTTGTATAAGGGCATTTGACATTTTTTTCCTTTTTTTGACTTGAATTGTAACATAAATTTGATTTTAAAAAAATAAATGTTATAATTTTGCAATTTTTTAAATTTTAAGGATATAAAATGCTTACCTTGATCTCATCTATACTTGGCTTTTTTGTTATTTTACTTGCTTTAATCGTCTTTATAGCTATGCTTTTTAGACGCGTAGTAGCGACAAATGAAGTGCATATTATCCAATCAGCCAAAAGTACAACTTCTTATGGTAAGGATACTGGAAATGGCAATACTTACTATGAATGGCCTTCTTGGATGCCTATTTTTGGGGTCACTAAGATCGTTTTACCTGTTTCTGTTTTTGATATTAATCTAAATGGTTATGAGGCATATGACAAGGGCAGAGTGCCTTTTATCGTGGATATTACTGCTTTCTTTCGCATTAAGGATTCAAATGTTGCTGCTCAAAGAGTAAGTAGCTTTGATGAGCTTATAGAACAACTTCGTGCCATCATTCAAGGTTCAGTTAGAACCATACTTTCTTCTCATGAAATTGAAGATATTATGCACTCAAGAAGCACTTTTGGAGATAGTTTTACTAAAGAAGTAAGAGAGCAGCTTGCAAGCTGGGGTGTTGAAACGGTTAAGAATCTTGAACTTATGGATATAAGAGATAGTCAAGATTCTAGTGTGATCCGCAATATAATGGAAAAGAAAAAGTCTTTGATAGAAATGCAAAGCCGTGTAGAAGTAGCAGAAAATATCAAAAATGCAGAGATAGCTGAGATCAATGCTGAACAAGCTACCCAAATTCAAGAACAAATCGCAAAGCAAGTTGTAGGGCTAAAAACCGTTGAATCTCAAAGAGAAGTTGATATATCCGCTCAAAAAGCGGCCCAACTTGTCAAAGAGCAAGAAAAGGTTACCAAAGAAAAAGAAATGGAAGTTGTAAAAGTCGCTGATGTTAAGAGAGCTGAGATTACTAAGGATGTTAATGTCGTAAAGGCTGAAGAGATTAAACAAACAGCGATTATCAACGCAGAGGGTGATAAGCAAAAAGATATTTTAAAAGCTGAAGCTTTACTTGAGTCTAAAAAAAGAGAAGCCGAGGCTTTACTTGAAATGAAAAGCAAGGAGTCAAAGGGTATAGAGCTTGAAGGTGCTGCAAAGGCTCAAAGTGAAAAGCTTATGCAAATGGCGCCGATTGAAGCACAAATTTCTCTTGCTCAAGAAATAGGAGAAAATCAAGGCTATCAAAACTACCTCATCTCAATCCGCCAAATTGAAGCTTCTCAAGCCATAGGGATTGAACAGGCAAAAGCCCTTGATAAAGCTGATATTAAAATCATTGCAAATGCAAATAATGGCAATGTCAATGAAGGGCTAAAAAGTGTAAGCGAGTTTTTCTCTGCTAAAGGTGGCACACAACTTGGCGCTATGCTTGAAGGGCTTGCACAAAGTGAATTAGGCAAAAATTTACTTGATAAACTCAGTTCAAAAAATAAAAATGAAAAAGCTTGAATATAAGCTTTTTCAAGGCTAAAGATGAATGAGTTTTTGCAAAATGCCCAGCAAAGAAGGGAACAAAGGCGATCTAGAAGAATAGAAAAAGCACGAGATTTTGGCAAAAGACTTGAAGATTACACCCAAAATTTAGAAAAAAATCTCCAAACTATCCTCGATGAAAAAGAAGTTCAAAAGAAAGCACAAAGCTTTACTAATGACACAAACATTCAAGAAACAAATTTTAAACACTCTTTACAAGAAAGAAAAAAGCAACATAAGATAAAAGCTCAAGAGGACTTTATATCTGTGCAAGATCAGCCAGATTTAAGTAAAAACGACAGCTCTAATGCCTTAAAACAAGAAAAAAATAAGCAAAACACTACAAATTCTCATTTTCCCAATGAACAAAAGCAAGAAAAAAAAGAGTTTATCCCGCAACCAGAAAAGCAAGATTTCACTCAGCATAATAAAAATGATTTAAACTCACGCAAAGAACAATTTTTCAGCTCTACTCAAAACAATACACAAAAAGAGCCAGCAAAACCAAACACTACGCACACACTCTATGAGTATTTTAAGGGTGATAGTGAGTTTGATGAGCTTATCCGCAAAATAGAAAATTCACAAGAAATAGATTCTTTTCTTTCAGATCAATACAAGCAATTTGAACAAGAACAAAAACAAATTCAAAATCTAATAAATTTAAACAAAAGAAAAAAGATAAAGAAAACATGGCTTTCTTCGAAAAAAGCAAGTATTCTTGTTTTTATCATGTATTTATTACTTTTGATAGTTTATATTATGATAAATTAGCTTTTTTCTAATTTCTTTCTTAAATTTAAATTTTCTATACACAAGCAAACAAGTACAAACAAAACAAAACCCGGAAGAGCACCCAAAGCAAGATAGATAAAAGAATGATGAAAAAGCATAAAAAGATAAAAGGCACCAAAGAGCATTAAAGCTAGACTAGCACCTTTTAAAAATTCATAAATATAGATCAATGACCTTCCTCAACCACGGTTGCACCAGCTAGATATACATAAGTTAAGATCATAAAAATAAAGGCTTGCAAAAACGCCATAAAAGTAAGCAAAACATACGCTGGAAGTGGTGCAATATAAGGTACAAGAGCAAGTATAACCATCAAAAACAAATCATCACCTTTGATATTACCAAAAAGACGAAAAGATAACGAAATAATACGAGAAAAATGCGATACTATCTCTATAGGAAACATTAAAGGAGCGATTGCTGGCACAGGACCCATAAAGTGTGCAAAATACTTCAAAAAGCCTTGAGTGCGAATACCTTCAAAATGATAATACACAAAAACAACTATAGCCAAAGTCGCTGTAAGGTTAAGACTGGCTGATGGTGCGTGAAAGCCTGGTATTATGCCGATGATATTGCTAAAAAATACGATAAAACCGATAGTGGCTACAAGTGGAAGGTATTTGCGGGCTGCCTTTTCGCTTCCCATAGTATCACGTCCCATGCTTAAAATGCCCTCTAGATATGCTTCAGCTAGGTTTTGCGTCCCACGAGGCACAAGTTGCATAGAACGAGTTGCAAATCTTGCCAAAAGCACTGAAATCACGGCTACTAAGGCAAGGTGAAAGAAATACGAAAAGGTGTGACTTGGATCAAGCAAAGCGCTAAACAAAAACAAATCTTTCATTGATTTTCCTTGATGAAATTTAAACTTTATTGTAACATATTTTTCTTAATTTGTGCGTGCAAAAAGTCATTTTCGTTAATAAAATGTTAAGTCTTTACTTTCAATTCAAAAAAAACTAGAAAAATTTGCAACAACAAGACTTTTATTTTCATCACATAGCAAATTTGATTTATCAAAAATTTAAACATTTTGTAACCAAAATGTAAATTTTATGCCCTATTTTGATATTAAGCCTATGTTTGTGTGTTAGAATGTTTATAATTTTACTTTTTGAAAGGGAGAAAAATGAGTAAAAAAATTATGTTAAGCCTTGTAGGCTGTATGGCGTTAAGTTCTTTTACGAGCTTGGGTGCGATCTCTTTAGAAGATGCGATTAAAAATGTGGATTTTACAGGTCAGTTAAGATACCGCTATGACACAGGTGCTTGGGATGGGGCTAATAGAGGCGCTCAAAGTGCTGTGCAAGGTCAAAATGCAAAACAAACCCATAGATTTCGTGCAAGAATAGGTGCAAAAGCTGATATTGGCGATGGCTTCAAAGTATTTGGACAAACTGAATACGGCAACGACGCAAATGGCGGTTATGGGGCAGGCAACAAAGCCCAAACAGACAGCCCTTTTAAACTTCGTCAAGCATATTTGCAATATGACTTAGCTGATTATGGCACTAGCTTCATCTGGGGTAGGCAAGAACTTGGCACCATTTGGACTACAGATATGGTAGGAATGGCTGCAAAAGCTCTTTATACTGGTATTGATGGCTTAACTTTAGCTGCTTTTGCTGTAGATAGCTTTGATAGGGATCCTGATAGAGCGTTTAAAGACTTAGATGATTATACAAGTGATGCTACTACAGCTGATTCTCCTGGCGACTTTGTTTTTAGACAAAACCTCTATGGTGTGGCAGCTATTGGTGCGTATGATTTGGGCGGTGCAAGCCTTGATACTCAACTTTGGTTAGCCTATCTTAACAAAAGAGCGACTTTTTATGCCCTTGATATAAAATACGGCTTACCTATCGATCAAGACTTAAGCTGGACTCTGCAAGTAAATTACTTAGGAAACTCTGTTGATTCTGCTTTAAAAGATAGAGTTGAGAGAATGCAACATAAAGTCGCAAATGGAAATTTTGTCCAACTTAACGGAATGATTAAAGGTTATGGCTTTGATGGCACACTTGGTGGCTTGATGTATGGTAAAAAAGGCGAGTTTAGTGTAAATTTCATCGAAGATTACAGCAGTGCTATTTTACCAGCTGGTAAAGAAATTTTCTATATGAAAGGCTCTAATATCACAAATAGCTTTGGACAAAGCACTTTTGGGTATGCAAAGGTTGGTTATACTCTTCCATCTGATCTTAGACTTGGCGTTCAATTTATCTATGGTGCAACTGCTGCTGATACTGGCAATGCCACAACTTCTGCTAGTCTAGGTGGGGGCGATAAAATGGAAGCTGTCGCGGAAGTAAATTATAATTACAACAAAAACCTTAACTTCTTGCTTTGGTATTCATATCTTGATACAAAGGCTGATTTGCCAGCTAATGCACAAGCTGATTATGATTCTAAAAAGAACACTGTGCGTTTCCAAGCACTTTATAAATTCTAATCATGCTTTACAAAGAGGCTTTGTGCCTCTTTGTGTTATTTCAAAAAATAGCTTTATCATCAATATGCAAAGCCAAAGCACAAGCCTTAAAACCCACCTACGCTTTATACGCGATAGCTTCGATCTCTACCTTTGCTCCTTTTGGCAAATCCTTTACCGCAAAGGCTGATCGAGCCGGAAATGGAGCTTGAAACTCTTTTTCATACACCTCATTCATTATCGCAAAATCACTTATATCACTTAAAAGCACCATAGTTTTTACAACTTGACTTATTTCTAAGCCATTTTCTTTTAAAATCGCTTTTATATTATTTAAAGCTTGCTTTGTTTGCTCGCCAACACCGCCTTTGACAAGCTCATTTGTTTGTGGATCAAGCCCAAGTTGTCCTGATATAAAGATCAAATCCCCCACTTTTCTAAACGCAGAATAAGCACCTACTGCTTTTGGATAAGTTTGCATGACTGCTCCTTTTTTATAAATTCAAAGTCTTATTTTAACATATCTAAGCTTTAAATTTCTTATCAAAAATAAGCCAAAATCACAAAAAAACTCAAATCAAAAGCCTAATTTAAAGCATTTTTTGCTATAATCTCGCCAAAATTTATATAAAATTAAGGTTTTAATAATGACTTGGACAAAAAATTCATGGAAAAATTATCCCATTAAACAACAGCCCACTTATAGCGATGAAAAGGAGCTCAACGAGGTTTTAGCACGTCTTGAAAAACTACCTCCACTTATCTTTGCTGGCGAAGTTCGCAACTTAAAAGCTAAGCTTGAAAAAGTCGCTTTAAAAGAAGCTTTTTTGCTTCAAGGTGGCGATTGTGCAGAAAGCTTTGCAAACTTTGGAGCTGTAAATATCCGCGATATGTTTAAACTTCTCTTGCAAATGGCGATCGTGCTTACCTTTGCTGGAGGCTGTCCTATAGTGAAAATCGCGCGTCTTGCTGGGCAGTTTGCAAAGCCTAGAAGTGCGGACTTTGAAGAGCTTGATGGTGTAAAATTACCAAGCTATAGAGGCGATATTATCAATGGTTTTGACTTTAGCAAAGAAGCAAGAGAGCCTGATCCTAAACGTATGATAGAAGCGTATTATCAAAGTGCGACGACTTTAAATTTACTTCGTGCATTTGCTAAAGGTGGTTTGGCTGATTTGCATGAAGTGCATCGCTGGAATTTAGGCTTTTTGAAAAAGGCTGAACTTGGAAGCAAGTATGATGAGTTGAGTGAAAAGATCACCCAAGCGCTTGAATTTATGCAAGCTTGTGGGATTACTGCTGCAAATTCGCCAAGCCTAAGAGAAACTTCAGTTTATACTTCTCACGAAGCCTTGCTTTTGCCTTATGAAGAAGCTTTGACAAGGGTTGATAGCTTAAGTGGTGAAATTTACGATTGTTCAGCTCATATGCTTTGGATAGGAGAGCGAACGCGTGGGCTTGATGAGGCGCATATTCATTTTTTAAGCGGAGTGAAAAATCCTTTAGGTGTAAAGATAGGACCAAGTGCAAAAGCCGATGATATCAAGGCTATAGCACAGGCATTAAATCCTAAAAATGAAGCTGGAAGGCTTAATATCATCATTAGAATGGGCGCAGATAAAATCGCCTCAAATTTACCTCATATCTTTAAAGAACTGAGCAAAGAAGGCTTAAATATCGTTTATAGCATAGATCCAATGCACGGCAACACCACAAAAGCTGGGAATTTCAAAACACGAGAATTTGATAAGATTATGCAAGAAGTAAAAATGTTTTTTGAAATTTCAATGAGCGAGGGTATCTACCCAGGCGGCGTTCATCTTGAGATGACTGGACAAGATGTAACCGAATGCACCGGTGGGGCAAGCAATGTAACCGCAGAAAGCCTGCAAAATCGCTACGAAACACAATGCGATCCGCGTTTAAATGCCGATCAAGCCCTTGAGCTTGCCTTTTTAATCGCTGATTTGGTTAAAAAAGCAAGAAAAGCCTAAGGAAATATATGAAAGTATATGGGATCAAAAACTGCAATAGCGTTAAAAAGGGCTTAAATTTTTTAAACGAAAAAAACTTTGAGTATGCGTTTTTAGATATCAAAAAGCTTGATGAAAAGACTTTAAAATCGTGGCTTGAAAAGAAAAGTTTTAGCGAGCTTATCAACACAGCTGGCACCACTGCAAAAAAGCTAGGACTAAATAAAGAAAAGCTTGCAAGTAGTGATGAAAAAACGCTTTTTAAACTCATTCTTGAAAATCCTAGCCTCATCAAACGCCCAGTGATTGAAAAAGACAATCAACTTTTTATCGGCAAAGAATACGAGCTTATAAGCAAATAGCTCGTTATTTTTTGCTGGTAATGGCTTATAAAAGTATTGTTTATCAAGTAAATTAGGCTTTTTACAAAAGCTTTTAGCGATACAAATGAGCTTTTGGATTTGTTATTCTATGCTAAGATTTAGGGTTGCTTTAGAGCCTTTTTGATCCCTTAGCAAGCTTTTATCACTTGCATTTTGCTTTTCATAACGCAAACGCAATTCACCTGAAACCTTTACTTCTTTATCTTTAAAAAGCTCATCAAGACTTTGGGCTGATAAATTTGCAAATACTCCTAGCAATGCCAAAGCAAAAATACTCTTTTTCAAAACTTTTTCCTTGTTTATTTATCTTTATCAATGATAACATTTTTCGCTAAATAAGATAAAATATAAGTGAATGAAAATGAAACAAATCGCTTTGTATCTTATAATAATGATGATTTAAAAATTTAACTTGAGCTATTTTGTGATGAAAATTTAAAAGCTCTTGCTCCAAAAAGGAGCAAGAAAAGCTATCAAGCAAGCTTAGAATTTATACTCGGCTTGAAAGCGGATATTGTTTTGTTTTGGATCATCATACCCTCTATTAGAAAGATAATCAGACTTTTGGGTTATATAAGAGTAAAAACCTGAAAAAACAAGTTTTTCGCTGTAGTTATAATCCACTCTACCTACGATTTCTTGTTTCTTACCTGCTGCGCTTCTATCTTGTATGTTTTCCCAAATTTTTGTGCTACCATAAACATAATCAGCGCCTATACGCACGATATCATTAAAGGTATAACCAGCGCTTGCAAAAACAAATTGATTTTTACCTAAAGAGCCGTGCAAGCTTGAGCCATCGGTATTTTGAATTTCCTCTCCAGCTGTGATAATATCACCCATATCTTCAAGCACATTGAAAGTGATAGAATCATCTCTACCATACGCAGTATAGCCTAAAGTGCCATCAAAACCATAGCCTTCAAGTGTGCCTGCTATAGTATAAAGTGAGCCAGACTCAACGCCGTGATTTTTAAGATAATCATCTGAGATATTGCCAAGATATTGAGCTTGCAAGCCCCAATTTAACTGATCGGTAATCGCTAAAGTATATCCAGCATCAACAGCAACAAGCGTAGTTCTATTTGGCACATAACCTACCCAAAGTTGTCCTGTAACACCAGCTTGTTCGCTATAGTCGATAATAGCAGCCGCACCATAAATATTATTTGAGAATATAGCGTCTTTAAGATCGTCATACTTTCCGGTAATGATTTCGCCGGTTGGATCATCATTTTGATCTACTACAGTAGTTGTTATGCCCGGACGAGTAGGACGAGTTCCATCGCCTTGAGACCATTCAGGACGAGAACCAGCACCTACAAAATCCCCATCATTATTAACACTATCCACAGCAAATGCAGCAAGTGTAACGCCTTCTAAGCTTTGGTTGATGATTTTACCGACCATACCTACTGAGCCATCTATATCATTGTCTGTCCAAATCGTATTTAAAGACTGACGACCGAGCATTATGCTTGTGCCATAATCAGCAGCGTCATACTGCAAATATGCTTCTCTTAGATAAAAAGGCTGATTTGTCTTTGTGCTTGAGCCAGCACCATAGCCACCATCATCTGCAGCACCATCGTAATTATAATCAAGCATACCAACGACTTTTAAGCCATCGCCTATATTTGCAGCTGCACCAAGCTGTGCTCTCATTTTATGAAGTTGGCTATCAGTTTGCTCTGCTGCACCTTTTTCTCTAAAAGTATCATAACGATATCTTAAAGTTCCTGTAAAATCAACATTTTTAATCGCATCTTCCAAAGAGACAGCATTTAAACTTGCAAAAGAGCTTAATGCTACAAATCCTGCAAGTGAGAGTGTGATCTTTTTACTCATTTTCTTTCCTTTCTAAAAATAAATTGCATTCATTATAACATAAAAATTTTGAAATTAAAATAAGAATGAGTATAAATTTGTATTTTAATTATCTCTTAGAAATTCACAGCTTGCAAAACCTTTTTTAAGTGCCTTGCAGATAAATTGTATCTTACAAGGCATTTTATATCTTTTTTGTTTTATTTGGTATTAAAAAGCTGATTTTTCAGCTCTTTATCATAATCTTTTTGAGCGCTTTTACCTACTCTTCTTGCCCTATTTTCTAAAAAACTAGGATCATCGGCAAAAAGACTTCGCTTTGCTTCAAAGCCGTCTATATTAAAGCCAGCTATATCAATGATAGCATGGACAAGATCATCAAGCATAAAAGGGCGATTTTGAGCCTTAACTATCTTTTCATAAGCTTTTGGGTGTTTTGCTTGAAAAGTATCGCTTGCATAGATGATAAAAGGCACTTCCACCATAAAGCGATTTATCTTTACATCGTTGTGAAGCTGGTATTCTTCACCGCTATCATACACATCTTCACCATGATCGCTGATATAGATGATAAGGCTATCTGTATCTTGAAATTTCTTAATCACTTCGCTTAATACAAAATCTGTATAAAGCACAGCATTTGCATACTCTGCCCTTGTTTTCTTGCCAAATTTACTTTGTATATCTTTTTCGCTAAAAATGGCAAATTCTTTTGGATAGCGGTTATAGTATATGGCGTGATTTCCCATGATATGCACGCTTAAAAACAAGGGTTTGTATTGTTTGGCTAAGACTTTATCAATAAGGGGTAAAATTTTCTCATCAGGTTTTGAGTTTTCAAAATACGAGCTTAAACTCGCCCAATGAACCTCATCACTTCGCCCAAAAATCGTCGTTGAAGCCTTATCAAAGATACTGAATTTTTCTTGATTGGAAATATTTACATTTTTATAGCCTCCAAGTCTCATCGCATCGATAAGATTAAGGTATTCAAACCATTCTTTGTTACTATTTTCTTGATTTGCAAAGCTTAAAACTTGCGAAAGAGACTCATAAGTCGTAGCTCTTGAAGAGATAACATCATCAAATACAAGCAAATTCTTAGGTTTTTCATCTTTAAGCTTGCTTAAATTTGGAGTATTTTTAAGCTTATAACCATAAATTTGCATTAGATTTCTTTGTGCGGATTCACCGATGATTAAAACAAGGTTTTGAATTTGATCTTCTTTGCTTGCTTGAGTGTAGTTTAAATCTTTAATAAACGCATCATAATCATGCGAGATTTTTTCGTATTCTTTCATCGAAGAAAGAATCTTTTTCAAGCTTCCATTTACAGCAACTGCGGTGTTGTATATCACATCAGAAGCCCTTTCATAATGTGGGCGAAATTTAAAAATATGAGCTGCGGTAACAAAAAGCAAAAGCAAAACAAACACAAGCAAAATAACGCGACTCCCCCCCCCCTGTTTTAAAGCCCTTGCATACTTATACACAAGGTAAAAAAGCACGCAAAATAAAAACGCTAAAAGGCAGAATTTCAAGTCAAAATAAGTGATGAAAAATTCTTTACTCTCTCTTGGATCACTTTGCAACGCTACGCTCACAAGATAATCATTTAAAGTTACTTCAAAATGATACAGCATAAAAAGATTGATAAGAAAAAATAACACGCTTAAGGTTATAACACAGGCTAAAAAGAGCTTTTGAAACCATTGTATCTTGATAAAATAAATCAAACAAAAAGCTAAAAAATATGTGCAAAAAAGCATACTTTCGCGGTAAAAAAACGAGTAAAACCAATACATATCAAAAAGTTTAGGAAGATTATAAATTTGTGCCAGTGTGATAAAAAAAGAGTTTAACACAAAAAGCAAAATAAAGCTTTTTGCAAAACGCGTATCATGATAAAACATCTTACAACCCCTTTAAAAATAGGGCTAAATTCTACCATAAAAAAATAAATTCAAAACCTACGATATAAATTTAAAGTGTTTTTTGAAATTTCAAATGCAAAGATCAATTTTAGTTTTTGCTTAAGAAAAATGAGCTACAATAAGCTTTTGAAAAAAGGGAAGTTATGGCAAAAAACAAAAGTGTGATTTTTGAATGTCAGCATTGTGGTAACCAGCAAAGCAAATGGCTTGGAAAATGTCCTGATTGTGGCTCTTGGGATAGTTTTATCGAGCTTAAAGCCGAACAAATCGCTGTTTTAAAAGAAATCGCGACTCTAGGCTCTGCATCAAATGAAGCAGTGTGTATAGAAGAAGTGAAGATAGAGACTTTAAAGCGAATCAGCACTGATGATCATGAGCTTGATTTGGTGCTTGGCGGGGGTTTGGTGCAAGGTTCTTTAGTGCTTATCGGCGGAAGTCCGGGCGTAGGCAAATCCACGCTTTTGCTTAAAATCGCTTCAAATTTAGCCAAAAAAGGCACAAAAGTGCTTTATGTAAGCGGCGAAGAGAGTAAAACGCAGATCAAATTAAGAGCCAATCGCCTTGAAGCAAATGCTAAGGAGCTGTTTTTACTCACTGAACTTTGTCTTGAAGATATCATCGCTCAAATCCACAAAGGTGGATATGAAGTCCTCATTATCGATTCTATTCAAACTTTGTATTCAAACAAGATCACTTCAGCAGCTGGTAGCTTAACACAAGTAAGAGAGATCACTTTTGAGCTGATGAGGCTTTCAAAAGCTCATAATATCAGCACTTTTATCATAGGACACATCACAAAAGACGGAGCCATAGCTGGTCCTAGAGTGCTTGAACATATGGTTGATGTGGTGCTTTATTTTGAGGGCGATTCTACGCGTGAAATTAGGCTTTTAAGAGGCTTTAAAAACCGCTTTGGCAACACAAGTGAGGTGGGTATTTTTGAGATGAGTGCAAGGGGGCTTATCAGTGCTAAGGATATAGCAAGTCGTTTTTTTGTGCGTGGAAAAGCCACAAGTGGCAGTGCTTTAGGCGTCATTATGGAGGGCTCTAGAGCTTTGATTATCGAAGTGCAAGCTTTAGTATGTGAAAGCTCCTATCCTAAACGAAGCACTACAGGCTATGAAAAAAACCGCCTTGATATGCTCTTAGCCTTACTTGAGCGGAAGCTTGAAATTCCTCTAGGGCATTATGATGTGTTTATCAATATCAGCGGAGGCGTAAAAGTCAATGAAACAGCGGCTGATTTAGCTGTGGTTGCAGCTATCATCTCAAGCTTTAGAAATCGCCCCTTAAGCAAAGATAGCGTCTTTATCGGTGAGCTGAGTTTAAATGGAGAGATAAGAGAAGTTTTTAGCCTTGATACGAGGTTAAAAGAAGCGAGTATGCAACATTTTAAAAATGCTATAGTGCCGATTAAAGCTCTTGAAAAAATCGATATAAAATGCTTTGTCGCTAAAGAGCTTAGTCAAGTTTTAGAATGGATGTAAAAACCATAAATCAAAATTTAAAGTCTAAATTTTAAAAAAGAACAAATCTAAAAAAAGATTTTAATAAAAATAAGAAAAGAATTTTAAAAAAGCAAAGAGGCATAAAGCCTCTTTGTGCGGTTTAAACATGAATTAGAATTTGTAGATCGCTTGGAAACGAACTGAATTCTTTTTAGTGTCATAATCATCTGCAACGCCAGCTTCTGCTTTAGCTTTTACATCAAGATAAGAATAGTAAAGCAAGAAGTCAAGGTTTTTAGTATAGTTGTAGCTTACTTCTGCTACAGCTTCCATTTTATCGCCGCCACCTGCACCAGCAGAAGTTTGAGCAGTGCCTGCATCAGCAGTAGTTGCACCATAGATAAATTGAACGCCAAGTCTTAGATCAGATGGAAGAGTATAACCAGCAGTTACATAACCAAAGGTATTTTGTCCGAAGCTATCTGTAAGGTTAGAACCTTGCATATAGAAGATTTCCTTACCAGCTGGAAGCACTTTATAGCTTCTATCTTCGATCATGTTAATAGTAGTTTTACCTTTTTTACCATACATTACCCCACCAAGTGTGCCATCAAAGCCATAACCTTTGATTGTTCCTCTAAGATTTACAAAGTTACCATTAGCTACACTATCGCTACCAAATTTATCTTTTACAGTAGAATCCAAAGAGTTACCTAAGTAATTGACTTGAAGAGTCCAGCTTAAGTCTTGATCGATAGGTAAGCCATACACTACATCAAGAGCGTAGAAGAATGCTCTTTTATTCAAATAACCTAACCAAAGTTGAGTATCAAGAGTAGAACCACCCAAATCATACGCACCTATAGCAGCTGCACCATAGAAATTTTGTCTAAAGATGAAATCTGCTGCATTGCTACCAACAGCATCAACATTAGTTGTAGGTCTTTGGAAAGCTCTTTCTCCATCTGCTTCAAAACTATCTACAGCAAAAGCAGCTAAAGTTAAGCCATCTATGCCAGTATAAAGAGCTTTAGCAGCCATTCCTACCATATCATCAGTCCAAATGGTGCCAAGTTCTTGCTTACCCCAGATGAAGCTAGTGCCATAATCGGCTAAGTCATATTGCAAATATGCTTGACGAAGTTTAAAAGTCTCGCCGGTTGCAGTTGTATTACCTGCTCCATAACCACCATTATTGTCTTGTCCGTATTGAACTTGTCCAAATACTTTGAAGCCATCGCCAATATCAGCTTTTGCAGCTAATCTTGCACGGAATCTATGAGTTTGTCTTGCATTGTCGCCATTCATTGTACTTTGAGCGTTTCTATCAAACTCATCCCAAGCAGCTGTATCATAGCGGTATCTTAATTGACCTGTAAAATCAACATTCTTAATCGCATCTTCTAAAGAAACAGCGTTAAGTGCTGAAAACGAACCTGCAGCGATAGCAGCTGCTAAACTTAACTTTACTAATTTCATACGAAATCTCCTTCACTAAAATTTTGAATTAGTGCGAGTATTGTAACCAAAAAAACAGATTTTTTTGTTTAAAATTTGCTTAAAGTATCAAAAAAGCTTATTTTTAAGAGATAAAAAGCTCTTAAAATTGAAAAAATAGCATTATTTGAGTGCGTATTTTAGGGCAAAAGTGTATTTATGAAAAAAAATAAAAATTTATTTACCTTTTGGCATTACAATATCACGCTTTAAAATACACTAAAGGAGTAAGGGTGCAAGCGTATAAAAAAGCGATATTTGCTTTAGCTTTGAGTGCTTTTTGTTTGGGTGTTACTGAATTTGTAATGGCTGGAGTTTTAGTTGATGTGCAAAAGTATTTTAATGTCGATGCAAAAACAGCTGGCTGGCTTACGACTTTGTATGCGATCGGAGTTGTTATCGGTGCTCCTTTAATCACCATACCTTTAAGCCGTTTTAACCGCCACATACAGCTTCTTATCAATCTTAGCATTTTTGCAGTAGCAAATTTCATCATCTTTTTAAGTCCAAATTTTTATCTTACTGCCTTTGCTCGGTTTATGGCTGGGACACAACATGGCGTGTTTTTTGTCATCGCAACGCTTGCAGTTACTGCTATAGCTCCAGCACATGAACGCTCAAGAGCTTTAGCTGTAATGGTTACAGGGCTCACTGTGGCTTTGGTTACGGGCGTGCCTTTGGGGACTTTTGTAGGGCATTTTTTTGGTTTTAAATTTATCTTTTTGCTGATCTTTGTCATCACTTTGCTTGCGATTTTTGGAATTTTTCATATGATGCCAAGAGATATTAGCCCAAGTGCGATGAGTTTAAAAAGCCTTATACCAGCTTTTTCGCACAAAAATTTACTTAAAACTTATGTGATTACGACTTGCACTTGTGGGGCGCAATTTGTGCTTTATACTTATATACAAAAACTTTTAGTTGATGTCAGTGGCTTTGAAGTGGCAAACACCGCATATATCTTGCTTGTTTATGGACTATGTGCCATACTTGGCAATCTTTATGGAGGCAAGCTTGTTGATAAAATAGGTGCTGTAATGAGCCTTAGGATCATACTTATCTTACAAGTTGCGGTGTTTTTAAGCGTGAGTTTTACTATGTATTCGCAAATTTTAATCGTGATTAATATCGCTTTGATAGGCGCTTTGAGCTTTTCAACCATACCAGCTTTAAAGATGATGGGCTTAAGCAAGGCAAAAAGGCATGCAAATTCCTTTATCGATAGTGCAGTAAGCATAAATGAAGCAGCCTTTAATGTCGGTATAGCTCTTGCTTCTTGGCTTGGTGGCTTTGTGCTTGCGCATTTAGGCGTTGAGTTTAATGCTGTTTTTTCGGCGTTATTTGTGCTACCAGCTTTACTTTTTAGCGTGCTTTTTGCAAAAGATAAGGTGAATTTTAACAAACTCAAGAGAAAAAAGAAAGCTTAAACGCTCGCAAGAATTTGGCTTAAGTTGGAACGAAATTTGCTTTATCTTAAGTGTAAAATTCACAAAAAAGGAGTGTAAGATGGTTAATTCTATCCAACAAGAAAGCGTAAATTCGAACTTTTACTCAAAGGTTAAGACGCAAAAAACAAGTGCAGATGAGTTTCAAGCAACGATAAATGAGATCAAAAAAGAAGAAAGTGCAAAAAGCACAAATTCAAAATTTGAAAATCTCGATCTTGATCTGAGTAAGACAATGAGTAATTTTATCACTTATGCTCAAAACAAAAGCTATGAAGACGGCTTGAAAAAGATAGAAGAAGATCAGCTTAATAAGCTCTTTAAAACTATCGATGAAAACACAAAAAACCGCTAAAATGCTTTGAGCTAAAAGAAGTTTTAAGCACAAATTTGCTAGAATTAAAGCTTAAAACTTACTTAAAGAAAGCGTTTTATGGCTTATACAAGATTTAAAACAAAACAAATCAATGTGGGTGGCGTGCTTGTAGGAGGGGACGCGCCCATTTCTACTCAATCCATGCTTTTTAGCAAAACAAGAGATATAAAGGGCTGTTTAGATCAGCTTAATCGCTTGTATTTTGCTGGGGCTGATATCGTGCGTTTAGCTTGTCTTGATATGGCTGATGCAAGGGCTTTAAAAGAGATCAAAGCTCAAAGTCCATTGCCTCTTATAGTAGATATTCATTTTAATCATAAGCTTGCTGTATTTTGTGCTGAATTTATCGATGGGGTGCGGATAAATCCGGGGAATATAGGCTCAAAAGATAACATTAAAGAAGTCGTAAAAGCCTGCAAAGAACGCAAAATCCCTATCCGCATAGGCATAAATCACGGCTCTATAGAAAAGCAGTTTGCTGATCGTTATGGATATGGCGTTGAAGCTATGCTTGCAAGTGCGCAGTATAATATCAAGCTTTTAGAGGACTTTGACTTTACAGATATAAAAATTTCGATGAAAACTTCAGATACACAAAAAACCATAGAAGCGTATGAGCGTTTGCGTCCTTTGGTGAGTTATCCTTTTCACTTAGGCGTAACTGAAGCTGGCACAAAATTTCACAGCACTATAAAATCCTCAATCGCCCTTGGTAATTTACTCTTAAAAGGCATAGGCGATACGATGAGAGTTTCAATGACAGGCGAACTTGAAGAAGAAATTCGCGTCGCAAAGGCGATCTTGCAAGATAGCGGAGTGCAAAAAAGCGGGATTAATATCATCTCTTGTCCAACTTGCGGGCGCATACAAAGTGATTTGGTAAAGGCTATAAAAATAGTCGAAGAAAAGGTAAAACATATCAAAGAACCTTTAAATATCAGCGTTATGGGTTGTGTTGTAAATGCTTTAGGAGAAGCTAAAGGAGCTGATGTAGCTATCGCCTTTGGCAAAGGACAAGGACTTGTGATAAGACATGGCGAAGTCGTCGCTAAACTCAAAGAAAATGAGCTTGTGGATCGCTTTTTGCAAGAAGTTGAGGACGAAGTAAGGGTGCGAAAAGAAGCTTGAGGCTTTTGCTTGAAGCTTCTTTTATCGTTTTGAGGTGTTTATTTGCTTTTTTTGCTGGCTGAATTGTTATAAATTTTAATTCATCATCACATTTGGCTGGGCGTTTAGCTTTTTATACTCTTCACAAGAATTAAGATGTGTAAGATCGCAAGCTTTGCCGAAGTATTTTTTTGCGTCTGCTTGATTTTTCTTTTCAAGAGCAATTTTACCTAAAGCATAGCACGCTGGGGCGTAGTTAAGCTCGCAAGAACTCGTAAAAGCTCTTGAAGCAAGTTGAATGTTTTGACGCACTAAAATGCCATCTTCATAAAGCAAACCTTGTTTAAAGCAAGCGGCTGCGTCCTTGAGTTTGCACGCTCTTTGAAAAAAATCAAGCGCTAAGCTTCCATCTTCTTGTGCTTCATATCTTAGCCCTAAATTTACGCACGAATCCTTATGTCCTAGGACGCAAGCTTGATAAAAGCTTAAATCAGCTTGCTTGTTTTGTCCATTTTTATCTAAAAGCAAGGCAAGATTAAAGCAGGCGCTAGCTTGCTTGAGTTGGCATGCTTTTTCATAATAGCTTTTTGCCCTAGCATCATCTTTATCTACACCTTGCGCGCTTTCATACATAAAACCAAGAAAAAAGCAGGCTTTGGCGTTATTATTTTGCTGGCATAAATCATAAAAAATCGTTGCTGCTTGGGTGTAATTTTGCGCCTCATAACGCCCCAAACCTTCATCTAAGCTTGCTGAAAAAGCAAAACTTAAGCATATACTGATACATAAAAATAGTTTTTTCATCACAAATCCTTAATCAAATCTTTTGTTTTCAAAACCCATTGTTTTTGTTTTTCAATCTGGCTTTTGTATTTGTTAATGATAGCAAATTTTTGTAAAATTAAAACCTTAAAAGCTGAATTTAAATCCTCGTATTTTTTTAAGATAAAAGGCTTATCGATAAGCAAAGCCTCAAATTCGTAAAAATTTAGCTCAGTAAGCATTCTTTCATAAATTTCATGATATTCTGGGTGATAAAGATGAAATTCAGTGCTATCAAGTTCGAAAAATTCACGACTTTCATTGATCTTGCGACTAAAAAAGCTTAAAGTAAGCTTACTTGCACTTTCATAATTTGTCAAAGCTTTAATGCTAAGCTTTTCAAAAAACAAATCAAGCTTTAAACTCTCTTCAAACAAAGCCTGCTTAAAGTCCTTTAAAAAAAGCTCATCACTCGCTCCCACAAAGGCTCTTAGCTCTGAAAAATCCACCTCACTTTGCAAGGTTTCGTCTTTTTGAATATGCAAAAACTCGGATTTAAACAAAATGATTTTTTGTTCTAAGTATGAGAAAATACCCTTTAAATCAAGCTTTAAGCCTTCAAATTCTTTAAAAATTTGAGTTTTCATTTTTTTAAATTCTTTGTTGAGTTTATCGCTGTGATAAAACAAATTTAAAAATACCTCATCACTTGCTATAGCTGGGGCTTTGTATTCGTGTTTTTGATATAAGTTTTTGTGTAAAAAGCTTGTGCTTGGAGTGTAAAAATAAGCTTGTTTTTCTTTGATGTTTGCTCCTATTTCTTGGGCTATTTTTTCACTCAAAGCCTTAAGATGAGTAAGCACTTCTAAGCTAAGTAAATCAATCTTTTGCTTGATAATGCTTTCATTTTGTGTTAAAAAATCCTCATAAGTTTTAAAAATATTAACAAGTTTTTCAAGTATGTTTTCAAAAAGCAAGTATTGAGAAAGTAGAATTTCACAGAGTTTTAAAAGCCTTGTTTTGATGAAATTTTTATGCAGTTTTTGCGTATCTAAGCTTTGTAAATGTTTAAGCAAGGCATTGAAATTTGAGCGCTCATAGCTTTGTTTAGACTTAGCTTCTTTGCAAGATAAGGGTATGATTGCATTGTTAAAATACTTCCCAAAGACTTCTGTAGCGTAGTTTAAAACCCGTTCAAGTTCAACTTGATCGAGTTTGTCTTTTTGATTAAGCACGCAAAGGCTTTGGGTATCTTTTAAAAGCTCTAAATGCGATATGATAGCGTCTTCCTCGCTTTTTTTACCTGCATTATCAATCAAAGAAAGCCAAATAACACTATGTATATTTTCAAGCTCGCTAAAAGCACTTTTATCATCTGTTGCATTTGCATTTAAGCCGGGCATATCCACTAAAGTAAGCTTTTCAAGCAAGGGTATGGGAGCAAAAAGGGTAAGGCTTTTTACTGCTTGAAGTTCTTTTCTTTGATCTGTATAAAAACCAAGTTCGCTTAGCTCGCAAAGCTTTTCAAAGCCATTTTCAAACTCAACCTTTAGCAAATATTCCTTTGCATAACGCAAAAAAGTAGGCTTAAAGGTAACCGGCACAGCTCCTGTTGGAAGAATTTCTTTTTGCAAGATAAGATTTAAAAGGCTTGATTTGCCACTTGAAAACTGCCCCAAAATAGCTACATTTATAGGCTTTTCTAGGCTTGCAATGATAGAGTTTAGACGAGTTAAAAAAGACGCACTAGCATGCAAAAAAGGCTCATGAAAACGCATTTTAATGCGTTCTAACTCGCCTTTAAAATCATTTTGAAATTCTTGTTTGTATTCTTTTTCATAGGCATTGATAAAATCTTTAATAAGCTTAATGTGCATGGTTTAAACTTTCTTTGATATGTATAAGCTTTGCTTTTTTTGCTTCATTTTGCTCTAAAATAAGGCTTAAATTTTCAGTATCAAGCTTTTCAAGCCTTTGTTTAAACTCAAGCTCTTTTTCTTTGTGTGCCAAGACAAGTTCATTAACCTTATCTTGCAAAAAGCTAAACATTTCATTTTCTAAGCTTAACTTTCCAACAAATTCAGCACAATCAAAAGCTTGTAAAAAGTCCTCAAACAAGGAACTAAGCCTTGCTTTAAAGTCTTTTGCTTCGTTTTTAAGCATAATCAAATTTGAAAACTCACGCGATACATTACGCAAAAGCTCAAGGGCTAAAAACTGCGTAAAAGCTGTTGAAGCAAGCTTTCTAAAAGCTTGAATATCATTTAAAAACTCAGTGTTTTTTGCTTTGTATTTAAGGCTAAGCTTTTCGTTAAATGCTTCAGTTATTTTAAGGTTTTGAAAATAAATTTGACGCAAAATGTCATTAAAACCATCTTCTAAATTTTGTAAGAAAATTTTTTCTAAAGCTTCAAGTGCCCTAGAATTTGCTTTAGCGTAGTTAAACTCATCATTAAGCTTGTTTTCAAGTCTTTTAAATAAAGTTTTAAGACTAGAGTTTGCAAGGAGGTTATTTGCTTTTAGTTCAGCTTTGAATTCTTTTAACTTGGCTTTTAAACTCTCAAGCTTTTTAGCTTCAGTCTTAAATTCGCTTAAAAGCTTTATATTTTCATCATTTAAGCCTAAATTTTTACTTTGCAAGGCTTTGTTTTCACGCTCTAATTTTTCTATAAGCTCGTCTGTAATGAGCTTAAGTTCGTTTTTAAAGCTTTCAAGCACAAGTTTTGACTTTGTAGAGCTAAAAATTTGCTGGTATAAATAAGTCTCAAGACGCGGAATTTGACTTTGCATAAGAGTGTTTTCATCAGCTTTGTTTTCATAAAATTCTAAAGCTTGTTTTGAACTTATGCTTAAAAAATCAATCTTTTCAAGCAAAAACTCATCTAAACCTTGCTCCTTTAGTCTTTGTTTAAGGCTTTTTTGTGTGTAAGTAATCACTTCATCAAGCTCATTTTGAGTAAGTAAATCAGCCTTTGAGATGATGATTAAAAAACGACTTATACGAGAATTATTAAGGCAAGCAAGCAAAAACTCACTATCTTTTTGGCTTAAACTTTGGCTTGCATTCATAAGATACATTAAAAAATCACAATTATTCAAATAATCCTTGCTTAACTGCTCTCTTTGCACAAACACATCATCAAGCCCGGGCGTGTCGATGATAGTGATATTATCTTTTAAAAAATCAAGCTCACTGAAAAGTTCTATTTTTTGGATTAAAACTGAAAGTGGATTTTTAGCGCTACTATAAAAACTGAGTTCATTAAGCTTAATGTCCTTACTTAAGCTTTCATCGCCTATAAGATCTTTAATTTGAGGCTTAAGCTCGTTTAACACTTTAGCCAAGCCTTCATCATACAAGGCATTTTTTTGCAGACTTTCAAACTCGGCTTTATTCCAAAAATACAGCTTTGCTTTTGGCTCTTGAGCGTATTTTAAAAGGGTTAAATTAGCCGTTTCAGGTATGTTTGAAACGCCTAGAATTCGTGTTTTTAAAAGAGCATTTAAAAGACTTGATTTGCCAGCATTCATTATGCCAGCAACGACGATGTTAAACTCAGTGTTTTTAAAACGCATTAAAGCATTATTTAGTCTTTGATTTAAATTTGGTGTATCGCTTAAACTTAAAAGCTCATTGCAAAGGCTTTCAAGTTCTTTTGATTCGGTAAAAAAACCTTGTTTTTTATCTTGCACTTCACATTTAAAATGCTCTAAAAATGCGCTCACGCACTCAGTATCAGCTATGCTTTTTAAAAGCTTTAAGGCTCTTAAGAGTTGATCTTTTTCAAAAAAGCCAAGTTTTAGGGTATTTAAAATTTGAAGCTGGGCAAGTTGGATACTGAAAATATCAGCCCTTAAGTGAAACTTTTTTAAAATTTGAGTGAAAAGTTCAAGCTTTAAAAATCTTTCATAATTTTCATCATTTGCGCTTAAAATGATAGCACATTCAGCCTCGTTTATATCAAGATGATTTTCAAGCTTGCTTGAGCTGTCAAGATAGAGTAAATGCTGTTTCCATAGCCTTTTAAGCAAGTCAAGCCCCTCAAAATGAGGGGAGTTTTCATTTGTTTCTTTGGGCAACAAGTTGTCTTCTCATGTAGGCGATTTTACTTTGTAAAGGAAGCTCTTTAGGGCAATTATCCTCACAAGCAAGTAAGCTCATACAACCAAAAACACCATCATCATCGCCAACTAGCTCGTAAAAATCCTCTACACTTCTTTCATCGTGCGGATCTTGTAAATATCTAGCTGTTCTTAAAAGTCCTGTAGCACCGATGAAATTTGGACGCATAAGTTTAGTCGCGCAACTTGCAAGACAAATGCCACATTCAATGCAGCGATCAAGCTCAAAGGTTTCATCAGCCACTTCTGGTTCTATTTTTTCTTCTATCTTGCTAATATCAGTTTCTTTATCAGTATGCACCCAGCTTTCAACGCGTTTACACATATCCTCAAACCATTCGCCAGTATTTACGCTTAAATCTTTAATATGCCTAAAGGCTGGCATAGGCATAAGCTCTATGACGCCATCTTTATAGTCCTTTGTCAAGGTTTTACAAGCAAGTTTTGGCACCCCATTAATCATCATAGCACAACTTCCACAAATTCCAGCCCTGCATACAAAATCAAAGCTCAAATCCGCATCAAATTTTTCGCGGATTAAAGTAAGGCATACAAAAATCGTCATAAAAGGCGTTTCTTCAAGTTCATAACTTACAAATTGTGGTTTTGAAATTTTACTTAGCGGATTGTATTTTAAGGCTCTAATAGTAAGCTTTCTACTCATAATCTACTCCTATTCTTTGATTTTTGGCTTTATATTTGGCTTGAAGCTCATAAGGCATAAGTGCTTCTTGGATTTCATAACGTCCTTTGCCTTCATTTTCCATTTTTTCTCTTATGCTATCAACTTCTTCTTGTCTTTTGGCTGAAAGTGGATTTTCTATGATATTACCTTTGGCGCCATATCCTCTAAAGGCTGGTGGCATTTCCATTTTCATAATATCAAGTTCATCATATTCAACACGAGGCATATTTTCACCCTCTACCCAATAAGTAAGTGTTCTTTTCATCCAATTTAAATCATCTCTTTTTGGATAATCCTCTCTGTAATGTGCCCCACGACTTTCAGTTCTTAAAAGTGCGCCATAAGCTACGCAAAGTGCAACTTTAAGCATTCTTGGCACCCTGTAAGCTTCTTCAAGCTCTGGATTAGCACAATCAAGCTCTTTGTTATGCACTTTAACATCTAAGGACTTTTTATACAGCTCTTCAAGCTCATCAACAGCTTCTTTTAAGCCCTCTCCTGTGCGGAAAATGGCTACTTTTTCCCACATAATCTCTTTCATCTTGTTTTTGATCTCAAAAACATCGTTCTTGCCATCTTTGTTTGCAAGACTTTTGAGGTATTCATACTCTTTGGTTAAAAAGTCTTTAACTATGTTTGTATCAATCACTTCGCCATTTTTCTTACAATAATCAGCAAAATAATCCCCCACTATCATACCCGCAACAACAGTTTCAGCACATGAGTTTCCACCTAGGCGGTTAAAGCCGTGCATATCCCAGCATGCTGCCTCTCCACATGCAAAAAGTCCATCAAGCCACTGACTTTCTCCTGTTGGTTTGGTGCGAATGCCGCCCATTGAGTAGTGTTGCATAGGTAAAACCGGCGCCCAGCCCTTAGGTCCTTCATCAGCTGGATCGATACCATTAAAGGTTTTGCAAATATCTTGCACATCTCTTAAGTTTTTTTCTATATGAGCGCGTCCTAAGATAGAAATATCAAGCCATAAATGATCCCCATAAGGACTTTTCACGCCTTTACCTTTGCGAATATGCTCCATCATTCTACGACTTACCACATCACGACTTGCAAGCTCTTTTTTCTCCGGCTCATAATCAGGCATAAAGCGGTATCCATCAACATCTCTTAACACGCCTCCATCGCCTCTACAACCTTCAGTAAGTAAAATCCCACTTGGCACTATAGGCGTTGGGTGAAATTGCACCGCTTCCATATTGCTTAGTCTGCAAAGTCCTGTTTCAAGGGCTATAGCTGCACCTGTGCCTTCGCAAATTACAGCATTTGTTGTTTGTTTATAAATCCTGCCATAGCCTCCTGTTGCTATCATAGTTCCTCTTGCAACAAAGGCTGTAAGTTCGCCATTTGTCAAATCCCTTGCTATAACGCCAAGACATTTTTTGCCATCATGCATAATGCGAACCGCTTCCATTCTATCTATGATCTTAACCTCATTTTTAATGGCTTCATTTGCCACCCCATAAAGCATACAATGCCCTGTAGCATCGGCTATAAAACAGGTTCTCCATTTTTTAGTGCCACCAAAATCCCTTGCATTGATAAGCCCATGAGCAGCTTCTTTTTCCTCAATAACTGTTTTTTGAGCATTAATTACAACTGTTCTTGGTCCTTTTGTTACCCTAGTCCAAGGCACGCCCCAAGAAGCAAGCTCACGCACAGCCTTTGGTGCAGTTTGAGCAAACATTCTAGCCACTTCTTGATCACAGCCCCAATCAGAGCCCTTAACTGTATCTGCAAAGTGTAAGTCTTCATTATCGCCCTCGCCCTTAGCTCCATTTCCAAGACTTGCTTGCATACCGCCTTGAACCGCTGCTGAGTGCGAACGTTTTACCGGACATATACTTAAAAGGGTTACACTTTGATCTGTTTTTGCTACTTCAATGGCAGCTCTAAGCCCAGCTAAACCACCACCTATTACGAGTGCGTCACTATATTGAATATTCATTTTCTTTACTCCTTATCTTTGCATATATGTAGGCACATAACGATCGCCTGCTTTATGATCATCGCTTAAACCAACTTTTACATAAGCTGCCATAGTTAAAAGTCCTAGAGCGATGAAAAACACACTGATAAGCCATTTAAGCTTTTTAAGTGTTTTGCGACTTGCTTTAGCGTTTTTACCTTCAAACCAGCCCCATTTTACGCAAAGCCTGTAAAGTCCTATACCACCATGAAGCTCAACAGCAAAAAGCAAGATAAGATAAAAAGGCCACATTTGAAGCATTCTATCTCCACTACCATAAGGATCGATAGTGTGAGCTTGAAAAAACATAAGCCCTAAATGAAGAGAAGCAAAGAAAAACATGATAAAACCAGTGATTGCTTGGATAAACCATAAATTTGTATCGCTATGTTTAATCACTTTTGCGTGCGTGCGTAAAAGCTGCCATTGTCTAAAATTAATAGGAAATTTACGCATAGCAAGCCCAGCATGCACCACAAACACCACAAACACCACAAACACGATACAGGATACCACCCAAGGTTGCGGTGTGCCAAAGATAAAATCGCCCTCAAACATCTTAGCAATCCTATACATAAAATCGCTACTAATAAGAATACTAGAAACGAAAAACATATGCCCCCACATAAATAGCCCTAAAAAAAGCCCAGAAGCACTTTGGATAAAGTCAAGCTTAGCAGGCATTTTGCTTTTTTTGCCTTCAGCACTTTTTCCTAAGTAGCCTTCAATGATTTGTTGCATTTTTACTCCTTTTTTTGTAAATTCGCATTATCAATTTATATTATATTTGCGAATTTATTTAAAAGAGCTTAAAAAATAATTTTTGTTAAATCTAAGATAAATATATATTAAAAAAGTAACACCAAACATCACAAGACTTAAAAGCTGTCCCATACTCAAATCAAGCACTATAAAACCTAAATTTGAATCAGGTTCTCTAAAGAATTCACACACAAAACGCATAAAAGAATAGCTCATCGCATAAACTAAAATCAACTCACCTTGAAATTTCTGCTTTGTGCGTAAAAAATGAATGAGTAAAAAGATAACAAAACCCTCTAAAAATGCTTCGTAAAGCTGGCTAGGATGGCGTAAAACACCATTTACATAAATGCCCCAAGGCACATCAGTTGCTCGCCCAAATAATTCTTGATTTAAAAAATTTCCAATTCGTCCAAAAGTATAGGCTAAAGGCACGCTTAAAGCGACAAGATCAAGGTATTTAAGCAAATTTGAAAAATACGCTTTTTTAAAACGACGACAAAATAGCAAAGTCGCGATAAATGCTCCTAAAACAGCCCCATGAAAGCTCATACCGCGAATTCCTACAAATTCGCCATTTTGATCAAAAGGATTAAAAATCTGCCAAGGATGCGTAAGATAAAACAAGGTATAATCATCATAAATAAGTATATATCCAAGCCTAGCGCCTAAAATCACGCCAAGTTCTACCCATACAAAATAGCTATCAAGGAGTTTATCACTGATAGGGATTTTATCTTTTTTGACATAATGTTTTGCCAAAACAAGAGCAAACAAAAGTGCAAAAATGTAACACAAGCTATACCAATACACTTTAAATCCAAAGAATTCAAACGCTATAACATCAAAATGAGAATAAATATCTTGCCAAAACTGCACTCTTTGTCCTTTTGTTTTTCGATTTAGAAAACAAAAATATAGCAAATTAGGCTTAATCTTGCTATAATGTCTTTTTAAATTTCTTAAAGTGAGAAAAAATGAAAAAAATTGCTCTTATTTTATCTATAGTTTTGTTTTTAGCTTGTGCAAAAAACTCAGTTCTTACCATACCTTTGCCAAGTTTTCAAGCCGAATTTAAAGAAAAATCACAACACACAGATCAAGTAACATATAATTTGCTTCAAATGCAAAAAAAGAATGAGTATTCAAGCTATTTTGAGGACTCTATCCTTAAGATAAGACTTGATGAGGAATTAAAACTTTTAGCACAAAAGATAGAAGAAGCAAGCGTGAAACTCCTCCTTGCCAAAGGATATGATCTTAGCAAGACAAAGCAATATAAGTTAAAAGAAAGCATTGTTGTTCTTATCAAAGAAGAATTTGATCGAGAAAAAACAGACTTTCTAAAAGGAAAGCAAATAAGCTCAAATTTAAGCCTAGAGCTTGAATTTCAAGCATCTTTTAACAAAGTTAATGATAAAAACAAGGTGCAAACACAAGCAGGTGTAAAAACAAAACTTGAACCAATCGCGATAAACTACCCTATCAAAAGCGATGAGGGCATAGGCAACTTTAAAGAAAGCATAAGCAGTATCCCAACGCAAGTCAATGCAAATTTAAAAGAAGCTGTGCTTGATATTGATGAGGTGCTTCGAACCTTTTATTATGAAGTATTAAGCTCTCTTAATGAAAATATTAAAGCTGAAGATTCACAAGCTGAGGTGATAAGAATGCAAACTCAAGAAGGTATTATCATTTTTGAGTAGAAGCTGAAGTGTAAATTTGAGTGATAAAGTTGATATCTACAATATCGCCTTGTGCTTTAAAATCAACAGGTGTTTCAAGCTTGATGATATTTTTATACGCATTTAAAGCATCAATAAATTCATAAAATTCAGCCGTGCTTTTAAGCGTAGCGCTTATGTTAAACTCGGCAAATAAGTATTGGTTTGTGTTTGTATTTTCAAGCTTTTTAAGTTTTACATTTGTAAAATATGTATTTAAAAATTTTATAAAATCTTCTTCATCAAAACTTGAGTCAAATTGGGTGAAAATTTTCTCATTTTCGCTTCGTAAGGTATTAAGCTTGCTTTCACTAACTTGAAATTTCTCGTTAAGATGAGCATTAACAGAGTTTTGCGAGTATAATCTCAAGCTTACATTTTTATAATTTTTTACCATAGGTAAGATTAAAATCAAAACAAGCAAGCCACAAATGAGCACAAAAATCATCGCATAAATAACAAGCTTAACAAGATTGATTTCTTCAAGACTTTTATCATTTTTCATTGTATGCTCCCATAATTTAAGCTTTTATTTGTGCTTACAAATTTAAACCAGCCGGTATTGAGCGGATAAAAGCTTGTCTTGCTCTCATCAAAAATACTTTTTAGTGGCGTTTGCACGAGCAAAGAAAACATTTCTTTCGTTGGTGTAACGCCTCTTAGCTCAAGAGTGTTTTTGTTTAATTGCATACTTTCAAGGCGAATTCCTCCTGATTTAAGCACGAGATCAAAAAGATTATGAACGACTTTTTTGATCTTTATGTTGCTACCATCTTGTGAAATACTTTCATCACTATTGCTTGAAGCAACGATTTGCAGGGCAAGCTCTTTTCTTTGGGTAAGCAAGTCAAATAAAGCATCATTTTGGCTTGTCTTTTCTTGCAAAAGCACCGCTTCTTGCCTTTTGCTCTCAAGCTCTGAGCTTAAAAGCAAATACCTTGCAACGATGAAAAAATATACAGCAAAAATGATAGCTATGCTTAACACAAAAAAAGCGATCCAAATCTTTGCAAATAGGCTAAAAATAGGCTTTATCTTTGGCTTGATGAAACTATAAGTCATATTTTTAACTCCTTGCAAGCAAGCTCATGCATAAGATCAAGTGTATCAATTTGTATCACTTGCGGCTTGATAAAAATTTCACCTTCTATATAATCAAGCACTACTGCTGAAATATTTTCATTATCAAAAATCACAAATTCATCGATAAAATTGCCTTTATAGAGTGGGTTGTTATAAAATTCTTGTATGCTTGAAAAGATATATGAACACATCTTCATATCGCTTGAAAAATGGCTTAAATCCTCTTTTGTAGTCGTAGCGTATTTTAAATCATCAAGCTTTTCATCAAGTAAATTATCTAAATTCCCAAAATCATAATTTTCTATATCTATGTCTTCTTCGGGATTATTTTCCTCGCCTTTTTCTTGTGAAGAAAGGGTGGAGGCATCATCTTGAAGATTGATATCAAAAAAACTTCCAAATAAAATTTCTTTTTCTTTACACACCATCATAGCTACGCTTTCAGCTTGCCTATACGCATAAAGCACGATGCCTTTTCTAGCAGCTTGTTGTTTGATACAATAATACAACAAGCTCAAAGGTGAAAAGATAAAATCAAGCCCACCATAATCCTTAAAACTCTCTTTGTATTCTTGAATATTTGCTAAGGAAGTATAAATTTGAGCATTTGCTAAACTTAAGCAAGAAATATTTTCTGCATTGACACCAAAACGAGCAAATTCTTTAGTATCATTTGTCGGGATCAAGCCTTGAGTAGGTGCGTTGAAAAACACTGCTATGTAATGAAGCTGGTATTCTTTAGCAAGATTTTTAAGATAATCAAAAAGTTTTTCCTTATCCTCAAACTGCTTTTCATAGGTATTGATAATCTTTTTATTTTTAATGCTATGGGCGCGAATGATATGTGTTTTGCTTTCAAAAACCACACAAACAATCAACTGCAACATATAGCGTCTGAGCGAAAAAAACATTCCTCTTATCCTTTAAAAACTATCTTCTTTTGTAATGATAGCAAATTTTTCGCTTATTATTTGCTTCGCCTCGTTTAATTCTAAATTTTTTATATCAATAGGATCAGAAATTCTATATCTAATCCTTGAAAAAGGCTTAGGTAAAATCATCTTATCCCAGCTCTTAAATTCCCAATACCTGCTTGCTTCATAGTTTAAAAGCACTATGGGAAGATTTTTTTTTTGAGCGATTAAAACCGAGCCATCAGAAATGCTCCTAAAAGGACCCCTTGGACCATCAGGCGTGATTACTACATCGTCATTTTGTTCTAAAACTTTAAAAGCTTTTCTAAGGACATTTGCACCACCTTTTGAAGAGCTTCCACGAATGGTATTGATACCAAAAAGCTCTATATTTTGAGTGATAAGCTCGCCATCTTTATGCTGAGAAATCACAACAAAAGCCTTTTTTTGCTTATGCTCAAAATACCTAAACGCAAAGGGCATTAACGCTAAACGCCCATGCCAAAATAAGATCACAAAGGGCTTATATTCAAGCCTTTGTCCTATATAGCTTTTCTTGCAAGTTAAAAACAAAAGCCATTGCAAGCAAAAAAGCACTCTTGCCAAAAAAGCTATTTTAAACTGCTTCCCCATACAGCACCATACGCTTTGCATTCGTGATTTTCACGCGTTTTATCTGCCCTAAAAGCTCTTCACTTCCTTGAATTTGCACTAAGAAGTTATTATTTGTTCTTCCAGCTACGGCTGAATTTGCACGAAGTTCTTCAAAAAGCACATCAAACTCGGCTCCATTGTGCTTAGCCACGATCTCATCTAAAATTTCATTATGTCTAGTTTGTAGCTGAGTTAAACGTCTTGAAGCCGTAGCTTCATCAACTTGTTGAGGCATATTTGCAGCTGGAGTTAAAGGACGTTTTGAATACTTGAAAGAAAAAATTTGCTCAAAACGCACTTTTTCAATCACTTGCATAGTCTCCTCAAAATCTTTTTCACTTTCTCCGGGAAACGCCACGATAATATCAGTTGAAATGCTTGCTGTAGGGCAAAGCTCTCTTAACTTAAAGGCTCTATTTAAATACCATTCTTTAGTATAACCTCGCTTCATTGCCTTTAAAATTTCATTTGAGCCGCTTTGTAAAGGCATATGCATAGCTTTGCATACTTTTTCATTATTTGCAAAAACTTTTAAAAATTTATCATCCATATGCAAAGGGTGAGGGCTGGTAAAGCGGATTCGCTCTAAATTTTCAATCTCACTTAAACGTTCAAGCAAATCAGGAAAGTCCATTTTTTCATGGACATTTGAAAAACGTTTGCCGTAGTTATTTACATTTTGTCCCAGCAAAAAAATCTCTTTTGCTCCCCTTTCAACAGCCTTTTGAGCTTCTTTAAAGATAATTGAAAAAGGGATAGACACCTCATCGCCCCTAGTATGTGGCACTATGCAGTAAGTGCAGTGCTTATCACAACCTATGCTGATATTGATAAAGCTTTTATAAAGGCTATTTCTAAAGTCTGCAAAAGCAAATTCGCTCTCATCAAAGTTTATATCCGTGCCTAAAAATTTAGGAGTTTTTACAGCTTGAGTAATCTTAGAAATATTTCTAGCGCCTAAAACAAAATCCACATAAGGTGCGCGTTTAAAAATCTCACTTCCCAAATGCGAAGCCGTGCAACCGCAAACACCTATTTTTGCACCCTTTTTTTTCACTTTTTCAAAGCCACCTACTTCGCTAAAAAGCTTATGCACTGGCTTTTCACGCACTGAGCAGGTATTGATAAGTATAAGATCAGCTTCTTTGATATCCTCAGTTAGGCTATAATCTTCTTTTTGAGTGAGCTCAGCGATGATATGCTCGCTGTCTCTGACATTCATCGCGCAGCCTAAAGTTTGGATAAATAACTTCTTCGCGCTCAAAGAATATGCACCTCATACATATAATCCTCATCATCAAGCCCATAACGCACAACTCGGTGATATACACTCAAACCCTTTTTTTCAAAATGAGCCACAAGAGCAAGTAAATCTTTATGTGAGTTTTCTTTATCAAAATAAAAAAAGCTCTGCCCTTCTTGATCAACAGCTTCTTCAATCTTTTTTAAAGCTATAGTTTTTGGCTTTTCGTGAGGTAATTCTCTTGCTAATTTTAAATCCATTTTCACTTCCTTGTAATTTAAATTTGTAATTCTAGCAAATTTTACTTTTAATTAAGCTTATTTTTATACAATTTTATTCTAACTTTTCTTTACAAATCTACAGAAAATTAAATCACCAAAAAATAAAGGAGCATAACATGGAAAAAATCAGCGATATTATAGAATCTATTGCAAATGAAAAAAATTTAAAACTTGAAGCAGTCAAAGAAAAAGTCATCAAAGCCTTAATCAACACCGCAAAAAAAGTCTATGGCGAGCAGTATGAGTTTTTTGTCGATCCTAAAAATTTACAACTTTATCAAAAAATTCTCATCGTTGCTGATAGTGATGAAAGATTGCAAGATGATAACGAGCATTTTATCGCTATTTCAAAAGCAAAAAAAGAAGCCCCAGAAGTCGAAGTGGGCGATGAGCTTACTTATGAATGCCCTTTAGAAAATTTAGGTAGAACAGCTGTTAATATCTTGCATAAAGAGCTAGAATACCACATACAAAAGCTTTTAGAAGAAACCATTTATGAAAAATACCAAAATATGATAGGGCAAATGGTTTTTGGAAGCGTAGTGCGAGTAGATAGCGAGGAAAACACTTTTATAGAAATAGACGAGCTTAGAGCCTTTTTACCAAGAAAAAACCGCATAAAGGGTGAAAAATTTAAAGTCGGCGATGTAGTCAAAGCAGTCATTCGCAGAGTTTTTGCGGATAAAAACGGAATTCGTATCGAGCTTTCAAGAACAAGTCCGAAATTCCTTGAAGCCTTACTTGAAGCTGAAGTGCCAGAGATCAAAGATGGCTTGGTTAAAGTATATGCAAGCGCGAGAATTCCGGGCGAAAGAGCAAAAATCATCTTGCAAAGCTTGAGCGCAAGTGTTGATGCTATCGGCGCAACCGTAGGACAAAAAGGTGTAAGGATCAATGCAGTAAGTAAAGAACTTCACAATGAAAATATCGATTGTATCGAATACAGCGATGAAGTAGCCATACTTATCATGCGTGCCTTAGCTCCAGCGATCATCAGTTCAGTAAATTTAGAAGAACCTAAAAACGAAGATGAGCCTAAAATCGCTCTTGTTTCACTCAATAGCGAGCAAAAAAGCAAAGCTATAGGCAAAAGTGGCATTAATATACGTCTTGCTTCTATGCTTACAGGCTATGAAATCAAGCTTGTTGAACTTGGCACAGCAAGCAGTGCAAATAGCGAAGAGGCGATGAAAAATCTTGAAAATCTCTTTAAAAATGTCTAAAATAAAGATAAAAGCATAAAAGATTTTTTTGCGTTTTTTTGCAATAATCCTTGTTTAATGTTTATAAACCTTAAAACTCTATAACAAAAAACGATGCTTTTAAACTGCAAAGTTTTATTATGATATAAAAATATAAAGCAAGTCTTAGAAGGTTTTTACAATGAAAAAGATTGTTTTGATAGCTTTGATTATTATTATATTTTCAGCGTGTGGAACGACTTTAAGCCGCTATCCTATGGAATATATAGGAGGTGCGTGCGTAAGAGGAACAAGCTCTATAAATGATAATGAACAAAAAGTAGGTATGCTTTATCATTTTAATCTGGTTAGAAAATACACTATAGATATACCCGTTTGTTTTATTGGTATATATCCTGCTTTAATCGTTTATGGTGCTGATATCGTGATTTATAGTAGAATATCAAGCAAACATGCTGATGAGGATATTTGCGAATTTAGATTAACAAAGTTTGAAAGAGTGCAGTGCTTAAGCGACTTTGCAATACAACAAAAAAACGAAAATACAAAATACTACACCGACAATAAAGAACGTTTAGATAGTTACATCAATGTAAATGATGAGAAATACCAAATGCTAGAAATAGATAAAAAACAAAAATAGCTCATCATGGCAATAAGATATGATTGATTATTGAGTTTAGCACTAAAAATATTTTTTAAATTTAAGCACAAACTCACTACTTATCAGCATTTAATCTATCTTCAGCACGCTCAAAAAAGCTTCTTGAGGTAAGCTTACCTTACCTATGGCTTTCATTCTTTTTTTGCCTTCTTTTTGCTTTTCAAGCAATTTTCTTTTTCTTGTGATATCGCCCCCATAGCATTTTGCGGTTACATTTTTACCCATGGATTTTATGGTTTCTCTGGCTATGATTTTAGAACCTATGCTTGCTTGAATAGCTACTTCAAAAAGCTGTCTTGGAACTATTTCTTTCATGGCTTTTACAAGTTCTCTGCCCTTGCTTTGTGCCTTTTGGCTTGGCACTATAATGCTTAAAGCATCGACATTTTCCCCAGCCACCTTTATATCAAGCTTAACCAAATCCCCAACCCTAAACTCAATAGGCTCATAATCAAAGCTCGCATAGCCCTTTGTAAGACTTTTAAGCTTATCATAAAAATCCATAACAATCTCATTTAAAGGCAAATCATACTCAAGCAAAACCCGCACCGGCGTGATATAATCCATCTTAACCTGCACGCCTCTTTTATTGTTAAGTAAGGTGATGAGATTGCCTAAAAATTCACTTGGAGTGATGATAGTTGCGCGCACAAAAGGCTCTTTAATATGATCGATTTTATTCACCATAGGCAGTTCGCTTGGATTTTGAATTTGTATCATAGAGCCATCTGTAAGATATACTTCATAAGTTACAGTTGGTGCAGTAGCGATTAAATCAAGATTAAATTCTCTTTCAAGTCTTTCTTTAATCACTTCCATATGCAAAAGCCCTAAAAAACCCACCCTAAAGCCAAAGCCCAAAGCCAAAGAAGTTTCTGGCTCATAAGTAATAGAACTATCATTAAGTTTTAATTTCTCTAAAGCATCTCTTAAGTCTTCAAATTTATCTGTTTCTATAGGATAAAGCCCTGCAAAGACAAAAGCCTTTGCTTTTTCAAAGCCTTCAATGGCTTCGCTTGCTTTGTTTTTGCTTAAGGTTATAGTATCGCCAACTTGCACATCGCCTAAGGTTTTAAGCCCTAAAACCACTATGCCAACCTCACCTGAGCTAAGCTGTTTCGTCTTTATAGGTGCTAGGGGATGAGGGTATAAAAGCCCTTGCACGAGGTGCTTTTTAGCTGTGCTCATGATAAATACTTCATCATTTAAGGCAATTTGTCCCTCATACACACGCACTAAGGCTAAGGCTCCAAGATAATTATCAAACCAGCTATCATAAATCAAAGCCTTGCAAGGCGAGTTATCATCATCTTTTGGGGCTGGAATTTTTGTAATGATAGCTTCGATAAGCTCTTTGATACCCTGCCCGCTTTTTGCGCTCACGCAAAGCGCTTCATCGCAATTTATACCGATGATATGCTCAATCTCGTGTTTAACCTTATCAATATCAGCTGAAGGTAGATCGATTTTGTTAATCACTGGTATGATCTCAAGATTATTTTCTAAAGCTATATAGACATTTGCTATAGTTTGAGCTTCCACACCTTGACTTGCATCAACGACAAGCAAAGCCCCTTCACAGCTTGCTAAAGACCGGCTAACCTCATAAGAAAAATCCACATGTCCGGGGGTATCTATGAGATTAAGCACAAATTTTTCATTTTTAAATTCGTATTCAAGCCTTACACTTTGAGCTTTTATGGTAATGCCTCTTTCTTTTTCTATATCCATAGTATCCATAACTTGAGCTGACATTTGCCTATCACTTATAGCCCCACATTCACTGATAATGCGATCAGCTAAGGTGCTTTTTCCATGATCAATATGAGCGATAATGCAAAAATTTCTTATGTTTTTCATCGATGATAAAGCCTAAATTTGAAGTTTTTAAAAAGCACATTGTAGCAAAAGATGAATTAATTTTCTTTGAAATTTCATACTAAAACTAAGTGAATTAAAAGTAAAAATACTTTATACTTTAGCTTAAAATTTAGCCCATTAAGGAAAAGTTTAAGTGAAAAAATGGCTCTTTGTTAGCATTTTGCCTTTATTTTTAAGCGCTTCAAATTTAAACGAGCTTATCGAATTGAGCTTGAAAAATGAAACATATTTAACTAAAGAATTACAAAGTCAAAAAGCTTATGAAGAAAAGCGGGCTGCATTTAGAGCGTATCTACCAAGCCTAAGCGTGCAAGGAGCGTATGTTGCAAACAACAAAGATCGTTTCATCATCGATCCTAAAGAAAGCTTGTATGCAAAACTTTCTTTAAGCGTCTTGCTTTATGATGCAGGAGGAAGGGAGGCAAAGCTCAAAAGCCTTGAAAGCTTACACAAACTTGCCAAGCTTAATCAAGAATACAGCAAAAACTATCTCTTTTTTCAAGCAAGCACCTTGTTTTTAAACTATCAAAGTGTGCAAGCGTTAATCAAAGCAAGCGAGCAAAAAGAACTCTTTTTAAATGAAAATCTCAAACGCCTTGAAGCCTTTTATAAAACCGGCTTAAGCTCAAAAGAAGAGCTTGAAAGCGTAAGAGCAAAAGCTGCTCTTGTCAAACTTGAGCTGGCTAAAAATAAACTTCAATTGCTTGAAATTTCAAAAAATATCCAAGAGCTTTGCGGACAAAACTTTATCCCGCAAGGCAATGCAAGCCTTAAAGAACCGGGTTATCAAAGCTCAAATTCGCTTGAAATCATCATCGCGCAAGAACAAAGCATACTTGCAAAACACCAACTTCAAAGCGTAAGGGCTGAATATTTTCCGCGTTTTTTCCTACAGAACAATCTTGGTTTTTATAAAAATAACTTTGATATTGACATACCAAATTCGCCTATCTTGCCTTTGCAAGACTTTGCTAACAAATACTTGCAAAAACATTCAACAAATAATCAATTCATACTTGGTTTTGAATGGAAAATTTTTGATTTTGGCGCAACAAAGGCTAAGGTTGAGGCTGCACGACTTGAAGTGCAAATGATGAGCTTAAATGCTGCTTATACACAAAGAAAAAACAAGCTTGAACTCAACTATCTTATCGATGAACTCAAAGTTTTAAAAGAACAAATTAATGCTCTTGAGCTAAGCTTAAATGCAAGCAAGCTTGCCTTTGAAAGCGTGGATAAAAAATATAAAGCTGGTTTAAAATCTTATACTGAATATCTTCAAAGCTTAGAAAATCTTTTTCAAACAAGGGCGAATTTAGAACTTGTGAAAAATGAATTTGAAATCGCTAAGGCAAGGTATTATTTTAATGCTGGTATAAGCATAAAAGAAAGGATAGCTTCGTGAAAAAAGTTTTGTGTTTGTTTTTTGCTGTTTTAAGCTTAAAGGCTGAGGAAATTTATGCAAGCTTTGATGTGTATGCTCTTCATCAAAGCAAACTTGCCTTTGAAAGCGGTGGCATAGTTAAAGAGATCAAAATAGAGCCTTCAAGTGTAGTAAAAAAGGGCGATGTTTTAATCATACTTGAAAACTCAAGCGAGCTTATAGGCTTACAAAACGCACAAAATAAACTTGCACTTGCTGAAATAGCCTTTAAAAACGCACAAAGCAAGATGGATAAATTTAAAGAAGTGCAAAGCATGATCGATACACAAAGCTTTGAGGATATAGAAGCAAACTTTAAACGCGCAGGCTTAGAGCTTGAAAGTGCAAAAATCAATGTTAAGCATTTTGAAAACCTGCTTGATAAAAAAAGCTTAAAGGCTCCATTTGATGGCATAATAGCGGCTAAATTTGTCGAGCTTGGACAAGGGGTTGCGCCGATTTCTCAAGCTGTGCTTGAGATTTATTCGTATCCAGAAGTAAAACTTGTACTTAGTTTTGATGAGAAGTATAAGGACAAGGTTAAAGTGGGACAAAATTATCGTTTTAAGCTTAAAGGGCAAGATAAAGAACAAAGTGCAAAAATCAGCCTTGTATATCCTAGTATAGAGCCAAAAACAAGAAAGATTTTTGCAGAAGTAAAAAGTTCTCATCTTACGCCCGGACTTTTTGGAGAAGGCGTTATTATCGCTGAATAAGACATGTATAAGCTAGCCATTAACCGCCCTATCACAACCTTGATGTTTTTTGTTGCTTTAATCATCTTTGGACTCATTTCAGCCTTTTCTATGCCTATAAATTTATATCCAAGAGTAAATATCCCTTTGATTAAGATCACAGCAGCTACGAGTGGGGATTTAAGTTTTATAGAAAGCAAGATCACTAAAGAGATTGAAAATGCTATCAGCGAGATTGATGGCATTAAAAATATAAGCTCGGCAAGTTATGATAATTTCAGCATTAGTGTGGTTGAATTTGAGCTTAGTAAAGATCTTGAAATCGCAGCAAATGATGTGCGTGATAAGATAGGCGCTTTAAGTCTTAGCGTAAAGCCAAAGATAGAAAAAATTTCATCAGATGCAGGAAGTATCATCAGTCTTTTTATCAGCTCAAAAAGCAAAGATAGCCTTCATTTAATGAGAAGCGTTGATGAAAAACTAAAGCCTTTTTTACAACGCATTTTAGGGGTTGGCAAGATCGAAACCATAGGCTTTTTAAAGCCTCAAATTCGCATAAAACTTGATCCAGAAAAACTCAGCAAATACCACCTCAACGCCCAAGATGTGGCACAAATCATTCAAAGCCAAAATTTCAAACAAGCCTTAGGCGAGCTAGAAAATGACAAAGAAAATTTTATCATCAAGGGCTATTTTGAAGCAACAAACCTTGAAGAATTAGGGCAAATCAGACTTATGCCCGGAGTTTTTTTAAGCGATATTGCAAAGATAGAACAAGGCTATGAGGACGCTAAGCAAGATGCTTTTTTTGAAGGGCAAAATGGAGTTTTACTTGAGATAAACAAGATCAGTGGCTATAACGCTCTTGAAGCGATTAAAAATGTCAAAGCTAAGCTAGGCGAGTTTGAAAAGCTTGCTGGGGCAGATTTAAGCGTTAAAGTGGTGTATGATAAAAGCGAAAATATCAGCAAGCACCTTATGCAAGTGATCTTTGATCTTATTTTAGGTGTTATTTTAACGATGACTATCGTGTTTTTGTTTTTGCGAAATTTAAGTGCAACTATCATCGCAAGCATTGCTATACCTTGTTCTATCATCGCGACTTTTTTTCTTATCGATATGCTCGGCTTTGATCTAAACCGCCTAACCTTCATCGCTTTAACGCTTAGCATTGGCATTTTTGTTGATGATGCTATAGTGGTGATTGAACATATCTCAAAAAAAATCACTACTTTAAGCCCATTGCAAGCTGCTTTTGAGGGCATTAGTGAGATAGGTTTTAGCGTGCTTAGCATTAGCGTGGTGCTTTTGTGCGTTTTTATCCCCATTTCTTTTATGGACTCTGTGCCGGGCTTATTTTTTAATGCTCTTGGTATAAGTGTTGCGTGTGGGGTTGTAGTAAGCTTTTTAGTAGCGGTATTTTTAATCCCTAGCCTTTGTGCTCGCTTTTTTAACCCAGCTCAAAGCAAGTTTTATCAAAAAAGCGAACAATTCTTTGAAAATATAGAGCAAAGTTATCAAAACTTACTTGCTAAAATCCTTAAAAACAAAGGTAAATTCATACTTTTAAGCTTTGCTATCATTGCTGTATGCTTTTTCTTAGCAAGCAGGCTTGGGCTTGACTTTTTGCCAGAAGAAGATGACGCAGAGTTTCAAATTCAACTTGAACACAAGCAAAATGTGAGCTTAAACGCTATGCAAAATATCACCCAAGAAATACTAAGAACAATAAAAAGCGATGAAAGGGTGGAATATGCATATCTACTTTTAGGATATAATGACGCCAAAGAGAGTAAAAAAGCTAAAATTTATGTCAAGCTCAAGCCACTTAATGATAGGGATAAAAGACAGCCAGCCATTATCAATGAATACCGCCAAAAACTACACAATGAAAACTTAAAGATCAAAGTCTTATCCTTGCCCAAATTTGAAGGGGCTGGGGTTGATGAGCCAGTGCAATTTGTCTTGCTAGGAGATGATATAAACGAGCTTTTAAAAGCAAGTGAGCGCGCAAAGGCTGTGCTAGCAAGCAACAAAGATATCAGCGATATAGATGATAATGCAAATTCTAAAAAGGGCGAAGTCGCAGTAAGCATCAACAAAGAGCTTGCTAAAAAGCTTAATGTCAATCCTGAGTATGCTGCTGGTGTACTTGCTTACTCTTTTGGGCAGCTTAGCGTAGGAAGTATGAGCGTTGGGGACTTTAAAGATGAAGTGGTGCTTTCTTTTGATGAGAAATTTAAGCAAGATATAAAGGCTCTTGATAAAATAGAGATTAAAAACAACGATGGGCTTGTTTTAAGCCTTGCAAGCGTGGCTGATTTTGTGTATAAAGAGGATTTGGGCGTGATAAATCGCTATAACAAAAACCGCAGTGTCAAGATCACAGCAAGCAATGGGGATTTGTCTTTAGGTGCTGTGCAAAACTTGCTTGTATCGCATGCTGATGAAATTCTAGGACAAAACTCAAATTTAAGCTATACCTTTTCTGGTTTTATCAGAATGCTTGGCGAAACCATTCATGGCTTTGTTATCGTTGTCGCTTTAGCTTTGGTGCTGATCTATCTTGTTTTAGCAGCTTTGTATGAAAGCTTAATCTTACCTTTTATCATCATGCTTACCATGCCTTTAGCCTTTGCTGGGGCGTGCTTTGGGCTATTTATCACGGGAAATTCTTTCTCGCTTTTCGTGCTTGTAGCTATCATCTTGCTTTTTGGTATGGTGGGTAAAAATGCTATCTTGCTTGTTGATGTGGCAAATCAAAAGTGCCATGAGGGCTTAAAAGCTGATGAAGCATTAATAGAAGCTGGAAAACAAAGGCTTAGAGCGATTTTAATGACAACGCTAGCGATGATTTTTGCTATGCTTCCACTTGCCTTAAGCAGAGGCTCAGGCTATGAGGGAAACTCGCCTATGGCTATAGCTGTGATCTTTGGACTTATTAGCTCAACTATACTCACCTTGCTTGTGGTGCCAGCTTTATTTTCCTTTGCATATAAGCTTGATGTGCGTTTAAGAAGGATTTATGAGAGAAAAAAGGTTTAAGCTAAATTTGAAATTTCATTTTTTTTTTTTTTGATATAATCGCTTTTGATTTTTAAATTTTAAGGATAAAAAAATGAAAAAGAATGTCATCTTACTTGGTGGAAGTAATTCTGTAATGGTGAATGGTTTGCAAAAGGGGTTAAAAGAAGGCATTGATATCTTAAATGCTAGTGGCTGGGGGGGGGGGCTTAGAGTTTTATAATCTTGCCTTAGGAGCTAATGATTCTTTACAAAAGCTCTTTGCTATTAAACAGTATGCAAATATTATAAAAAACACAGAATATATTATCATAGAAACAAATATTAATGACTATGATATGTTTCATTGGGGTTTTTCTTTAGATATCATTGCTAGAAATTTTGAATTTTTATGCAAGAGTCTTGCCAATCTTCAAGTTAAGGTTCTTTTTTTGATATTGCCACTTAAAGTTTTCAATAATGCTGATGAAAAGAAATTAAAAATAATTACTCAACTTATAAGATTGAAAGTGAAGCAGTATAATTTTAATCTTATTGATATGCAAAAGTATTATCTCAATAAAGATTTAAATAGCTTTTTCGCAACAAGTGATCCCTATCATCAACTTGGCACCATAATGAAGGTATTGGGACAAAATATCATAAAAAATTTAGCCTTTTTAAAGCAAAATGTCCTCTCACAAAATTGGGAATTACCAAATTTTGTCATTGCAACACCAAAAGAAATTTTTGATTGTCCAGAAAAATTGCCAATGAAATATATTAAAAATTCTTTCATTGAACAATCCATATACAAAGTAGATGAAAAAACAAAGCTTCATTTTAATCAAAATTTTCAAAAGTATCATATATTGGGTATGTCTATATGGAATGCATTTGAAGGTTTAGAAAATGAAAACACTTTCTCAAGCTATATCATAGAAAACAAGTCAAACAAAATAGTTAAGAACATAAAAGGACAGTATTGCTTTTTTCATTCTTTGGAAAGTCAATTTAAGATTGATGAGCAAAGTTACTTGTATTTTAATGTAGATAATGAAAAATCAACTGAACCTAGTGTATGGTTGCTAAGAAATTTTAAACCTAACTTAAATATCAAGTATTGCGGTTTAGTGCATTTTTTCTTGGCTAACTCTATGGAAAATTTCCACCAAGAACAAATTGATTTTAATGCTTTGGCTGAAGAGGATATACAAATCCCCAAAGAATACAATTTCGATCATCTCATACCGCCTATTGAATTATACAAAGAAATCATCGATGAGTATTGCACCCGAATGGATCCAATAAAACTCGCTCCACTTCAAGCTCAAATGAATGATTTTTTAAATTCTAAACTACAGCATTTAAATCAAGAAAAAGAACAACTTGCTACTCAGATTCATTCTCTCCCTCATCAAAAACAAATTCAAGAACTTGAAAATCTCAAATTTGATACAAATATCAAAAAACTACAGATAAAAAAGCTTGAAAAAGAACTTGGTTTAAAACTTAGCGAACTTGAGCCAAAACTCATCATCACACAAGATGAGCTAAACTCAGCCAAAGCAAGAGTGCATAAACATTTAGCCTATAAACTAGGACAAGCTTTGATTATCAACTCAAAGTCTTTACTTGGGTATCTTAGAATGCCTTTTATCTTAAGCTATATCAAAGCCCAGCACCATTTTGAACTGAAAAAATATCAAAATGCCATTGCTAAAAATCCAAATTTAAAACTTCCTCCTTTGGAAAACTATGCGGACTATAAAGAAGCCTTACAAGAAAAACAATGCCTGACTTATAAGCTTGGACTTGCTTTAATGCAGGCTGATAAAACTTGGTATAAAGGCGGATATGTGAAGTTTTATTTTGAGAGTAAAAGATTGAAAAGAGAATTTAAGGGGAAGGGTTAGGTGTTTGATATTTAGTGAAAAAAATTAAATTTTATGATTGAAAATAAGGTTTAAACTTAGCAAATTCACAAGTTTTTTACACGCTTAAGTAGCTTTTTACTTTGACTGCGTTAGAATTTAGGCTTTGAATACATTGGAGTTTATATGGATTTTTTTGGTTTTGATCTAGCGTATGTTTTTATCGGTATTATCTCAGGCATAGCTTCTGGGCTTTTTGGTATAGGTGGAGGTATGATTATCGTGCCTTTTGCTTTGATTTTGGGGCTTAGCTCTCATCATGCCATTGCTATGTCTGTGGTGCAAATGATCTTTGCTTCAGTTTTTGGCTCATATATCAACTACAAAAAAAAGAATTTAAATCTCAAAGACGGGCTTTTTGTCGGACTTGGCGGTATTATTGGGGCAAGTTTTAGCGGGGTTGTGGTGAATTTTTTCACAGATATTACCCTAACAGCTGTGTTTTTGTGTGTTAGCATAGTCTTTTTTCTTAAATACGCCTTTAGCGTGCAAAATCCTATCAATTCAGAACAAAAAGGGAAGCTTTTAAAGAATTTCATACTTGTGTGTGCTGGGATTTTTACAGGCGTTTTTGCCATATCTTTAGGCATAGGCGGTGGGCTTTTAATCGCTCCTATTTTAGGGTATTTTTTGGGTTATGATAGCAAAAGAGTAGTTTCTTTATCACTTTTTTTTGTGATTTTTGCAAGTGTTTCAGGCACGATAAGCTTTGTTACTCAAGGCGTTATTAATAAAAGCGTGGTAAAAAATGGTATCGTCATAGGCTTAGGCTCTATGCTAGGCGTTTATTTAGGCATTAAAATAGTCCAAAATATGAAACTTGACGCACATAAAAAAGCACTTTTAGCCATTTACACCCTTTCTATAAGCCTAACTGGAATTTCTTTACTGCGCAAGCTTGGTATGATCTCTTTTTAGCTTTAAAGCAAGGATTTTATGCTACAATAAAAGCTTTGAAAAATTAAGGATATCAAAATGAACGATAGCATAAAAATCATCGGTGCAAGGGAAAATAATCTTAAAAATATCAATCTTGAACTTCCAAAAAATCAGCTTGTCGTTTTTACCGGACTTTCAGGCTCAGGTAAATCAACGCTTGCCTTTGCTACTCTTTATGCAGAAGGACAAAGACGTTATATAGAAAGCCTAAGTGCCTATGCAAGGCAGTTTTTAGATAAGGTTGCTAAGCCAGATGTTGATAAGATAGAGGGCTTAACCCCAGCCATAGCCATAGATCAAAAAACCACTTCTAAAAATCCTCGCTCCACGGTTGGCACCATCACAGAAATTTATGATTATTTGCGTTTATTATATGCTAGAATTGGCACCCAACACTGCCACAAATGTGGCAAAATCATCTCTAGTATGAGTGCACAAGATATTACAAATGAAATTTTAAAGCTTCCAAATGGAGCTAAAATCATCATCTACGCCCCACTTGTGCGTGAAAAAAAAGGCAGTTTTAATGATTTGCTTGAAAGTCTTGTTGCAAAAGGCTATGTAAGGGCTTTAATAGATGGAGTTTTAGTTAGACTTGATGAAGAAATAGAGCTTTCAAAGACAAAAAAACATAGCATCAAACTTGTCATTGATCGCTTAGAAATTCAAGATGATTTACTTGCTCGTTTAAGTTCTGATATAGAAAAAGGCTTGCAAGAAAGTTATGGCGAGCTTGAAGTTGAGGTTTTAAATGCTGAAGAGTTAGGCATTAGCAAGCATTATCATTATAGCGAGCATAATGCTTGTTTTGATTGTAAAATTTCTTTTAATGAGCTTGAGCCTTTAAGCTTTTCTTTTAACTCCCCAAAAGGAGCATGTGAGGCTTGTGATGGGCTTGGAATTCGCTATAGTCTTGATATGAAAAAGCTTATTGATGAGAATTTGAGCATTGAAAATGGGGCGATTAAAACCATGTATGGCTTTAATAAAAGCTATTATTATAAGTTTTTGCTTGCCTTTTGTGAGCAAAATGAGATCAGCACCAAAAAGCCTTTTGGTGAGCTTGGTGAAGATGAAAAACGTTTGGTGCTTTATGGTAATGCTAAGGAAATTAACTTTTTATGGAAAAAACACCGCTTAAAACGCACTTTTGAAGGAGTTGTGAAAATCGCTTATGATATACTCAAAGATGAAAGAGATTTAGAAGACTTTATGAGTGAAAAAATTTGTAAAGATTGTGGCGGACATAGGCTTAAACCTGAAAGCTTGGCTGTAAGAGTGGCAAATAAGGGCTTGGGCGAAATTTTAGATATGAGCGTGGAAGCTTGTGTAAGCTTTTTTTCAAATGAAAAGCATTTTAAGGCTTTAAACGCACAAGCAAAACTCATCGCAAGTCCTATTTTAAAAGAGATCAATGAAAGACTTTTCTTTCTTTTTGATGTGGGGCTTGGCTATCTTTCTTTGGGACGCGATGCAAGAACCATTAGCGGAGGAGAAGCCCAACGCATACGCATAGCCTCTCAAATTGGCTCTGGACTGAGTGGGGTGATGTATGTTTTAGATGAGCCTAGCATAGGGCTTCATGAAAGAGATACGCAAAAACTCATTAAAACGCTAAGAAATTTACAAGCTAAGGGCAATACCTTAATCGTGGTTGAACATGATAAGATGACTATTGAGGAGGCTGATTTTATCGTTGATATTGGTCCTAAGGCTGGTAAATTTGGTGGAGAGGTTGTTTTTGCTGGCACTTATAAAGAGCTTTTAAAAAGCAAGAGTGAAACAGCTTTATATATGAATGGTAAAAAAAGCATAGAACATGTTAAAAACCGCCCTCAAAAAGACTGGCTTGAGCTTAAAAATGTAAATATCAATAATATCAAGAATTTAAATGCTAAATTTCCTCTGCAAAATTTAGTCGCCATCACAGGTGTTTCAGGTTCTGGCAAAAGCTCACTTATCTTGCAAACCCTGCTTCCTTTTGCTCAAGAAGAGCTTAACCGCGCAAGAAAGGTAAAAACCTTAAGCGGAGTGCAAATTGAAGGGCTTGATAAGCTTGATAAGGTGATTTATCTTGATCAAAGCCCAATAGGACGCACTCCAAGATCAAATCCAGCCACTTATACAGGAGCGATGGACGAGATAAGAAATCTTTTTGCCAGCACCAAAGAAGCAAAGATGAGAGGCTATAAGGCTGGACGTTTTAGCTTTAATGTCAAAGGTGGACGTTGCGAAAAATGCAGTGGAGATGGAGAGATCAAAATAGAAATGCATTTTTTACCAGATGTTATGGTCGTTTGTGATGTGTGTAAGGGCAAAAGATACAATGAAGCAACCTTAGAGATCAAATACAAAGGCAAAAGCATAGCTGATATTTTAGCCATGAGTATAATAGAAGCCAATGAGTTTTTTAGCTCTGTACCTCGTATCAAACAAAAGCTTGATACCCTTGTGAAAGTGGGACTTGACTATCTTACCTTAGGGCAAAATGCCACGACTTTAAGTGGAGGAGAAGCCCAACGTATAAAGCTTGCAAAAGAACTTAGCCGAAGCGATACAGGAAAAACACTTTATATCTTAGATGAGCCAACAACAGGACTTCATTTTGAAGATGTAAATAAACTCATCTTAGTTTTACAACACTTAGTTGATCTTAAAAACTCAGTTTTTGTTATAGAGCATAATTTAGATGTGATTAAAAATGCTGATTATCTCATAGATATGGGACCAGAAGGTGGGGTAAAGGGCGGAAAAATCATCGCTTGTGGCAGTGTAGAAAAGGTGGCTAAAGAACATATTAAAAGCGGCTCTTATACAGGAAAATTTCTTGCTGCTGAGCTTAAAAACAAAAAGCAAAAGGTGGCTAAATGAGAGCTTTTTTAATCGATGCTGAAAATGTAAATTTTGATAGTTTTATCACACAAAGACGCTTTAAGAAAAAAGATCATTTTTATATCATCGGCAATTCAACCTTGAAATTTTCTCTTTTCACCTTGCGTTTTTTACAAGATAAAAAGCTTAAAATTTACGATTTTAATGAGTGTAGTAAGGATTATGCAGATAAGATTATTTTAAGTTTGCTTGGCTTTTTGCTGGCTAAAAAGAAGTTTAAAAAATGTTTTATAGTCAGCAATGATAAGATTTTTTCAAGGCTTGATTTTACAAAAGAACTTTACAAAAAACATGTAAAAATACTCTCACCAAGCAATGATAAGATCAAAAAAATACAAGAATCAGCCTATCATATAGAGCTTTTTGAAAAAAATGAAAGGCTTATTAAGGATTTAAGAGAAGAAAGTGTAAATTTAGGCGAGTTTCACCGCCTTTTACAAAAGCATTTTAAAATTCATGGAACCTTGATTTATAAGTATCTTAAGCAAGAAAAAAATGAGGAATTTTTTACACTTAAAAAAAACAAGCTTTTACTTGAAAAGCCGCATTCTTCAAAAGAGCTTCAAAGTCTTTCAAACAATGATGAACAAGTGCTTGAGCTTATACCAAATATAAAGCTACTAAGTCATGATAGCACAATTTCACAAGAAGATAAAAGCTTAAATGAAGCTCAAGAAGAAAATTCAAAAAAAGAACAAGAAGCAAACACCCAAAATTTCACTCAAAGAAAACAAACATATACCCAAAATAAATACAAAAAAAGTTTCAAAAACACTCAAAGCTTAAATTCAAACGAGGATAAAACCCAGTCTTTAAAAACCACGCACCCACAAACTCAAGAAAACGATCTTAAAAATAAGCTTTTCAAACAACTTTTTAATCCGCTTAAACTCTTTAAAAAATAATTGCATTTAAGCAAGATAAACTCAAGCTCAGCCTTTTTTCTTTCAAGATTAAGCCAAAGCACAAAGTTTGCATGATAAACACGCTTTTAAACCTCCTCAAAACTTCGATCAAGCAAGGTTATAAGCTCGGTATTATTATTTGCTTTAGCATAATCAAGAGCAGTTTTGCCCTGCGCGTCTTTAATGTCTATATTTGCCCCAGCCTTAATGAGCTTGCTTGCCTTTTGCGTTAAATTTGCCTTAACAGCGACAATTAAAGGCGTATCGCCTTCTTGATCGATAAAATCAGTGCCGATTTTACAAAGCCTTTTAAATATCAAGTCATCAGTGCTATCAAACCATAGATAATAACACAAACACACTTCCTCAGCCCTTATTTTATAGCCATTTTTAAGCATATATTCAAGTATTGCCTCGCCTCCTTCGCTTACAGCCAAAAAAAGCTTGCCAGCAAAACTAAAGCCAACCTTTTCAATAAGAAATTTAAAGCTTGCAAGGCTTTGAAATTTCATCGCCCTATCAAGCAAACTTAAATCCTCATCATCTCTAAGCTCTTTTAAATAAGGTTTTGTTTGAAGCAAAAACTCAAGACTTTTGAGCTTAGCAAAACTCACAGCAAGGAAAATTGGGTGTTTATGTATATCTTTTATACTTTGATCTTGATATTTTTCAAGTCTTGCTATATCATCGTTTAAAACAGCCAAAGAAAGTCTATCAAAACGTTCATCATCACTTAAAATTTGAAAATCAATCTTATCAAAATGTTCGCTTAGCCACTCAAAAGCTAAAAATTTGGCATTTAAAAGAGCAAAATGCCCCGCATATAAAGGGAAATGAAAGCCTTTCATCTGCACGCTTTCATCTTTTAAACCTTGTTTGCGTAAAAAATCAAGCATAAACAAATCCCCACACAAAGCACTAAAGCTCAAAAGCCCTACTCCATCAAGTCTTAAGCTCAAAACCCTTGTCCCACTAAAAGCCTTAAATTTAGCTTTCTTTCCACACTTCACATTTAAAGCCTGCTGTAAAAGCTCAGCGCTCAAACAAGGCTTTAAAACCTGCTCTTTTTGAGTTTTTCTCAAAATATCAGCAAAAGAATCCTCATCATAAGCGTTAAATTCAAGCTCTTGTCCTAAGATAGCTTTAAGCACATTTGCTTCTAATTTATACATCAGCGCATAATGAAGCAAAGCAAATCCCCTAAAATCCTTTGCTTCATACCATTTATCAAAATCAAGCAAATAAAGATAAAAAGCAAGATAATCTTTTTGCTGTAAATAACTCAAAGCCCTATAAAAAGGCGAGTTTAAAGCCCTTAAAAGCCAAATCACAAAAGCTAAACAAATAATATCTAAAATTAAGCTTAAAAACCTACCTTGATATAAGCTTAAGCACACATCTACAAACACAAATAACACAAATGCTAAACAAAGCTTTTTATATAAAGCTATACTACCAGCTTTTGATCTTAAAAGCTCTATGATAGCCACTAAAATCAAAGCGATCATTAAAACTGAATTTATAAGATATAAATAAGTCATCATGGCATTCCTTTGTAAGAAATTTTAGCCTAAAATTATCAATTTTTTTAAAAATTAGCTTTTAAATTTGCTATAATTTATCCTTTTTAAAGCAATTTTACTCTCAAATAAACAAAAAGGGGCATAGTAATGAATGCAAAACTCATAATTTCGTCTTCAAACATAGATAAATTTAATTACCTCGCCCTATTTAAAGGCTTTTTTGCTTGGAACACCAAAGAGCCTTTAAGTCGTAAGAATTTTTGGCTTGCTAAGGTTGGAAAAAATGAATTTTGATACCATCATTAACAGAAAAAACACTGATTCGCTTAAGTATAGCAATGATAATTTGCCTATGTGGGTGGCAGATATGGATTTTAAAGTTGCTGATTGCATACAAGAAGCTATGCAAAAAAGGCTGGATCATGGTATATTTGGCTATACTTGCTTGGATGAAAATTTTTTTAAGCATATCATAACATGGTGGGATAAAAAGCACAAAGCAAAGCTCAAGCGCGAAAGTCTTGTCTTTAGCAACGGCATAGTGCCGACTTTAGGTGCTTTGCTAAGAATTCTAAGCGAAAAAGGCGATAAAATCTTACTTCAAAGCCCTGTTTATCATGCTTTTTTTCATGTGATTAAGCAAAATGAAAGAGTAGTTTTAGAAAATAAAATGCTTTATAAAAATGGAATTTACAACATTGATTTTAAAGACTTAGAGCAAAAACTTATCAAAGATAAGCCAAAAATCATGATACTTTGCAACCCGCACAATCCTATAGGTAAAATTTTTAGCGAAGAAGAACTAAGACTTATCAGCAAGCTTTGCAAGGCTCACAACACCATACTTATCAGCGATGAAATTCATTGTGATATAGTCGAAAAAGGCTTTGCTTATACAAGTATGGCAAAAATCGATGAAAAAGCCATCATCATGCTTTCAAGCACAAAGGCTTTTAATCTTGCAGCCCTAGCTGGCTCTTATAGTGTGATTGATGATAAAAGCGTGCGTTTAAAGCTTCAAAAAGAGCTTATAAAATCTGGTTTAAGTATGCCAAATCCTTTTTTCATCGCCGCAAATAATGCCGCTCTTAGCAAAGGGCAAGCTTGGCTAGAACAAATGAATGCCTATATCAAGCAAAACAAAAGCCTTGCAACTGAATTTATCGAAGCAAAAACACCTTGCAAAATCGTGCGTGGGGAGGCTTTGTATCTGATTTGGGTAGATTGCTCGGCATTTTGCAAAGATACAAGCAAGCTCTATGAGTTTTTAAAATCAAATTTCAAGCTGCAAGTTTCTAATGGAAAAGATTTTGGGGGCAATGGTAAGCTGTTTTTAAGGATAAATATAGCCTGCCCTGAAGCTACGCTTAAAAAAGGCTTAAAACTCTTTGAAGCTGGCGTAAAAGCCTTTATCAAACGTTGATTTTGCTTTGTTTGAGCCTAGCCCTAAGCGAATTGAAAGAAAGCTATAATCATGCTTGAAAGCTTTTCTTATCTTGGACTTTTTGCGATCAGTTTTATCTCAGCAAGCCTTTATCCTTTGGCTTCTGAAGCCTTTGTGGCGGGCTTTTTATTTCAGGGTTTTTCACCTTTTTGGGTATTTTTCATCGCCACATTTGGCAACACACTTGGGGCTTTAAGCACCTATTTGCTAGGCTTTTTAGGTAAAAGCTTTATACTTGAAAAATACTTCCATAAGAGCCTTTTAAAGCTTAAAACAATGAATTTAAATTTCAAACGTTTTGGTTGGGCTTTTGCCTTTTTTACCTTTTTACCTTTAGTAGGCGATCTTTTTGCCCTCGCTCTTGGGCTTGCTCGCTATAATATAGCTAAAACTATACTTTTTATCGCACTTGGTAAGGCTTTTAGGTATGGGATTTTGATTGTTTTTGCTTTATATCTTAAGGGGTAAAATTTGAATATTTTTCAAAGTATAAGCTTTTTCTTTTTAGCGTGTTTGTTTGAAGTGGGTGGTGCGTATTTGGTGTGGCTTTGGCTTAAGGAAGGAAAAAGCTTTTATTTAGGGCTTTTAGGACTTGTGGCTCTTGGACTTTATGGAGTCATAGCAAGCTTTCAGCCTCAGAGTTTTGGACGCGTTTTTGCAAGCTATGGAGGCTTTTTCATCGTTTTTTCTTTGCTGTGGGCTATGATATTTGATGATTTCAAGCCTGATTTTTATGATATTTTGGGTTCAGCTTTAACCTTGCTTGGAGTAGCACTTATTGCTTTTGCACCAAGATAAGAATTATTTGTGTTATAATGTAATATAATATTTTTTTGAAAGAAGGATATGAAAACTTTAACGATTATTGATACTTTTGGCTTTTTTTTTAGATTGTTTTATGCTCTAAAGGGCTTTAGAAATTCTGAAGGCAAACCAAGTGGTATGGTAGCTGGTTTTGCAAATTTTATTTATAGCTTAAAAAACGAACACAAGAGTGATTATATCATCTTTGCACTTGATAGCAAGGGCAAAACTTTCCGCTCTCAAATCGATCCAAACTACAAGATCAACCGCACCCCGCCTCCACCTGAACTTTTAGAACAAATCCCAATTTGCATTGAAATGATCGAAAAAATGGGCTTTTTAAGCGTTTCTCGCGAAGGGTATGAGGCTGATGACATCATCGCTTCTATGGTAAAAGAATGTGAAAATAAAGACATTTTTGTGCGTATTGTTACGCAGGATAAAGACTTATATCAACTTATCAAAGATGATAAAGTCAGCATTTATAGCCCTATTTCAAAAAATGATTATGATGAAGCTGCTTGCGTTGAAAAATACGGCGTCAAGCCCTCTCAAATCAAAGATTTTCTTGCCCTTTGTGGAGACACTTCAGATAACATACCCGGTGTTAAAGGCATAGGTGCAAAGGGTGCAAAAACCTTACTTGATGAGTTTAACTCTTTGGAAGGAATTTATGAAAATCTTACACTCATTCGCAATGAAAGAAGCAAAAAACTGCTTTTAGAAGGCAAAGAAAACGCTTTTTTAAGCAAAAAGCTTGCCTCTTTGTATGAAAATCTAGAAGTTGCAAATTTGCTTGAAAATGCTTTCTATCCAGATGATGAGCCACTTTTAAAAGTTTTTGATATACTTGAAGAATACGAGCTTAATGTTTTGCTGAAAAAACTTCGCCAAAGTCCAGAAAATAAAGACAAAAATTTAGGCTTTAAAGCTCGTTTGATCCTTGATGAAAATGAATTGTTTGAAATTTTACAAAGCCTTGATGAAGAAAGCATTATCGCTTTTGATACTGAAACAACAGGACTTGATACAAAAAGTGCGAAGATCGTGGGCTTTAGTTTTTGCATGAACGAGCAAATGGCATTTTATGTGCCTTTAGCTCATTCTTATCTTGGTGTGCCAGCTCAAATTTCACTTTTAAGCGCAAAAAAGGCTATAGAAAAGATTTTTACGCATTTTGTGGTAGGACATAACCTTAAATTTGACTTTAAGATCATCAAGCAAAACTTTGATCTTTTACCCCCAGTAAAATATGCTGATACTATGATCTTAGCGTGGCTTTTTAATCCAAGCTTAAGAGTGAATATGGACGATTTAGCCCAAAGATTATTTGATTATGAAACCTTGCATTTTGAAAGTCTTGTTAAAAAAGGTGAAAGCTTTGCAAGTGTAGAGCTTGAAAAAGCATGTTTATATGCTGCTGAGGACGCGTATATTACGCTGAGATTTTATTTGTATTTTTTACAGAATTTAGAACCAAAGCTTTTAGATTTGGCTTTTAAGAGTGAATTTGAGTTTATCAAAGTCATTATGATGATGGAAGAAAATGGTATCAAGCTTGACACGCAAAGCCTTGAAGTGCTAATGAGTCGTTTTGAAAAAGACATTAAAGCACTAAGTGAGGAAATCTACACACTTTGTGAGGATAGATTTAACCTTAACTCGCCAAAACAAGTTGGCGATATACTCTTTGAAAAGCTTAAATTGCCAAGTGGCAAAAAGGGCAAAACAGGGTATTCAACCGATGAAAAAGTGCTTAATGAGCTTATTGATAAGCACCCTTGTATCAGCAAAATCCTTGCTTACAGAGAGCTAGCCAAGCTTTATTCAACTTATTGTGAGCCGCTTTTAAAACTTGCTTTAAAAGATGAAAAATCAAGAATTTACTCAAGTTTTTTACAAACTGGCACCGCTACAGGACGTCTTTCTTCAAAAGAGCCAAATTTACAAAACATACCAGCTCACGGACAATACGCAAAAGATTATAAAACCTGCTTTGTGGCTGAGAAAGGCTTTAGCTTTTTAAGCATAGATTATTCACAAATCGAGCTTAGAATGCTGGCTCATTTTAGTGAGGATCAAAAGCTTTTAGAAGCCTTTGCAAATGATGAAGATATACACGCAAAAACAGCAATTATGATCTTTGGTGAGAGTAATTATGAAACAAGAAGTATTGCAAAAAGCATTAATTTTGGGCTGATTTATGGTATGGGTTATAAAACTTTAAGTCAAAATTTAAACATTAAAGCTGAACTTGCTAAAAGCTATATAGAGCGGTATTTTGAGAATTTTACGAGCATAAAAAGCTATTTTGAAAAGGTAAAAAGCGAAGCAAAAAAAGTTGGATTTATCAGCACGCTTAGTGGGAGGAAGCGGTATTTTAATTTTACTGATGCTAAAGCTGTGCAAGTAGCTATGTTTGAAAGAGAAAGCGTAAATTCTATACTTCAAGGCTCAGCAGCTGATATTATCAAGCTTGCTATGCTTGAGATTGCTAAAGTCTTAGATGATGAAAAAAGGCTCATTTTGCAAATTCATGATGAGCTTATTTTTGAGGTAAAAGATGAATTTGTAGAAAAATTTAGCGATTTTGCTCAAAATATTATGCAAAATATAGTAAAATTAAAAGTTAATTTAAAAACCTCAGCCAGCATTGCGAAAAATTGGGGTGATTTAAAGTAAAAAAAGGAGTATAGGATATGGATTTAACAACGATACTAGGTATGATACTCGCTACAGCAAGTATTTCTGTGGGCGATATTTTAGAGGGTGGAAACCCTTTACATGTTATACATCTTAGCTCCGTTCTTATCGTGATCCCAACAGCTGCGTTTTGTGCGATGACAGCAACACATAAAAAAATCGTCAAAGCTGCTTTTAGCGAACTTAAAATCGTCTTTACCGGTGCAAAGGTTAATCTCGGCGAAAGGATAGCTCAGCTCATTGAGTTTTCAATCATCGCAAGAAGAGATGGCTTACTCGCCCTTGAATCAAAAACAAATGATATAGAAAATGATTTTTTAAGAAATGCCTTGATGATGCTTGTTGATGGCAAAAGCTTTGATGAGATCAGAGAAACAATGGAAATTCAAACTGAAGAGCTTGAAGAGCATTATAAAGAGTGCGGTGAGTATTGGATACGTTTTGGCGAAACTTGTCCTACAATGGGACTTGTTGGAGCGGTTATGGGGCTTATGCTAGCTCTACAAAAACTTGACAATCCTCAAGAAATGGCGCTTGGTATCGCAGGAGCTTTTACAGCAACGGTTACGGGTATCTTTGGTTCTTACGCTCTTTTTTCACCTTGGGGCAATAAAATGAGAGCTAATGGCATGGATTTGGTTAAAGAACAAAGAGTGATCACTGAAGCTATCAAAGGTATAGCAGAAGGAGCCAACCCAAGAGACTTAGAAGCTAAACTTTTTAATTTCTTAAGTCATGGCGATGTGCGAATTTCACAATTTGAAAAATAATAAAGGATAAAAATGGCTAAAAAACATAAATGTCCAGAATGCCCAGCAGGCGAAAAATGGGCTGTGCCGTATGCGGACTTTTTGTCCTTGCTTTTAGCACTTTTTATCGCACTTTGGGCGATTAGCGAAAGCAATCCAGCCAAAGTAGAAGCCTTAAAAACTGAATTTGTCAAAATCTTTGACTTCACACCAAGTCATACCATAGAACAAGAAAGTCAAAATCAACAAAGATTTCAAGGTGCTTCAAAACAACCTCAAGATCAAATCGAAGCTCTAAAAGCCCTTACTATGACGCAACAAGAAACTATACAAAAACTTAAAGCTGCTCTTGATCAAAGCGAAAATCAAGTCGCCCTTCATCTACCAGCTCGCGTGCAGTTTGAAAGAGGAAGCGCACAAATCACTTCAGCTGACATTCAAGACTTTTTAAAATATATGATCGACTTTTCTTTACAGCAACCACCTCAAGTCAAGATCGAAATTCAAGGCTACACAGACAATAGCGACACAGCCCAAAGAAGCTTTGCTTTAGCGTATGAAAGGGCTCAAAGTGTGGCGGAGTTTTTTATAAATGGTGGAGTGAATGTAAAAAATATCAGCCTGAAAAGCTTTGGTTTAAACAATCCTTTAAACAACGATGCAAGCTCACTTGAAAATAATAGAGTTGAAATTTATTATAAAATCGACACAAGCGATGAACAAACGCAAAAATCAGTGCTTGAAAATCTTAAAAACTTTCAAGGTAATTGAAATTAAAAGAATATAAGTGCTTTGCGTGTAAATTACAAAGACAGATGAGACTATGAAAAAGTGAATTTTTGTGCTTTGTATGCTCGTATTTATTTTTTAATTCTAGTAAGAAAATTTGTCATTGCAAGATCCATCTTAAGCATGTAGCAAAAACCATCTGCTTCGTGCTTTCTCTTGCTTCTCACAAATGCATATAAATTTACGCTTAACCTTTCAAACGATCGCCGTATTTTTGCTTATTTGAGGTATAAACAAAGCTTAAAACCTCAGCCACAGCCCTAAAAAGCTCTTTTGGGATAAGATCATTCACATCACAAACCTTATAAAGCTCTCTTGCAAGAGGTGGATTTTCATAGACTAAAACCTTATGCTCATAAGCGATTTCTTTGATCTTTAACGCTAAAAAATCCACTCCCTTAGCTACTATCCTAGGAGCTGGTTCTTTGCTATTATCATACCTTAAAGCTACAGCATAGTGGGTAGGGTTGGTAATCACCACATCAGCCCCAGCCACATCTTGCACCATTCGTCTGCGAGCTGCTTCCATTTGCAAACGGCGAATACGTCCTTTAACCTGTGGATCTCCTTCCATTTGCTTGTATTCATCTTTAACTTCTTGTTTAGACATTCTCAAACCCTTAAAATACTGAAAACGCACCAAAAGAATATCTAAAATTCCTATCAAAAAAAAGGCGATGATCACTATAGCAGCCAAGATGATAGCCTTTTCTCGTAGCCAATAAAGCTGAGAAACTATATCATAAAGCTCGACACGAGGAAGTTCTGTCATAAACTGAAGTAAAAATACAAAAGCTATACTAAACACTATGCCGACTTTAAGCACTATTTTAACGGACTCTACAGCTTTTTTTAAGGAAAATAAATTCGCAAGTCCTTTGATAGGATTGATTTTGCTAAGATTTGGCGTTATGGGCTTTGTGGTAAAAATGAAGCCAAATTGCATTAAATTTCCCAAAACCCCAGCGATCATAATGCTTAAAACTATAGGCAAAAGCATAATCACAGCTTCAAAAATCGTTTTAATAGTAATGGCTTGTAAAATTTTAATATCAATTTCCACACCGATAAAACTTTGATAATAGCGATATAAGTTCATAATCCTTTCGCCCAAAAAGCCCACCAAAAACAGCACTACAACAACGCCGACGATCAAGGTTACCACTGCAGCGGCATCTTGAGACTTTGGGACATTGCCATCTTTTCTGGCATCCTCTATCTTCTTACTCGTCGCTTCTTCTGTCTTTTCTTGATCATCAGCTGCCATTTTTTGCCTTTATGGAAAGTATAAAGTGGATTTTAACATAATTTAAGTAGTTTTATAAAGAATTTGCTTTATAAGTGTAGATTTTGTGAGTTTAAAGAGCAAAAGCCTCCTTTTACAGAGGCTTAAAAAGAGCTTATAAATCTTTTCCGTGTTTGCCTAGATAATCAGCCACGCCCTTAGGATTAGCTTTCATACCTTCATCGCCTTTATTCCAGCCAGCTGGACAAACTTCGCCGTGTTCATTTGTGAAAAGCATAGTATCAACCATTCTTATCATTTCATCAATGTTTCTACCAAGTGGCAAGTCATTGATCACTGCATGACGGACAGTGCCATCTTTATCAAGTAAAAATGAACCACGAAGAGCTACAGCTTCATTAAAAAGCACATCAAAGCCTCTTGCGATTTCTCTTGTTAAATCAGCTACAAGAGGAAATTGCACTTGTCCTATACCACCTTCATTCACTGGGGTATTTTTCCAAGCAAAGTGTGAAAACTCATTATCACCTGAAATACCAATCACTTCAATACCTCTTGCTTTAAAGTCCTTATATCTTTTATCAAAAGCGATGATTTCAGACGGACATACAAAGGTAAAATCTTTTGGGTAAAAGAAAACTACGGCACCTTTTTCGCCGATATTTTTGTAAAGATTAAAATCTTCAACGATTTGGTTATCGCCTAAAACTGCAGCAGCTGTAAAATCTGGTGCTTTTTTGGTTACGATCATTGTTGTTCTCCTAGATAATAAATTTTATTAGCAATGAAATTATATCATTTAATGTTTAAAATAAACTAAAAACTCATTTTTCACTTCTTTACAGCTTGTTTTAAATCTTTTTTAAAAAAAAATTGCTATAATTTCACTTTTTAGCATAAGGCTAGAAATTGATAAATTTCAAGGGGAACACTTTGCAACGCACGCTTTCCATTATCAAACCAGACGCTGTTAAAAAGGGAGTTATAGGCGAAATTCTTGCTCGTTTTGAAAAAAATGGCTTAAGAATAGCTGCTCTTAAAAAGCTAAAACTCAGCAAAGAACAAGCTGCTGAATTTTATGCTATCCACAAAGAGAGACCTTTTTTTAAAGATTTGGTTGAATTTATGACAAGTGGTGCTGTTGTTGTTTCTGTTTTAGAAGGTGAAAATGCCGTCTTAAAAAACAGAGAATTGATGGGAGCAACCAATCCAAAAGAAGCTGCAAAAGGCACTATAAGAGCTGATTTTGCCCAAAGTATAGACGCAAACGCTGTTCATGGTAGCGATAGCTTGGAAAATGCTCAAAATGAGATCAAGTTCTTTTTCAAAGAAGATGAAATTCTTTAATGAAAATCGCTTTTTCTAGGCTTAATCAAACCGCTTATCCTTTTAAGCTCAACCTTGAAAATATGATCTTTGAAGGAGAGCTTACAAAGACAAAGCCAAATTTAGCTGAACTTAAGATGAATATGCAAGGCTTTGTATATAGACCTTGTGATTCATGCGGGGAAGAACTTGAGCTTCACATCGATGAAAATCTAAAGCTTTTTTTAAGTGATGGAATTTTCAAAGACAAAGATAATAAACTCAGCGACACACTTGAGTTTTTTGACGGACAAATTGATTTGCTTGAGCTTGCTATAAGTGAGCTTGAGAGTTATTTGAGCGATTATTTTTATTGTCAAAAATGCAAAAATAAATTTTAAAAAGGAGAAAAAGACAATGGCAGTTCCTAAAAGAAGAGTGAGCAAAACCAGAGCTGCAAAACGCAGAACTCACTATAAAATAGAGCTTGCAAAGCCTATCAAAGACAAAGATGGCAGCTTTAAAATGCCTCATAGAGTCAATCCTGTAACCAAGGAATACTAATTGATAAGCGTTGCTGTTGATGCAATGGGTGGAGATTATGGCGAAAAGCCTATTATGCAAGGTTTGGTGCAAGCCTTGCGTGAAAAAGCTTTTAAAGCTATTTTAGTCGGTGATGAAAAACGTTTAAAACCTCTTATCCCAAACGATCTTATGCAATACATTAGCTTTGAACAAGCTGATGAAATTTTTCCTATGGAAGAAAGCGCAACTGAAGCTTTAAAACACAAACAAAGCACTATTTATAAGGCTGTTGAGCTTGTGCGAGAAAAAAAAGCTCAAGCTGTCGTTTCAGCAGGACATAGTGGAGCGACTATGTCTTTAGCAACCTTGCGTATAGGACGCGTAAAAAATGTAGCGCGTCCAGCCATAGCCACACTTATGCCAAACACACATTCTAAGACGCTTTTTTTAGATGTTGGAGCGAATGTAGATTGTAAAAGTGAGCATTTGTTTCAATTTGGCGTTATGGGCGAAGCTTATGCTAAGGTGCTGATGAATATAGCCAAACCTAGAGTCGCCCTACTTTCAAATGGTGAAGAAGAAACAAAGGGAAATGAACTTACCAAAGAAAGCCATTTGCTCTTAAAACGACTTGAAAGCTTTGTTGGTAATGCTGAGGGTAGAGATATTTTCAATGGCAGCATTGATGTGTTAGTATGTGATGGCTTTAGTGGCAATGTGATCTTAAAAGCCTGTGAAGGCACAGCAACAGCTATTTTTAAAATTTTAAAAAGCGAAGTTAAACAATCCCTACTCGCAAGCCTTGGAGCTATGCTGATGAAAGGTGTTTTTTCAAAACTTAAAAAGCATATTGATTGGCAAGAATACGGCGGAGCTCCTTTACTTGGTATAAATGGTTGTGTGATCATTTCACACGGAAAAAGCGACGCAAGAGCGATTAAAAACGCTATGCTTCAAGCCCTGCTTTTTAGCGAATCAAACATCAACAAAGTCATAGAAGATGAGCTTGCAAAATATGACAAATAAAGCCAGTCTTAAAAGTATCGCCGCATATATACCTGAGCAAATTTTAAGCAATGAGGACTTAGAAAAACTCATCGATACTTCAGATGAATGGATACAAAAACGAACCGGTATCAAAGAACGGCACATCGCTCAAGATGATGAAAAATCAAGCGATCTAGGCACTAAAGCTGCGATTTTAGCCATTCAAAGAGCAAATTTAAAGCCTAAAGATATCGATGCTATAGTCGTTGCAAGCTTAAGTCCGGATTATTTTACTATGCCTTCAACAGCGTGTGTTATCGCTTCAAATTTAGGTTTGAAAAATATTACAGCCTTTGATATAAGTGCGGGCTGTGCAGGTTTTATATACTTGCTTGAAGTGGCTCGCTCACTCGTTGAAAGTGGAGCAAAGAAAAATGTGCTTATCGTGGGAGCTGAAAAAACAAGCTCAGTAATGGACTATGAGGATAGAAGTATTTGCATTTTATTTGGCGATGGAGCTGGCGCAGCAGTGATTGGCAAAGATGAAGGTTATCCTATACTTGATGTGCATACAGCAAGTGATGGCAGATACGGCGAGCTTTTAAAGATAGACAGAGCCAAAAAATCAAGCCTTTGCTCGCCTTTGGCTATGAAAATGAAAGGTAATGAAGTCTTTAAAGTCGCCGTGCAAATGCTGCAAAATGATGTTGTTGAAATTCTTGCTAAAAACAAAATCAGCCCCGACAAAATAGACCTTTTCATACCTCATCAAGCTAATCTAAGAATCATCAAAGCCGTGCAAGAAAGGCTTAATTTTAACGATGATAAATGCGTCTTAACCGTGCAAAAATACGGCAATACCTCATCAGCGTCCATACCAATGGCGATGAATGAAGCCTACGAGCAAGGCAGGCTCAAACAAGGAAATTTGATCTTGCTTGATGCCTTTGGCGGTGGCTTTGTGTGGGGCTCTGCTCTACTTTATTTTGGCGGAAAAAACTTTTCTTAAATTTCTAACTTTGAAAATACATTTTTTGATATAATGCAATTCTTATTTTTTTAAAAAAAGGAGAAAACAATGGATACAAGCACCATTTTAATGTCGTTACAAAATAAATTACCAAGAAAAAATCCTCTTATTTTTACTGATATAAAAGAAAAATTTGAGGCTTTAAACGAAGGGCAAAAAAGGGATTTTGTAAGTAGAATCGCTTTATCAAAGCTTGGTAGTCCTACCTTGACTTTTTGGATAGGAAGCTTTTTATTTGGAGCTTTTGGTGTTGGTTTTTTTATGGCTGGAGCTAAAAAATTAGGTTTTATTTGGCTTGGAATTACGATTGTTAATATAATAATTGCATCACTTTTTGTAGAGCCAGGTTCTGTTTTAGATAAATTTACTACAATTATCCCTACAGCTTTATGGGTGACAAGTATGGTAGAGGCTGGTAAAATTTTAAGAAAAAATAATCACGAAAAAATCATGCAAGCCCTAGAGGAAAGCAAGAAAGTATAAGCTGTGGATTGTAATAAGTTTTTATTTCATTATAAAGACTATTTGCCAAATGTTTTTTTAAACTAAAGATTTTACGAGATAAGAAAGAAAGCAAAGACTTAAGCCTTAAACTCAACATGCTTGAATTTATAGCCTGAATGCACTTTTTGGGTTAGCGGCGTATTATTTGGTATGTTTAAAGTAGATCGTTTTGTAATCGAAAGCATTTGACTTGGAATTTTAAAGCTTGCTTTATCCATTACTTACTTTTATTCTATTTTGTAGAATGTATAAAGCTTAGTCAAAGAATTGACATTAGGGTTTTAGAAGGAAACGAATTTACAGGCGGGGGATTAAAATTCCTTGCTTTTTAAGATATAAAACAAAGCAAGCTATTTTTCAAATCACAAAGCCCTCACAAGCTCCTTAAATACCTCACCTCTTTGAGCATAAGAGCTAAACTGATCAAGACTAGCACAAGCTGGGCTAAGTAAAGCCACTTCATCTTTTAAAAGCTCTTTTGAAATTTTTTCTACCGCTGTTTTGAGTTCATAGCATTGCTCTAACTCAAGCTTAAACTCACTTGCTTTTATAGCTAGTTTTTGAGTGCTTAAGCCTATGATATAAAGCTTTATTTTTTGTTTCTCGCAAACTTTGAAAAGCTCACTTAAATCCACGCCCTTATCATCGCCTCCTATGATAAGATGAATTTTCTTACCCTCAAAACGTTTTAAAGCCATTAAACAAGCGTCTAAATTTGTGGCTTTTGTATCATTAACCCAAAGTCTATTTTGGCTGTCTTTAAGCTCTTCTAACTTGTGTGCTTCTATCTTAAAGCTATTGATTTTTTCATAACTTATGCGATCAAGTAAGATTTTTTCTATGCTTAAAGCCATAATGGCATCAAGTAAAAAAGGGCTTTTAAAACTTACTTTTTGAATGTCTATGTTTAATTTACTTGCTAGATCAACTTCATCTTTATAGCTGATGATATAGGCTTTGCTTGGCGTTTTTGCATAACTTTCAGGAAGCAAGGCTACATCGCCTTCATTCATACGTTCTAGCACGCTTAACTTTGCCTTTTCATAGGCTTTAAAAGAGCCATGCCAAGAAAGATGATCCTCAGTGATAGGTAAAAGTGCGTAAATTTCAGGCTTAGCTGTGTGGGTATAGTGTAAAGTAAAGGATGAGGTTTCAAGTATCCAAAGCTTCGCATAAGGATCAAGCTTGGCTAGTGGTGTGCCTACATTGCCTCCTATTTGGGCTTTTATATCGCTTAAAAGGTGCCCAGCCATCTGTGTGGTGGTAGTTTTGCCATTTGTTCCGCTGATCCACACACTTTTTGGCATAGCATCATAAAAAAAATCATACTCACTTGTTAAATGCTTAGCTCTTAAAACAAGCTCGTGATTTGGCAAAAAGCCTGGCGTTACGATCTCAAGCTCGCTTTTTAAAGGATCAAAAAGGCTATTTTCAAGCAAAGAATTTCCAAACTCATCTTTAGCCTCGCCCTTAAAATGATCATCATAAATATCAAAAGCTCCAAAACGATCAAAAAGCTCTTGTGCTATGGCTTTATTTGTCTTGCCGTATCCAAAAAGTGAAATTTTCATTTTAGTTCCTTAGCGAAGTTTAATCGTCGCAAGAGCAAGTAAATTCGCAAGCAAGGCTATAGTCCAAAAACGCACGATGATTTTATTTTCTACCCAGCCTATCTTTTCAAAATGATGATGAATAGGTGCCATTTTAAACACTCTTTTGTGAAAAATTTTAAAGCTTCCTACTTGCAAAATCACAGAAATAGTCTCAAGCACAAAGACAAAGCCTATAAGCAGGAGCAAAAACTCGTTTTTTGAGATGATAGCTAAATACCCCAAAAACGCGCCCAAAGCTAGACTTCCACTATCGCCCATAAATACTTGTGCTGGATAGCAATTATACCACAAAAAGCCAATTAAAGCACCTATTAAAGCACAGCACACGATGACAACCTCGCCTAAATTTGCAATCTTAGGCAAAAAGAGGTATTCACTATAAATGATATTGCCACTAAGATACATAAAAACAGCTAAGGTTGTCAAAGAAAAGATAGAAGGCACGGTTGCAAGTCCATCAAGCCCATCTGTTAAATTTACAGCATTTGAGCTTGAAATGATCACTAACACCCAAAAAGCAAGAGCAAAAACCCCCATATCAAAAAGCGGATATTTATAAAAAGGTACAAAAAGCTCAGTAGATAAGGCAGAACTTAGATACAAAGGCAAAACACAAACAAAGGCTGCTAAGATTAAAAAACACATCTTTGCTCTTGGGCTTAAGCCTGAGTGATTGTCCTTTTTAAGCACCTTTCCTAGATCATCAACAAGCCCAATGGCACAAAAAAGAAAGAGCACAAGCAAAGCCATCATCACAAGCAAACTATCAAGCTTAGCACACAACAAACTTGCTACTAAAGTTGCAAAAATAAACACCAAACCACCCATAGTTGGCGTTTCGCACTTACTTTTGTGAGAGCTTGGGGCGTATTCATAGATAGGCTGTTTGGCGTTTTTAGCCTTTGCCCATTTGATAAATTTTGGCATTAAAAACAAAGATAAACACAAACTGATAAAAAACGCAAAGCCAGAACGCACGCTGATATAAGTAAAGAAAGCATAGTCGCTAAAATAAGAAAGATAATACAAAATTTTTGCCTTTTTTGCTTTTTGAAAGCAAAATTATAGTAAAATCTGCCCTAAAATTTCCTTATAAAAGAGTAAAAATGAAACAAAAATGTATTTTAGTCATCACAGATGGCATAGGACATAATGAAAGCTCGTATTATAATGCTTTTGCAAAGGCAAAAAAGCCAAATTATGACAAACTTTTTCATGAAGTTCCTCACACACTTATCAAAACAAGCGGTTTAGCTGTAGGCTTACCAGAAGGGCAAATGGGTAATAGTGAAGTAGGACACATGTGTATAGGAAGCGGACGCATTATCTATCAAAATCTTGTGCGTATTAACAAAGCTATAGAAGAAGATACTTTAAAGCACTCAAAAGAGCTTGAAAAGCTTTTAAGTACTTGCAAAAAAGTGCATATCATAGGGCTTTATAGCGATGGAGGCGTGCATTCACATTTAAATCATTTTAATGCTGTGGCTGAAATTTGCAAAGATCAAGGAAAAGAAGTGATTTTACACGCCATTACTGATGGACGCGATGTTTTACCAACAAGTGGGCTTGAGTTTATCAAGGAGCTAGAACGTTTTGCAAAAAACAAAGAAATGAAGCTTGGCACGCTTGGGGGCAGGTTTTTTGCTATGGATAGAGATAAACGTTATGAAAGAGTGAAAAAATACTACGATACGCTTTTTGGGCACTCTTTAAAGGTGCAAAGCTTAAGTGCTTATGTGGCAAATTCCTATGAAAAGGGCATTAGTGATGAGTTTATCGAGCCTGTAAGCACGCTTGATTTTAAGGGCATAGAAGCTGATGATGGTGTGATTTTAATCAATTTTAGAAACGATAGAATGAAACAACTTGTGCTTGCCTTAAATAGCAATGATTTTAAAGAATTTGATCGCTCTTGTATCATCAAAAAAATCCTTACTATGACGGTGTATGATGATACTTTTAATCTGCCCGTGCTCTTTGAAAAAGAAAAGATAGAAAATACCCTAGCCGCAACCATAGCAAAAGAGAATTTAAGCCAGCTTCATACCGCTGAAACTGAAAAATACGCTCATGTAACCTTCTTTTTTAATGGTGGCAAGGAAGAATTAGTGCTTAATGAAAGCCGTATTTTAGTGCCAAGTCCAAAGGTAAAAACCTATGATGAAAAGCCTGAAATGAGTGCTTATGAGGTGCTTGATGGGGTGTTAAAGGGCATTGAAAAAGGCGAGGATTTTATCGTGGTAAATTTTGCAAATGGCGATATGGTGGGACATACAGGCGATTTTGAAGCTTGTGTAAAGGCTGTTGAAGCTGTAGATGAGTGCTTAGGAAAACTCATAGAAAAGGCAAGAGAGCATAAATACGCTTTTATTATCACAAGCGATCATGGAAATTGTGAAGCTATGCAAGATGAAATGGGTAATAAGCTTACCAATCACACAACTTTTGATGTATTTTGTTTTGTGGAAGCTTTAGGAGTGCATAAGCTCAAAGAAGGCATGGGCTTAAGCAACCTTGCAGCTAGCGTGCTTAAGATCATGGATATAACAAAGCCAGATGAGATGAATGAGGCTTTGTTTTGATTAACTAATGACAAGTATAATTGCAAAAACTTTCAAAAAGGAAAAATATGAAATTTAGTGGAAAAAATGTCTTAATCACTGGAGCGAGCAAGGGCATAGGAGCAAGCATTGCAAAGGTTTTAGCTGGTTTTGGCTTAAAAGTGTGGATTAACTACCGCTCAAAGCCAGAACTTGCTGATGCTTTAAAAGATGAACTTGTGAAAAATGGAGCAAATGCAGCTGTGATTTGCTTTGATGCAAGCAATGAGCTTGAGTTTAGCGCTGGTATAAAAGCCATCATTGAAAGCGATGGAGAATTAAGCTATCTTGTCAATAATGCTGGTATAACAAATGATAATCTTGCTCTAAGAATGAGCTTAGATGATTTTAACAAAGTCGTTAATACCAACCTTGATTCAGCTTTTCTAGGCTCAAAAGAAGCCTTTAAAGTGATGAGTAAGAAACGTTTTGGAGCCGTGGTTAATATCGCTTCTATAGTTGGTGAAATGGGAAATGCCGGGCAGGTAAATTACTCTGCAAGCAAAGGTGGAATGATCGCTATGACAAAAAGCTTTGCCAAAGAAGCAGCTAGCAGAAACATACGTTATAACTGCGTTGCACCAGGCTTTATAAAAAGCGATATGACAGAAGGCTTAAGTGAAGAGGTGAAAAAAAGCTATGAAGAAAATATCCCTTTAAAACGTTTTGCCGAGCCTGAAGAAGTGGCAAATGTCGTAGCCTTTTTGTTGAGTGATTATGCAAGTTATATCACAGGCGATACTATAAAAATCAACGGCGGATTATATATGTAAGCAAATTTAAAGCCAAGTTGCTTTAAATTTCGCCCTTAAAAAACTCACAAATATCCACTTTTAAAATCTTAGCGATTTTATACAAATGCTCTAAATTAAAGTGGATATTTTTATATCCAGCCTCAGCACCAGCAACCAATGAAACACTTTTATATCCCATACTTAAGCTTAAATCAAGCTGAGAATACCCCTTTTCTTTGCGAATTTTTGCTACATTTTGAGCGATTAAAAGATGAAAATTATTAATCTCATCTTGCCTAATCTCGCTGAATTCATTCTCTTTTTTCATACACTCACTTTTATAAGTTTTTATTAAGTGTATTTTGTTTATAATTTTATTTCACTCTATTATATTAGAGTGAAATAAATTTTATTCACAAGGAGAAAAAATGTCAAATTCAACTATGCAACCTAAAGGAAGTATTTTTAGTATGCGAAAAATTGCCAAATTTTTTGCTCTCGCTACGCTAGGTATAGGTATAAGTGCCTGCTCTACTATCATCAATGGAACAACTCAAAAAATGACTTTTGAGTCAAATCCAAGCTCGGCTTCTATAGAGATTAAAACTAGCGGAGGCATAAGCATAGGTAAATATACCACTCCAGCAAGTGTTACTCTTGAAAGAGGTAGAGGATACTTCACCCCACAAGAATATAAAGTATTAGTGAGTAAGCCGGGTTACAAAGATGTAGAATTTAATATTACTCATAGGGTAAGTGGTTGGTATATAGCTGGAAATTTAATTTTTGGTGGCTTGCTTGGCTGGCTTGTTGTAGATCCAATTACCGGTGCAGTGTATATCCTAGAAGCCGAAGGAAGTAATATAACAAGCGATGGCGACACAATCACTATCAGCCTACTTGAGGAGTTGAGCTTAGAGCAACAATCAAAACTTCAAAGAATTAACTAAAGAAATAATTTTACAAAGACTTTCAAGAGTTCTTATTGCTCTTGAAAGTTCAAATTTGATTTAACAAACAACCTTAAAAACTTCTAAATTTGCATTTGCAAAGTTAAAGCATGTTGCCAAAAGGCTGTTTCAAGGCGTGTTGTGGTGTTAAAAATTTCGCTGAGTTTTTTAAATTTACACTCATCAACGGCGTTTGTGTAGCTATTTACAAAGTCTTCAAAATCCTTTACCTCAGCTTGAAATTCCTTGCCCGCATAGGTTAAAATCCACTCTTTATAAGGATGATTGACAAGTCCTTGATCACCCAAACGCTCATAAATTTCCCTGCCTATATAGCCATATCCTGTTGCACAAGCACTTAAAGCCACAAGCATATCCAAAAAGTCCCCACTATCGCCCACGCTTAACACATATCTTGTATAAGCGATATTGGTGAAACTTTCATCTTTTACGCTTAATTTATCAGCTTCTATGCCAAGAGCAAGTATGCTTTTGTGAAGTTCTAGCTCGCCATCTACGATATAGTTTTGAAATTTCATCGCAAAACGAAGTTCTTTGGCTGTATTGGCATTTAAGGCAAGTCTTGCAAAAGCCTTAGCATAATTAATCAAAAAGATATAATCTTGCTTAAGATAAAACAAAAAATTTTCTTGTTTGAGCGTGCCATTTTCTAGCTCTTTGACAAAGTCATGGTGCAAATAAGCGTCCCATTCTTTAGCATTTGTTTCAAGTAGTTTTTGAAAAAGCATATTTGTCCTTTAAATTTTAAGATAAAAGAGGTATTTTAAATCAAAAAGGCTAAAAACAAGCTAAATTTATTCGCTTACTTCATAGCCTTTTGTAAAAATCCACCAGCTTAATGCCTTAGCTCTTTGAAGCTGTTTAAAAAGCTCTTTTGCCTCGTTTTCATCATCATCCAAAGCCTTTTTATCTTGAAAATACTCAAGCTTAAAACCATCATAAATAAAACGATCATTACTCACAGCAAAATACCCCAAATTCTCTTTTTGTCCTATCTTTACCGCTTTATCGTTACTTAATAAACTCTGCCCAAAACTTGCGAATTTATACCCTTTTGGCGCGACAAGCTCTGTTATGGTTGGCGTGATATCAAGATGAGAGCCAGCTTTAAATAGCACCTTTGGTTGTAGTTTTGGCGAATACACGATCAAAGGGATAGAATTACTTGTTTTTATAGAAGCAAGTGGATAAGGGTATTTCATATCATAATGATCACCTGTGATGATGAAAAGGCTATCAGGTAGGATTTTTGAGGTTTCATTAATAAATTTTGCAATCATTTGATCTTGATAATAAATGTGTGAAAACACCTTTCTTGCAAGTTCTTTGTTCGTAATTTCTTTATGTGTATTAACAAAAGTATCAATTCTTTGCCAAGGAATGTCAAATTCATCTAAAGGCAGATCATAGGGTGGATGATACGAGGTTGTAAGTATCATAGAAAAACTTTTTTCATCTTTGTTTTTAAGCGTATAATCTTTAACAAAATCATAAGTATAATGATCAAACGCTCCCCAAGCATTAGCATAAGGAGCTTTAGCCCCTTTTTCTTTAGCATTTTGAATGATTTGAGTATTATATAAAATTTCATCAAAGCCTTGTGAAGCTGTATAAACATCGATCTTTTGCCAAGTGCCAGAACCTGCATAATAAAAACGCGTCTTATAGCCTAAATCCTTAAAGATAAAACCGGGCGAAGTTTTAAAAACAGGACTTTTGCCAACACTAAGATTAAAAGGAATTTCAATCTGAAAAAGCCCGCTAATTTGCACATCAAGGCTTTTGATAGTTCCGGGTGCATTTTGGATAAAAATATCGGCTTTAAAAGCCTTTTTATCGTTAATGAGTGCGTTAAGATTGTGCATCAAATCAAGCTCTTTAAATTCCTCATCAAAATGCCACTCACTCAAGCTTTCAGCGATGATATAAAAGATATGATTGATTTGTGCTTGATTATTGCCCTGCACTTCTTTTTCTAAAAGCTTACTTAGATCAAATCGCGTTTCATTGCTATCAAGCTTAAAGAAATTTTTCGTTGCTTCAAGCACACTTTCATCATTATAATCGCTAAATTTAGAATTAAAAATTTTCACATAGCCCTTATACACATACAAAAGATCTCTAAAACTTCCTACGCTAAGCTTTCTTAAAAAAGCATTTTCCACAGGCACAAGCTCTTTTCCTAAAGAAATGCCCTTAAAGCCAAAATGTCCGTTGATAGCAAATAAAGCACAAAAGAAAAAGAGTAGAAAAAGCGCGCTATTTTTTACAAATTTAAAGCTTGCAAAAGAAGTTTTGCAATGTCTTTGTAAAGCCTTAAAACAAAGTCTTAGCAAAAGATAAAATGCAAAACTTAAGATAAGCCAAAGTAGGATTTTAAAACCTAGATTAAAATCCCCACTTTGAGCTGTTTTTAAAATCGCAGCTCTATCATCAAAGATAAGTCCTAGCAAAGTCGCATTAAACATATCTGCATAAATTTCATAAAAGCCTATATTTGCCACCACCACAAAAACACTAACCAAAATCACCAAAAAAGTATAAATTTCAAGCACAAAAAAGCGGTTTTTAAACAATAAAGCCAACACAAAATAAAGCGCACTAAGCACACCAATGATCTGCCCATCATACCAAAAAGCATTATGAAAAGCCAACACAAACTCATCAAAACTTGCTTCTTTTACAGCAGAAAAATAAAAGCTGATAAAAAGCACTCTTAAAGATAAGAATACTGCGTATAAAAAGATCATAAAGATCAAAGAGCGAAGCACGAGGATTTTAAAGCTAAAATTGTATTTCATTGTCTCAGTCTTTTATAAAGAATTTGTAAAGAAAAAACGAGCAAAAATGCAAAACTATATAAAAAAAGATATATATCAACAAAGCTTTCAAATAGCCCGCTAAAGCCAGATACAAAGCCACAAAGCGAGATTAAAGCTAAAAAAGCATAGCTTTGATTACATAAAAATAAAAGCACTAAAAAAAGCAAAACAAAGCCAGCTTGCATAAAATAAGAGCTATGATACAGATCAAAAGGGATTAAATTTAACTCGCCTAAAAAGACAACAAGCGAGGCAAAAAAGATCAAAGCAAAGCTTAAAGCTTGCTGTAAAGGGTGCTTAAACGCCTTTTTTGTGTCGGCTTTGCATATATCAAAATCAAATGAAAAATCCTTACTCAAACCCCTAAATACAAAAAGTGCGCACAAAAGCACACAAAATAAACTTGGAGTGTCAAAAAAAGAATACAAAAGCGTGATAAAAGAGTAATGTCTCTCATAAAAAGGCAAACAAGCAAGGATAAAAAATACCAGCAAAAGAGTGTATTTTAACCTTTTGCTTAGAGTAAAAAAGCTCAGTAAATAAAACAAAGCCGTAAAAACTAAAAAAGCATTGGATAAAGCACTCATTTTTCGCCCTCAAATTCAAGCAAATTTTGTAGATAAGATAAATCAAGCTTTTGAATTTTAATCTTTTGGCGATTAAAAGTATAGCTGATATATAAATTTTCATCTTTTATCATCGCAGCTGGATAGCTTAATTCCTCGCCCTCATCAAGACTAAGCAAACGCACAAATTCGCCTTTGCTAGCGTCCTTAAGATGATATAAAGAAAGCCTTGAACGCGTGCTTTTCTCACCATCATTATGCAAAAGCAAAACTTGTGTTTTAGCGTTTTGATCTTTAAAAACACTCAAAACACTTGAGCTATCATAGTTTTTAAGCGAGCTTTTAAAAGGTTCTTGCCACTCTTTTGCACCTAAAGAGCAAGTTTGCATAAAGGCTGTGTTTTCATAGTTTTTGTAGTTGCGAAAAAAGGCTAGACATTGACTTTCATTTAAAGCAACAATACTTGGCTGAAGCTGTCCTTTAAGCGAATTCAAACGCTTAGTGTGAGAAAATTTTCCTTCTTGATCGAAAAAGGCGACTAAAGGATATTTGTCAATAAGCTCATGATATATAGGCAGAGCAAATGCTCCATTTTCATAGATTAACGCAGGCGTTCTTACAAGATGAGAAAAATTTGCAAAGGCTGAGAGTTGCAATTCTTGCTTAAACACAAGCTTTTCAAGACTCTCATCAAAAACAAATTGATAAATTTTGCTCGTCGCCCAACCCCCAAGACTCACGCCTACGACGAAAAAATGCACGCGATTTTGACTATCTTTAAAAACGACAGGATTACCAAGCTTTTTGATAAATTTGTGATTAAGATGAGAGAGTTCTTCTGCGTTTAAAATGGCTCTTGGCTCACTCCATTCTTGTTTTATAGCATCAAAAAAACTTTGATAAATTTTTACATCTTTATGTCCTTCTCTTGAGCCAGCAAAAAAGACGAGCATAAGCCCTTTTTGAGTATCTACAAGCGAGCTTGAATGCGCGCTTTTTTCAGGTGGATTGATAAGAAAAATTTGCTTTGTTTTTGCACTTTGTGTTTTATTTGCTTCAGGCACGCTTATGAATACATTTTCTATGCTTGTTTTATGCCTTAGATAAAAACCAAGAATAAGCAAAAAAATGCCAAGCAGAACAAAACCAAGAAAACGAAATAACACACTCTTTTTTATCATAAATTTAATTTTTCCATTTTTGTATTTTAAGTTTTAAAGTATAGCAAAAAGAACTTAAATTTATGTCATATTGTGTTTAAATCTATCCTTAAAACGCCTATCATTGCACTTTTATAAAAGTCAAATCAAACATATAAATAGGCTTTAAATGTAAAAATAGCAAAAAAAATATCAATATTTGGCAATTTTAAGCAAAGTTATTATAAAATACGCTTTATTTTAATTTTTCAAAGGAGAAAAAATGGCAACTTTTGATGATGTAAAGAGTGTCGTTGTAGAGCAATTAAGTGTAGATGGTGATTCTGTAAAATTAGAATCTAAAATCATTGAAGATCTAGGGGCTGATTCTTTAGATGTGGTTGAGCTTATTATGGCTTTAGAAGAAAAATTTGGTGTTGAAATTCCAGATGGCGATGCTGAAAAACTCATCAAAATCGAAGATGTAGTAAAATATATAGACGAACATTTGTCAAAATAATTTAATTTTATCTTAAAAATTTTAAGATTGTAAATTAAAAGGAGTAAAATTTGGCAAGGGTTGTAGTTACGGGCATTGGAATGATCAATGCTTTAGGCTTAGACAAAGAGAGTTCTTTTAAGGCGATTTGCGAAGGCAAAAGCGGTGTAGATAAGATCACGCTTTTTGATGCAAGCGAATTTCCCGTGCAAATTGCAGCTGAAGTAAAGGGTTTTGATCCTTTAGAAGTGATTGATCCTAAGGAAGTAAAAAAGCTTGATCGCTTTATACAGCTTGGCATAAAAGCTGCCAAAGAAGCGATGAGTGATGCAAACTTTGATGAGAATTTGGATAAAGAAAGCTTTGGAGTCGTTTCTGGTGCTGGTATAGGTGGTTTGCCAAATATAGAAAAAAACTCAGTTACCTGCTTTGAAAGAGGTGCAAGAAAAATTTCACCTTTTTTTGTGCCTTCTGCACTAGTAAATATGCTAGGTGGAGTGATCTCGATAGAACACGGCTTAAAAGGACCTAATATAGCCTGCGTTACAGCTTGTGCGGCTTCAACTCACGCCATTGCTGAAGCATATAAAAGTATAGCCTTAGGCGATGCTGAAAAAATGCTAGTTATCGGCGCTGAAGCAACAATCTGCCCTGTGGGTATAGGTGGCTTTGCGGCGATGAAAGCTCTTTCTACGAGAAATGATGATCCACAGCACGCCTCACGCCCTTTTGATAAAGAAAGAGATGGCTTTGTGATGGGTGAGGGTGCTGCGGCTTTGGTTTTTGAAGAATACGAAGCAGCCAAAAAAAGAGGGGCAAGAATTTATGCCGAGCTTGTGGGATATGGCGAAAGTGGAGATGCTCATCATATCACTTCTCCAAGCCTTGATGGACCGCTTCGCGCTATGCAAAAAGCCTTGAAAATGGCTGGGGGCATAAAGATAGATTATATCAACGCACATGGCACTTCAACTCCAGCAAATGATAAAAATGAAACAGCAGCGATTAAAGAGCTTTTTGGTGCTAATATTCCGCTAATTAGCTCTACAAAAGGACAGCTTGGGCACTGCTTAGGTGCGGCTGGAGCTTTGGAGGCTGTGATTTCTTTGATGGCTTTAAATGCTGGCATAGTTCCACCAACTATTAATCAACTTGTCAAAGATGAGGATTGTGATTTAGATTATGTGCCAAATGTAGCTAAGAAAGCTGAACTCAAGGCTGTAATGAGCAATTCTTTTGGCTTTGGTGGCACAAATGGTTCGGTGATTTTTAAAAAGTTGGATTAAATGGCTGCGTATTTGGATTTTGAAAAGAGTATTCAACAAATTGATGATGATATTGTTAATGCTCAGATTAAAGGCGATATCGACGCTGTAAATATACTTAAGAAGAATTTAGAAAAAGAAATTGCTAAGGTATATAAAAATTTAAGCGACTTTCAACGCCTCCAACTAGCTCGTCATCCTGATCGCCCTTATGCGCTTGATTATATCGAGCTTTTACTCAGCGATGCTTATGAAATTCACGGCGATAGAACCTTTAGAGATGATCCAAGTATAGTGTGTTTTATAGGCTATCTTGGTGGAAAAAAGCTTATGATTATCGGCGAGCAAAAAGGGCGAGGCACAAAAGATAAAATCGCTAGAAATTTTGGTATGCCTCACCCTGAGGGCTATAGAAAGGCTTTAAGAGCCGCAAGATTGGCTGAAAAATTTGGCTTACCTATACTCTTTCTTGTCGATACCCCGGGAGCATATCCGGGTATTGGAGCTGAAGAAAGAGGACAGAGCGAAGCTATAGCTAGAAATTTATATGAGCTGAGTGCCTTAGAAACCATAACACTTGCTGTAGTTATAGGTGAAGGTGGAAGTGGCGGGGCTTTAGCCATAGGTGTAGCTGATCGTTTGGCGATGATGAAAAACTCTGTATTTTCTGTCATCTCTCCTGAAGGCTGTGCGGCTATACTTTGGAACGATCCAGCCAAAAGCGAACAAGCTGCCAAAGCCCTTAAAATAACAGCTGATGATCTTAAATCTCAAGGCTTGATTGATGCAGTGATTGATGAGAGTATCAATGGAGCCCACAGAAACAAAGAAATCGCTGCAAAAAATATCGCTACTTATGTAAGCAAAGCCCTAGAAGAACTTGAAAACACAAACAAAAAAGAACTCGTTGCAAGTAGAATGCAAAAGATTCTTTCTTTGGGTGCCTTTGAAGAAGCTTGATCTTTGGAGTATTTGTATTATACACAAATTTTGCTCCATATTTAAAAATAAGGTCTTAAATGAATTCTTTTAACTTTTGCTTAAGTATGTTTCTAGGGGGGTGGAGTATCAAACTCTAAACAATCTTTCTTCAAACAAAGTCTTTTTTCTTTCTCTTTAGCTTCTTTATTTATACCAAATTTGCAAAGGGTGTTTTAATGTTTAGCTTAATTCACACTCTTTATCTTTTTTTTGCTCATACTTATAGTGCTTTTAAAAAAAGTAAAACTATTTACAAAGGCTTAAAAAGACTGCCTAAAAATACGCAACTTCAATTTAAAATTCTTGACATTAAGCCTTCTTCTTTATTTTTTCTCTCTAGGGAAGAAATAAGAGCTTTTTTTGAGTATTTTCAGAATGTGAATGCTATTCTTTTTCAAAGAGCTTCTTTTTCATTTAAGCATATAGCCCCTTCAAGTTTGTATTTTATCTTTATGCATTTAGAAGAAATCCAAAATTGGTTAGCTTCAGCTAAATTTAAAGAAAAATACCTTGATACTAAACATCCTTATCCTCCTTTGCTTGATTGCGAACTTTTACAAACCCAAAATGGGGGGAGGCATTAATAAATGAATCTTTAAGCTATGTTGATATAGAAGCTGAAATAGCTTGGGATTTGAATTTGGCTTTGCCTAAAGGATATAAATTTACTTATATTACCTTTGGATCAAGTGGTTCTGAGGCTATGGTAAAATTTTTTAATTATTGTAAGGTGAAAACCTTATTTCACTGGACTTTGGATAAGGATAAATTTGCATATTATTATAGAGTCTTACAAGATAAAAATAATTTTTGTGCATTAACGCTTTGTTGTATCAATGAAGGTATTTGGGCTAAGTCTAAATTACCCTATCTCATCGATGAAAAAGTTCCTCTGCTTTTTGTTGCTAGAGATATTATAGAAATGATTAGAGTTATTGTCAATCATACAGGGCAATTACATATTGATCCTTTAATGAAAAAGTTCAATTTAACTTGCGATTATACCAAGCTTTTTCCAAAGATGAATTATGCTATATCAAATAATGAAAAGCCTAAAATTATCATTAAAAACCTAGTCCATCGCCTAGCTTTTCAAACTAAAATCAAACAATGGCAACACTTCATCAAAGAAGTCATTTGCATAGATTTTAACGATATAAAACCTGATAAAGCCTTTAAAACTTTTAAAAATTTAGCCTTAAAATTTGGCTTTGAAAGCCCAAAAGATGAAGCTATTTTTAAAGAAAAAATTAGCGTAGCTTCTAGTGGGCGTTTGGCAACTTTGCCTGTTGTTTTATATGCTCATGAAGATGATTTAAATAATGTTTTTACAAAAAATGCAAAAAATCAAAGTCAAAATTTGCAATCATTTCAAAAAGAAGACGGTATAAGCTTCATCATAGGGGTTTATTTACAGCTTAAAGCTAAGCTTCAAAGCGGCTATATCGATATAAGTAAAGAAATTTTAGATCAAAAGATTATCATTAATGATAGGGAGTTGATAGTATGTATAGAAAAAGCAGAATATGAAATATTAAAACTTAATGAAAAACTTATGAATGCTAGCAAAGCTTATATTCAAGGCTATATTAAAGCTTTGATTGAAAATGATAAGCAAATAGTTTCAAACTTAATAACTTGCGAGCAAATTTTAGAATATTTAAGAGAAAATAAAGCTGAACGTAAAGCGGTTAAACAAACCTTAGATCAAGAATATAGCTATATTAAAGAACATTATTCGCATTTTTTTAAATCTTGGAAGTATTATAATGAATTTGAAAAAATGTGTGAGGAGTTGGATAAAAAAGATTAAAGCACATATAAAAATTTAAAGCAAACTTGGTAAAAATCAAGCTAGTTTTAATAAAAACTTTTCAAACTAAAAAAAGCTAAAACACTAAGAAAAATCATTTGGGTCTATATCTGCACTGACTTCTTTGTATTGCTGGGCAAACTGGGCGATTTTGATCAAATTTGTATGCGTATGGCTTCTTAGTAAAAGATAAAAACGCCATTTTGCGTTGATGAGCTCTATAGCACAGCTTCCAAAGCCTATAAGTTCAGCACTTTTAAGCTTTTTAAACTCACCAGCTAAAAACTCGCAAAGCTCTTTTGCCTTTCTTTGCTCTTTATGTTCGATGACAAGTCTTAAAAGCCTTTTAAAAGGCGGATAAAGGTTTTTTCTGTTTTCAAGCTCATCTTGCAAGAATTGATCATAATCCTTAATATAAGTTTGAAAAAAAGCCTTTTGCTTGCTTTGTATAAGCACCCTGGCTTTTCCCTTGCGTCCAGCCCTTCCAGCTACTTGCATAGCAAGAGCAAGACATTCTTCACTGGCTTTATAATTGGGACGAAACAAAAACTCATCAAGCCCTAAAATCACGCTTAAATCCACACTATGATAATCATGTCCTTTAGCCAGCATTGAAGTGCCAACTAAAATATCAATCTTTTGCTCGTTAAAGTCCTTAAGTATAGTATTAAGCTTAGTCATACTTGTGATTTTATCGCGATCAAATTGAGCGATATTTGGGCTAAACTCACTTAAAGCCTGCTTTAATTGCTCGCAAAGTTCTGCTGTGCCTATCTTGCTTGCCTCAAGCATGACGCCTTTACAATGAGGGCAAATTTGATCTATAGGCTTTACAAAGCAGCAATAATGGCATTTTAAAAGATTTTTATTTTTATACACGCTCATGGCTATGCTACAAAATGGGCATTTGATCCTCTCACCGCAGTTTTTACACTGCACTTGGCGGAAATTTGCACGACTTGGTAGAAAAATCACAGCTTGTTTTTTTGCTCTTAAACTTGTTTTAAGCTCTCTTAAAACAAGGCTTGAAAGCCCTAAATCACTCTCATCAAAGATAAATTCTTTTTCACTTTCATAAAAGGTGCCTTTGAGTCTAAAATGCTTTTGCTTATAAAAGCTGGTTAAACTTGGCGTGGCTGAGCCTAAAAGCACTTGTATATCATGCTTTTGTCCTAAAAAAACAGCTAAATCCCTTGCATTGATATAAGGCTTGTTGCTTGCCTTATAAGAATTATCATGTTCTTCATCAACGATGATAAGCCCTAGTTTATGAAAGGGTAAATTTAAAGCTGATCTTGCCCCAGCAACAAGTAAAATTTCACCATTTTGCAAGGCTTTTAAAGCCTCATCTTTTTTCTTTTTTGAAATTTTTGAATGCCACATGATGAATTTATCTTCAAAATACACACTCAAACGTTTCTGCATTTGTGGGGTAAGTGAAATTTCTGGCATTAAAAGCAAGGCTTGCTCGCCTTTTTGCATATATTTTTCAATAAGCTTTATGTAAATTTCAGTTTTTCCACTGCCTGTATCTGCAAAAAGAAGGCTTGAGCTTTGAGCTTGTAAAAAATCATAAGCCTTGCTTTGCAAAGGACTTAAACTCACGCTTTTTAAAGGGCTAAAAGCATTGGTTTCATAGGGCTTTAAAAGCTCAAAAGAAGCCAAAACAAAGCCAAGCTTGCAAGTATAATAATAACTTATAAAGCAAGCTAGCTCAAATTGAGTCTTACTTAAAACGCGTCCAGTTTTTTCTATGATAGCCTTAGTCATAAAATTTGGCTTTGAAAGTTCTTTAAGAATGATAGCCCTATGAGGCTTATTTTGCTTGCCAAAAGGCACGATTACCTCGCTTAAAAGCTCGCATTCAAACTCGCTTTCATAAGTAAGATTATCAAGATAAGAGCCTATAATGGCAAGTTCATAATAGTTCATAAAAGCTCTTTACAAATACTTGAACTTACACACTCAAAACTCATAGTGCTAGGCTCATATACAAAGTCCACAAAGCTTTTACTACTAAGATAAAAACGATAGGTTCGCTTTCCTGTTTTCATCCATGCTTTAGAATTTGAATAAATTGGACTTGCCAACACACTTTTTGTGCAACAATCGCCCCCATTACATGCCTTAATCTCACTTAAAGAGCAATAAAATAAAGTCTGCTTTTCATTCATTATACTTGCTTCATCAAGCACGGCTAAATTTTGTGCTTGAGTGAAAATATCTTGATTTTTATGAAAAGCTAAAGCACTTTGTATAGTTGTAAAATCAGCCTTTAAACGCAATAAATTCGCATCTTGCTTGTTAAGATGAAAATACGGCAAAGCAATACCCACAAGCAAGGCTAAGATAAGTATAACTAAAACAAGTTCAAGCAGGGAAAAAGCTTTTTTAAAAGCCATAAATTTTACTTTAGCGGTGTTTCGTTGATCGTTTTTAAAAGCTTATTAAGTTCTTTTTGCAACATATAATAATCATAACTTTTCTTCACAAAGGCATTAACGAATTGTTTGAGTTCTATTTTTTTTGTCCCATTTGAAACAAGATCAATATCGGTTTCAAGATAGTTTGCAAAATCCTCCCCGCAACGAACGGTAAAATCTTTTGCTGAAACATTGACGATGACTTCTTTTATCCCATCACTTGCCAAGTACAGCCTCTATTTTCTTAGTAATATCTTCGCTGACTATGTTTTTGCTTTTTAGCTCTTCTTCAAGTCTTAAAATTTCATTACTTTTAGCTTCATTTTGAGCTTTTACACTCACAAGTTCATTTCTTAAATTATCGCAGGTTTCTACGAGTTCGTTATAACGCTCTAAAAGCTCATTAACCTTATCTGTAAGTGTGTTGATAATCTTATCATCATACATTGATTTTGCCTTTTTGAAAAATATTTTTCTAATTGTAGCAAAAAAGTTTTAAATTTTAAGCATTTTTTTGTAGAATTTGGCTTTTTAAAAGGAAAAAAGTCTATGAAACTCACCAGCGAATTTAGCCCAAGCCCTGATCAAAAACAAGCCATTGAAGGTATAGTTAAAAGCATAAAAGCAGGCAATAAATACCAAACCTTACTCGGTGTTACAGGCAGTGGAAAGACTTTTACTATGGCAAATGTGATTGAAAAACTAAACATGCCAACCTTGATTATGAGCCATAACAAAAGCTTGTGTGCCCAGCTTTATAGTGAATTTAAGGGCTTTTTTAAAGAAGATTTTGTGGAGTATTTTATCAGTTATTATGATTATTATCAGCCAGAAGCGTATATCCCACGCACTGATGTTTTCATAGAAAAAGATAGCTCAGTAAATGAGGACTTAGAAAGGTTGCGTTTAAGTGCTACAGCTTCACTTTTAAGCTATGAAAATGTGCTTTGTATAGCCAGCGTTTCAGCAAATTATGGTTTAGGCAATCCAAATGAGTATGTAGGCATGGTTTTAATCCTTGAAGAAGGTATGAAGTTTAGCCAAAAAGAGCTTTTAAAAAAGCTTGTGGATATGGGTTATAAAAGAAATGATGCCTTTTTTGATAGGGCTGATTTTAGAGTAAATGGCGATACTATAGATATTTATCCAGCTTATTTTGAAGATGAGGTGGTAAGGCTTGAGTTTTTTGGTGATGAGCTTGAAAGAATGTATCATGTCAATGTGCTTGAAAACAAAAAGGGTAAAGGGCTTAAAAAATTTATACTCTATCCAACAAGCCAGTTTAGCGTTGGTGAAGTAAGGCTAAAACAGGCTATTAAAGACATTAAAAAAGAACTTGCCTCCAGACTAGCTTTTTTTGAAAATGAAAATAAACTTGTGGAGTATCAACGTCTTAAACAAAGGGTTGAGTTTGACTTAGAAATGCTTGAAAGCACGGGCATGTGTAAGGGCATTGAAAATTATGCTTTGCATTTAACAGGCTTAAAGCCAGGAGATACGCCTTATACGCTCTTTGATTATCTTAATATAAATGATAGAAAATTCCTTGTTATCGTCGATGAAAGCCATGTGTCTTTGCCTCAGTTTAGAGGTATGTTTGCAGGCGATAGAAGCAGGAAGCAAACCTTAGTAGATTATGGTTTTCGCTTGCCCTCAGCCCTTGATAATCGCCCCTTAATGTTTGATGAGTTTATCAACAAAAATTGTCAATTTCTCTTTGTTTCAGCAACCCCAGCACCCCTTGAGCTAGAACTAAGCAAAAATCAAGTCTTTGAGCAAATCATGCGTCCAACAGGCTTGCTTGATCCTTTAATAGAACTAAAAGATAGCGACAATCAAGTTGAAATTCTCTTTGATGAGGCAAAAAAGGTTATAGCTAGAAATGAAAGAGTTTTAGTTACTGTGTTAACTAAAAAGCTAGCTGAAGAACTTAGCCGCTATTATATAGAGCTTGGTTTAAAGGTAAAATACATGCACTCTGACATCGATGCTATCGAGCGAAACGAGATCATAAGAGGGCTTAGAACAGGGCTTTTTGACATACTCATAGGCATAAATTTGCTCCGTGAGGGACTTGATCTGCCTGAAGTTAGCCTTATTGCTATAATGGACGCTGATAAAGAAGGCTTTTTAAGAAGTACAACAAGCCTTATTCAAACCATGGGTAGAGCAGCTAGAAATGTCAATGGCAAGGTTTTACTCTTTTGCAAAAAAATCACAAAGTCCATGCAAGAAGCCATGGACATCACAAGCAAACGCAGAGCCTTACAAGAAGCTTATAATAAAAAGCATAATATCACCCCAACTTCAGTCAAAAGAAACCTAGAAGATAGTCTTAAAAATGATCTTGATGAGGCTGAAATTTATCGCAAGGGCAAAAGCTTAGAAAAAATACCAGCAAGTGAAAGAGCAAAGCTTGCAAAAGAGCTAAGAAAGCAAATGTTAGAAGCTGCTAAAGCACTTGAGTTTGAAAAAGCAGCCGCTTTAAGAGATGAGATAGCCAAGATTCGCACTTTATAAATTGCTTTAAATTTGCTTACCTATACTTTGCTTGTCAAGTCCTTTTTTAAGTATGAGATCGATAATGGGCTGTTCTCTTTTATTAGCCCTCTTGCAATGATCTTTTTGAAAAAAATCAGTGATTTTTATCACCACCTTAGCCCAAGTTTTTTTTCTTTCTCGCCACGCATGCGAAGAGAGGCTTTCCCACGCATAGCCATTAAATAGTGTAGCATTGACAAAATGATCCATAGCGCGCACACCTTGACGCACCCTTGCTACACTGATGAAAATTCCTACAAAAACGATAAAAATATACCCTATGATAAACAAAGGCACCACAGCACATAAAAGCAAGGTGCCAGCTAGCTTTTCTTTCATTCACTCTTTCTTTTACTAAACTTGATATACATTCCATTTGCCGTGCGTATAGTAAGACGTCCAACGACATCTGGGATAAAATTTTCTTGTAATTCTAGCTTATATTTGCTTAAAATATAACTAAGTATAATCATAGCTTCTTGCATAGCAAAGCCCTGCCCTATACACACCCTTTCTCCCATACCAAAAGGCATATAAGCGTCTTTATTTTCAAGCTTTTCAAATCTTGAAGGATCAAAATCATCTGGCTTGTGCCAAATTTTGCGGTGGCGATGTATGAGCCAGGGAGCGACAACCACACCTGAACCTTTTTTAACCTCTTTATCACGAATTTGCGTATCTTTTCTAGCACTTCTAGCAAAAAATCCAACCGGTGGATAAAGCCTTAATGCCTCTTTAAAGCAGTAATTAAGCCATTTAAGCTTTTTAATATGCTCGATTTTTGGCTCTTTTTCATCTTGTAGAATTTCTTTTAACTCCTTATAAGCTCTTTCTTGCTCATCTTGATATAAAGAAAGCAGATATAAGGTCCAAGTTAAAGAACTTGCCGTGGTTTCATGTCCTGCTAAAAAGAGCATGGAAACTTGATCAAGGATTTCCTTAAAAGAAAAACGCTCATTTGTATCGCTATCAACAACCTTAAGCAAAGAAGCTAAAATATCATTTCTCTCTCCTGCTAAACCCTTGTTTTCTTCTTCATAGCGAGGCTTGATGATGTCGCTAAGCACCTTTCTTATCACTTCTCCAGCTTCTAAACGTTTTTTCTCACCAAGTAAATTTGAAAGCCATTTTGGAAAGCAAAACATTTGTCTCATCGCTGTTCGCACGCTTTGTTCTTGAAAAGTCACAAAGGCATCAAGTATGATTTTACCTTTTTGCTCATCAAGTTTTTCGCTCATTATAGTGCGGAAAATCACATCAGCTGTCACAAAGGTCATCTCCTCATCAACTTCGATAATGCCATCTGCTTGCTTGTCAAGCTGCTTTTCAAGGCGAGTGATTAAGTCCCTAGCTGCTGCACTCATAAGCTCAAAAACCTTATCTATCCTTGTCATCTCAAAGCTTGGACGCAAAAGCTCTCTTTGTTTTTTCCACACCTCATCATTTGTGGTAAAAATGCTTTGTCCTAAAAGCGGCTCTAAAAGGCGGTGCAAAAGCTCACTTTTTGGGAATTCTTTGACCTCACTTACCATGATTTTTTTTACTTCTTGGGGATTATTCACCACAAAAAGATCAAAGCCAGGCATTTTTACCCTGCCTGTTTGCATACTATAACTTCTCTCATATAGTCCATCAAGCCATGATCTGCGTTTGAGCAAAAAAGTCATTAAATTTGATGCCTTGTTTTTGTGGGGTTTTGGATAGAAAGGACATTGTGCCATAGTGTTTTACCTCGCTTTGATTTTGTTTTCAAGCAAATTTTCATCAAGCACAAAAGCAAAAAAGTCATATTCGCCTTTGTGCTGGCTTGCTTCTAAATATAAAAAATGGGCTCTATACCAATCACGTCTTATTTTAGCGTATTCTTCTTTGCTATAAAGCTTATAAAAATGTGTGGAAAGAAAAGAAGGCGCAATCTGCATATCCTCAACTCCGCTTGTTTTAAAAAAATCAACCTTATAAAAACATGCTCCATCAATCTTGGAAGTAAAATCAAACCAAATAAGCTTAAATTGAGCTAAAAAGGCAAGATTTTGTTTGTATAAATTCTCATGTTTATGATAGCTCATCAAAGGCACGCATTCGCCCAAAGTAAGCACCTTAAGCTTATCAAAAGGGATATTTTCATCAAGGCTTTGCTTAATCAAGTCTGCAAGCACATTGATGATTAAAATCGTGCCTACACTATGTGCGCAAAGTATGAGTTCGTAATTTTCTTTTTGTGCGTTTGCTTTCAAGGTTTTAAAAACAATTTTAGCAAATTCAGCCGTTCTTGCGTCAATATCTTTAATCTCACCTCTAGCCCAACGAGAACAAAACGCACAGATTCGCGAGAGCCAAAATGCCGCTGTTTTATTGCCTATCTTAAAAATAAGCTTGCTTGAAAAATATAGCACAAGCAAGGAAAATATCACAGCTACAATCTCATGACTTAAATTTGTTATAGGTTTAAAGCTCAAAAAGATCAAAGCAAAGATAAACAAATAACTAAAAAGCACATAAAAAAATGGATAAAATCCAGCTACTAAAGGGGCTTTGCACGCCTTTGCAAAACGCACAAACAAGCCCGTAATCACATAAATTTTAAAAAAATCAAAAGCATCGGCAAGTATAGAAAAGATATTTTTATGCCAATTTGCCTTGACTATGTCATTCCATGCTAAAAAATGATAATAATTTTGCGAATTTTCACCTTGAATACTCCAAGAAGTGTGGAATTTACTTTCTTGTTTATTCTTAGAGAGTATGAATTTTTTTTGTGCCATTTTTTCATAAAAGGCTAAATTTTTTTTAAACATTAAATAATAATATCTAAAGCCTCTTGGATCATATCCTGCTATGTAGAAAATATCTCTTTTTTGCATTATAGCTCTTTGTTTTTTTAAGAATTTAACTAAAATTAATTAATCAATTCCTAACATTTATAAGAGCAAAAAAGCCTAATTTATAGTGATCTTGCGAGTTTATTGTTAAAGATCTAAAAAAGAATTTTTGTAAAAATTGCCATTGATTTGATTGTTTTGTATGAGATAGCTTCTAAAATTTGTATAGAGTTTATAATTTGGCTTAAACGCATGGGCTTCTTTCCAAAATATATCTAAAGGTTTTTGATAGCTCAAGCCCTCTATATCATAAAATGCCTTACCGCACACCTTAAGCGGGCAGTTATGATACAAGGCTGAAAGCCCTACGGTTGAATTCACCACCACACAACCCAAAGCATCGTTTAAAAGACTTGGTAAGTGAGCATCGTGTATATAAAACACTCTTCCTTCAAGCTTGTATTGCCTACAAAGCCTATCTATCAAAGCACCATAATGAGTATAACCCCTATCCATAGGATGATGCTTAAATACAAGGCAGTGTTTATCTCTAGTATTTAAAGCAAAAGAACTTAGCGTTTGAATGATGAAATGCTCGACACTCCTGCCCTTATAATGCTTTAAAATTTGTGTATCATTAAATACCTGCAAAACAGCGACGAAATACTTCCCTTTGAGCTTTTTAAGCTCTTCATTCGTCTTTTTTTCACTCAATTTATACCAAAATTTCCTATAAAAAGCTCGTATCCAAGGGATAAGTTCAAGAGGACTTAAAGAACGATGATGTAAGCGGTTATTGTAAAATGGAGCCAGCAAAAAAGCAAAAAGCCAATACCAAAAAGCAAAAAATGCCATGCACTCAAAAGCACCCTCAAATTTCTTATTCGCAGCACTTACAGGAATTTCAAGATCAAGATAAAAATTCTTATCCCTAGGAAGCTGAGAATTTGCATTAACGCCGTTTTTCTCAAAAGTGATGAAATTTGGGCGAAGATAGCCTTCTTCAAAGATATAAACGCCTATTTTAAGGCTTTTAGCAGCCCTTATAGCTATGCTATGCAAAGGACGGCAGTCATTGTAAGTGATGATATAATCGATCTTGTGTTCTTTGCAAAAATTTTTAAAAAAGGTTTTGAAATTTTTAAGCTCGCCTTTATACTTATGAGCGTTAAAAGGATAAAAGAACTTATCTCCGCCGTTAAAATTAAGCTTAAATACCCTAGTGTCATTTTGTTTGAGTTTTTTTGCGAGCTTGCTGAAAAAAGGACCGATTGGACCTTGCAATAAAAGAACATTTTTACCAGCAAATTCTTTCATCTTTTGCTTAAAATTCATAATGACTAATGTATCCTCGCCCTATATTTTTGAAATAAAATATTGATTTTTACAAAATTTTAATTATAACAAAAAAATAAAAATTTAACTTGAAATAAAGTCTAAAAAGCGACATTTTTTTAAATTTTCTTTATGCTCTATCTTGGCTTTAATGCAAGAATTTATTAAGGAGACTTTCCAAGTCAAATTTAATTTTTTATGAAAAAGTATTCATACACTCGCCTTATCTTTCTTAGGCTAGTATTTCTTAAAGTCAGCAAAAACCTCAGCCATTTTTTAGAAAAATACGCATTTTGAAGCTCAAGCAAACTCTTAAAGGCTGGCTCAAACTCGCAAAGTTCTTTATCTTTAGCATTGATATATCTTGGATATATAAGCAAAACTCCTGCGACAAGCTCTTCAAGGCTAAGCTTTCGCTTTCTACGAGCACAGACAAGTTTATCTATACTTAAGCCCCAGCCAGCATAAAAAGGAAGTCCATACACCACCACTTTTTTAGCTCTTAAAATCGCCTCAAAACCAACGGTTGAAGTGATAGTATGCACCTCATCAACGCTATCTAAGCAAGAATGCAAACTCACATCACTTACAATCTCATCACAATACTCAAGTATGATTTTTTCATCTTTTAGCCCTTTTCTGTTGCCACTTAGCACATCAGGGTGGGGTTTAAAGACTATATAAGCATCTTTGTTTTCAAGCCTTGCTTGCTTGATAAGCTCTTGAGTGCTTAAGTTAAAGCCACCAAGTAACATAGAAGCGTCATCTTCAACTTGAGCGGCGATGAGGAGGATTTTTTGTCCTTCTTTGGCGTTAAATTTTATATTTTTATGAAAATCGTTGTTGTATTTTGAGAATTTGTGTTTAATGATCTTTGCGATGATTTTTTGCGCTCTTTTAATATGACTTTGATCAAACTCATAATTTTGCAAGAGGTATTCTAAATCACTTTCCTTGCTTGGATCGATATAAAGCCCTTTGCTATCAACCACTAAAGAAAAAGGGCGCGTCAAATCAGAACCCAAAGAAACCGAGCGGATAAAGCCATCTTCAACTCTAAAAATTCGCACCCTTTCGCCAAAAACTTCTTTGATCTTTTCATCACTAAAACTTGCTCCCCACACAAAAAGCTTATCATTATCTTTAAAATTTATGGGCTTTTTAAGGGAATTTAAAAAAATGAGCTTGTTTTTTTTAGCCTTAAAAAAAGGCTTGATAAAAGGGCGTTTCCAAAGTGAAAAACCTAGGAAAAACAAAGTATTTGAATTTATTTGCTCGATCGTTTTATACTTGTAAAGCGAGTTTATCGTATCTAAAATATCGCTTTTTTCTTGTGAGTAGGGATTGAAATACTCGCTATAAAGTATATACGCTCCTGCAAAAAGCTCCTCAAGTGTAAGCTTTTTCTTGCGACGAGCGCAGACAAGTTTATCTGTAGTTAAACCCCAGCCCGCATAAAAGGGCAAGCCATAACACACGCACTCACAACCACACAGCAAGGCTTCAAAGCCCATTTGAGAAGTCTTTGTATAAACCTTATCAAAATGCTTAAGCAAGGCTATGGGATTAAAATTTTCTTTAAGTAAAGTGCAGTTTGGGGGCAAATTATCAAAGTCAAAATCAGCTTTTTTCTTTTTACTCAACACATCTGGGTGAATTTTTATATAAATTTGAGCGTTTGGATTTTCTTTTATAGCATCATTTATCATCTCTTGGGTGCTAAACTGCAAGGCTAAGCCGTATTTTAAGGACGCATCATTTGCACTTTGAGTGATGATTAAAATGCGTTTTTGCTTTGTTTTTTTAAAAAAATCAGCTGGTAAATCAAGTGCGTTATTGTATTTGCTTAGTTCGTATTTTTTGATAAGCTGTATGGATTTTTGAGCGATTTTAAGCAAATTTTCATCTTGTTTAAAATCATATTCATTGAGTATGTTTTCAAGCCTTGAAGGCGAGGTAGCATCATAATAAATTCCCACATCATCACGCACCAGACTAAAACTAGGCGAATGCTCAAGCCCTAAACCAACAGAGCGTAAAAAACCATCTTCTAAAAGCTCAAATTTAGCCTTATATCTTTGAGCTTGTTTTAGCGCCCAAAGTCCAGAATTCTTACGCCCCCAACCATAAAATACACTTGCTTTATCAACCTTAACACCTAGTATAAAAGGCTTAAGATTTAAAAAAGACTTGACATTGTTTATAAGGCGTTTGGAGTTTGCGTATCGTTTCATAAGAGCCTTGAAGGTGGCGGACAGAGAGGGATTTGAACCCTCGAGACCCGTTAAGATCTGCACCCTTAGCAGGGGTGTGGTTTCAGCCACTCACCCATCTGTCCTTTGTAGTTTTAAAGCTGTAATTATAACGAATTTAGCTTGAATTTAACTTAAAAAACTCAAGGGGCTTAAATCCGCTAACTTTATTTTTAACCCAAAAGCAAAATAAACATACCAAAAAACAATAAAGAAATTTAAATATTTCTTAAGCTCAAAAAGCCTAAAGAAGCTGTGTTATAAGCTAAGATAGGCTAAGATAAAAGTTATCACAAAAGCAAAAGCAAGGGTTAGAAGCTGTTTTTGCCTGTCTTTTTTCATCGCTACAAGCGTGATCATCAGCCCTGAGATGTAAAGAGTGATCAAAGCTAGTCCAAAACCCACAGAAAGCACAGCAAAATACCATTTGCCCTTATCCTTATGAAGCATGATCATATCGCCAAGCAAACTTCGCTCTTTTGTAGTAATAATAACTTGATCACTTTCTTGCTTGATATTTACACTATAATGCACCCCACCCATACTCATACCACCTTCTCTTTTATCATTTTTAAGCTCGGTATGACTTGGAATTTTAAGTTTGAGCTCTTTAAGCAAAGTAAGAAGTTCTTCTTTTTCTTTGCCTATAGTAAGCGTTTGTTTTACGCTAAAGCTTTGTTCTTTAAGTCCTATATCTTGATTTGCTCCAAAGATATAAGCTATACCTGTAATAGCATACATCAAAGCAAGTGGCAAGAAAAATAAACTCACATAAATATGAATTTGACGAAAAAATTTATTTTTATTCATATCAAAATCCTTTCATTTTATGTATCAAAATTTAATATTTTTTAATAAACAAAATGTAACAAATAATGATAATTCATTAAAAGCGAACAGCAAAAAAATAAGTTTAAATCAATATAAAAAACAAGAAAAATAGCAAGTTAAAAATATAAAAGCCCCGAAGTGGGGCTTTAATTTTAGTATTTATCAATCACTTGATAATTATATGGCTTAGTGTTTTTATCAAACTCAAGATATTCAGCTGGCGGGTTGCCGTTAATCTCTTCGTGTTGATAGTATCTATCGCCTGCTTTATGTCCGTTCATATCCACTTTATAGCGAATTTCGCCCGGATTGAGCTTTTGTATATCTTCAAAACCAAGATTTGAGGTTTTAAAGTCATTTATACCATTAGCTGCAGCGATTTGCACGAGTTTGGTTTGTCCTTCTCTTGCCATTTCAACAGCTTGTAAAAGCATTCTTGAAGCTTCTCTTGGGTTGTGAAAGCCTGTTGAGTTTTCAGCACCTACAAAATCGCCTCTCATTTGAGCTTTTCTGTGAAGTTCTAACACCTCTTTAAGCGTAGCTGAAATTTTTGCCTGATCAGCCTTGCCATCTGTTTGATACTCAGCCTTAGCACCTAAAAGCTCTCTAAGGTTTTTAATATCCATGATAAGACTTACTGTTGCATACTCAGCACTTCTTAAATCATACGCTACTGATTTTTGAATATCTAAAATTTGAGCTTTTAGATAATCTTCGCTTTGAGTATGGCAAGTCTTGCACGCTGCGTTGATATCTTGTAAAGGTGAAGTTACATTGTGTTGAGTAAGTTTTTTCGCACCTTTTCTGATATAAGGCATATGACAATCCGCACATGAAACGCCATTTGCTGCATGCACGCCACCGCTGTAAAGCTCGCTTTCTGGGTGTTGAATTTTAATCATAGGCGCACCACTAAGTTTGTGAGCCCAATCTTTATCAAAGTTTGCACGCACTTTGTCATAATAATCATCAAACATTTCTATCCTAAATGGCTGTCCTTTTTTCCATTCACTCCAAGGAAATGCTAGTTCTATACCCGCAACTTCAATTTCTGTGAATTGATTGCCATCTCTTAAAGAATCAAACTCATCATAAGTTTTTTGAGTGCCATCAAACCATTTTTTGCTTGGATCTTGTGCTATGGTTTCGCCTATAGTTTTTACCTTTGTACCGGTTGGTTTGAAGTAGTATTCAACATGGCATTGTGAGCAAACAAGGGTTCTCATCTCTTCACGAGTAGCCTTAATGCCAGCTACTGGGTCTTTTTCATAACCTCTTGAAACAAGAGCATTAATCGCTGCTGGACGAGTAAGTCTTAAGCTCATATCGTTTGGATTGTGACAATCCGCACAAGTTACGCCCATTCTTTTGCCTCCATGTGGTCCTGAGTGTTCGGCTGAGTTTTCAGCATAGCCATTTACTGCTGGAACGGTTTTGATCATAGTCCAATATTTTGCTGAGTTAAACGCTACCCAATCACCTTTTGCAGTATTGTTTAAGAGCCAAGGAGTCCAACCACTATGACAATTCATACAGGCAGCTGGTTGTCCGCCAAAAGCTTTAAAGCCGTGAGCATTTAAGAAATCTTTATTATTTCTTGCTGTATCCATTTGATCAACTTGTATCCAGAAGTGCCCTCTTTCTTCATTTGCATCAAGAGAGAAAGGATAACCTGCCCAAAGCACAGTAAGCTGTGGATAACGGATAAGCTTTGAATACGCCAAATTTCCACCAAATTCAGTAGCTATAGGCTTTTCTGTCTCAACGGTAAGATACATATCCAAATAATCAGGGAAGTTTTTACCCCAATGATCAAAAGTTGGATTATCATCACTTAACTCGACTAAATCCTTAGAGAGTATCCCTCCAACCCCTTCGTTTTGTTTTTTGGTGATATCACTATTAAGATAAAGCACCCCAGCGATCAAAACGATAACAATTACAATCGCACTTAATAACTTTTTATTCATTCATTCCTCCTTGTAAGTTTAAAATCCTCTTTTGTGACCAACACCTGCGTGACAGGATACACATTTAAGCGTATTGTCTTTATGTGGATTGGTCGTAGCGTTAATCACAACGCCAACATAATCAGCATGACACCTTACGCAATTGTCCTGCACCATAGCCTTGCTTTTTTCATTTGCACTTAAATTTGCTGGCAAATCATTAAGCTTAAAGGTAAAAGCATAAGCATGTCCTACACCACTTTCAGCCTTAGCGATCCATTTATCAACAAAACTATGTGGCAAATGGCAATCATTACAGCTTGCTCTTGGCTCTCCTGCGATTTTCTTTGAGTGCGGAGCTTTCAAGTAATCAGCATACACATCATTCATAATGTGGCAGTTATTACAGGCTTCGCTTGCGTTTGAAAAATACGAGATTCCTTTTGCATTATAAAAGGTATAAAATCCCAACGCAAAAAGCACAAAAAGCAAAACAAGAAAAATGCTAAAAATGCTACTAGAGCTTTCATTTTTATCTAATTTTTCCAAGCACCCTCCTTTTTTGATAAGATTTTTGTTAATCATACATTAACTTTATTTAAAGTTTTCTTAAGGATTAATTTACTCTTGATTAGCTTTTTATTACATATAAAAATTGTTTTATTTTGATAATAAGCCTATTTTAAAAGGTTTTGAAGGAAAATATAAAAATTTAGATTTTGATAAAGTAAATACTTAAGTAAAAAAAATCCAGCCTTTTTAAAGTCTTTCAATGCTTAAATTTCAAAACTTTTGCTGGATTTTAGGATAAAAATTAAAATTTATAAAAAACGCACCACTTCATCAAAATCAAAACGCGTTTTTTCTGGAATTTGTGTGCTGGCTTTTTTGCCAAGTGCGATCATAAGGCTAGCTTGTTCTTTATTTGTATCAAGTTTAAGATAATCATTTAAAGCCTTTTTATCAAAACCGCCTATAGTGCAAGTGCCTATATCCAAAGCATTTACCGCATAAAGTATGCTTGCAAGTGCGATGTGAGCTTGCTCTCTAGCATAAGCAAGCTTTTGATCCTCATTCATACCTTCTAAGAAAGGCTGATAGGTTTTTAAACGCATATTTAACTCAGCTTCACTCATCTTTCTTTTTCTTAATTTACTTTCAAAATACTGAGGAAAATCAAGCCTTGAAACGATGATGATAACAGCTGCTGCTTGGGCTACATGAATTTGCTTATTTGCAATTTGTGCAAGTTCTTGCAACTTTACTTTATCCTCAGTCAAGATAAATTTCCAAGGCTCAAGCCCAAGACTGCTAGGACTTAACCTTGCGATCTCTAGAATTTGCCTTAAATCCTCACTTGAAAGCTTAGTATCTAAAAATTCGCGGCACGAATACCTTGTGCTTAAAATTTCAAGTTCTTTTTTCATACTTTCTCCTTTATTTGTTTGCATTTATTTTATGATACACAAAAATAGTAAAAATTTTTACTTTCATATTTGCTTAAAAAGATTTATAATTACACATATTTTTTTAAGGACGAGTTGTGAAAAAGACGATTTTGAATTTTTTCAAACAAAAAGAGCAAAACGATAAAATCACTATGGTAAGCGCGTATGATTACCCTAGTGCAAAGGCTTTAGATGAGGCTGGTGTTGATATTATCCTTGTTGGGGATTCTTTAGCGATGGTGATCTTAGGACATGAGAGCACCTTAAGTGTGGGTATGGAGGAAATGCTTCTTTTTACAAAAGCTGTAAGCAAGGGAGCAAAAGACGCTTTTATCTTAGCTGATATGCCTTTTATGTCTTATCAAAGCTCAAGTTATGATGCTTTAATCAACGCAGCAAGATTTATGAAAGAAGCAGGAGCAAACGGCGTAAAAATAGAAGGTGGAAGAGAAATTTCAAGCGTGATTAAGGCTTTAAGCGAAGCTGGGATTGTAACTTGCGTCCATCTTGGCTTAACCCCACAAGCTATTAATGCTTTGGGTGGATATAAGGTGCAAGGAAAAAGCTTGCAAAGTGCTCAAAAACTTCTTGATGATGCAAGATTGGCTCAAGAATTAGGAGCAAGTATGGTGCTTTTAGAGTGTGTGCCAAGCAAACTTGCAGCAAAAATCACGCAAAGTTTGAAAATACCTGTCATTGGCATAGGAGCTGGGGCGCATTGTGATGGACAAGTTTTGGTTTATCACGATCTTTTAGGTATAAATACTGGCTTTAAGCCTAAATTTGTCAAACAATTTGCCAATTTAAATCCAAAAGAAGGCATACAAGCATATATCAAAGAAGTCAAACAAGGCACCTTTCCAAGTGCTGAGTTTAGTTTTAGTGGCGATGATGATATGTTTGAAAAATTGTATTAAAAAGGAAAAATCATGCAAGTTATCACTTCCATAAAAGAGATGAAAGAACTTAGCAAAATGTGGCAAAAAGAGAACTTAAGCATAGGCTTTGTGCCAACAATGGGCTATTTACATGAAGGGCATTTAAGCCTTGTAAAAGCTGCAAAAGCAAATGATAAAGTCGTGCTAAGTATCTTTGTCAATCCTATGCAATTTGGGGTAAATGAAGACTTAAGCACTTATCCAAGGGATTTGCAAAAAGATACAAAGCTTTGCGAGCAAAACGGCGTTGATGTGCTTTTTTGCCCGAGCGTTGATGAAATGTATCCAAAAGGCTTTAGCACCTTTGTGGATATGAATTCCTTAAACGACAAGCTTTGCGGGGCAAAACGAGAGGGGCATTTTAGAGGGGTTTGCACGGTTTTGATGAAATTTTTTCATATTATTATGCCAAATAAAGCGTATTTTGGACAAAAAGACGCCCAGCAATGCCTTATCGTAGCTCATATGATAGAGGATTTAAATATGAATGTTAAGCTTGAAATTTGTCCTATTATCAGAGAAAGCGATGGCTTAGCAAAAAGTTCAAGAAATGTGTATTTAAATGAGACTGAAAGAAAAGCTGCTCTTGTGCTTTCAAGGGCGATTTTCTTAGGTGAAAAGCTCATCTTGCAAGGAGAAAAAAATGCCCAAAAAGTGCAAAAAGCTATGCAAGAAGAGCTTGAAAAAGAAGCTTTGGCAAGGATTGATTATATTCATTTAGTAGATTGTAAAAACTTGCAAGACTTAACGCAGATAAAAGATGAAGTTTTAGGAGCTATCGCTGTTTTTATAGGCAAAACTCGTTTGATCGATAATTTTTTATTGAAGGATTTAGCATGCAAATAACACTACTTAAGGCTAAAATTCATCGCGCAGTGGTTAATGAAGCAAGACTTGATTATGTAGGAAGCATTAGCATAGATGAGAATTTGCTTAAAGCAAGCGGGATCGTTGAGTATGAAAAAGTGCAAGTTGTTAATATCAACAACGGCGAGAGGTTTGAAACTTATGCAATCGCAAGCAAAGAAAAAGGAGCAATTTGTCTTAATGGAGCAGCTGCTCGCTTAGTGCAACTTCACGATAAAATCATCATTATGGCGTATGCAAATCTTGATGAAAAAGAAGCGGCTGAATTTAAGCCAAAGGTTGTTTTTGTCGATGAAAAAAATGAGCTTACAAAAGTTACGCATTATGAAAAGCACGGCGAGCTTTTTAAGTAGGCTAATTCAAACGCTCAAGCAAGGCTTTAACAAAGCTTTTATATGAGTTTTCACAAAAATCAAAATACAAGCTTGGCTCTATAAGCTCAAGTTCATTAATAAGAAAGTTTTTCCCATCATAAAACAAATCAACCCTTGCATAAAGGCTGCTTTTAGCAAGGCTTTGCACGGCTTTTAAGGCTAAGTTTAAAGCCTCTTTTGGCACATTTTCACAAGGCTTGATGATGACATTATAGGCTGAGTTTGCTCTAAACTCGCCCTTTGGCACTTCTCTTTTAATCGCGTAGCAAAACTCAGCCTTAAAAAAGATAAGGCATAATTCACCAAATTCGCTTATACCAGAGATAAACTCTTGCACCAAAGCCCCATTTTCATACTCTTTGTTTAAGTCTTTACATTCAGCCAAAGGCTTTACCTTATAGCCACTTTGTCCGATTAAAGGCTTGATGATGAGCTCTTTTAGCCCGGTATTTTGCTTAAAAGCTTGAATGTGTTCTTGCCAAAAAGGCTTTTCATTTTCGAGCAAAAATAAACTTTGTGGCAAGGCTAAATTCTCATTTTGCAAGCGTTTGAGATAAATTTTATTAATATTTGTCTTGATGAGTGAAAGTTCATTTTGTATGCAAATTCCCTTTTGCTCGCAAGTCTTTAAAAACTTTAAAAAGGCGTTAAAATCAAGACTATAATCCCACACCGCCAAAGGCAAAAGCACACTTTTTTCATCTAATCTTGCAAAGTCAAGCTTCTGCCAGGTTTCAAGCCTAGCCTTAAAGCCTAAATTTACAAGACAAGCTTGCAAGCCCTGCAAGGCAGCATTACCCTGCTCGTAGGCTTTGCAAGTTAGTATTACAAAATCATTCTTTGATTTGCTTAGCATACTTTTCAAGTCTGCCTTTATTTTCGCTGGCTCTTTTTTCAAGTTTTGGGATAGCAAGTCTCACTTTTTCTAAATTTGTAGCTTTTCCAACTTGAATGATACCCATCATATTCATGATCTTGTGCGGTGGGCATTCATAGATATATACGCCTTCCTTGTCAAAGGTAAAAGTTGCTTTTTCATCAAGCTTACTTTCAAATTTGCTTGCTCCTTCAGGGATCACTACACTTTTTGCCCAGTGGGTTTTATGTGTTGGCACGAAAGTTACACTATCGCCTGGCTCAATCTGTAAAAAACCAGGCTCAAAAACCATAGTTCCTTCACTATTAACATCAAGCATTTTTACCTCATGATTTTTAGCATTTGCACCAAGGCAAAGCACCACTACTGCTGATAAAGCAAGTAAGTATTTTTTCATTTTTTCTCCTTTTAAAATGTGTTTAAATTGCTGCTTTAGCAAGCACTATAGGCTTACCATCATCATCTTTAAAAATATCAGCCCTTACGCGATAAATAGGCTCTATAATATCGCGTTTAAGCACCTCTTTTGCCTCGCCTTTTGCCCTAATCTTTGCATCATGCAAGATTAAAATTTCATCAGCAAACTGCGCAGCTAGGGAAAGATCGTGCAAAATCATAATGGTTAAAAGCCCCTTTTCATAAGTGCTTTTTCTCACACTTTCAAGTAAAACGCATTGATGATGCATATCAAGTGCAGATACAGGCTCATCTAAGAGCAAAATTTCAGGACTTTTAATCAAAACAGAAGCAAACATCACCATTTGTCTTTGCCCCCCCACTTAAATTTAAAATATCCTTATCAGCAAGGTGCAAAATCCCAAGACTATCCATGACCTCAAGAGCTTTTTTTATCTGTTCATCACTTAAAACCATACCCAAACTATCAAGCAAGCCCAAAAGCACCACCTCTAAAGCACTCAAACTTGCATCAACATTACTATCTTGAGGCATATAAGCGATTTTTTTCTTCCAAGCAAAATGATTTGAAAAACTTAAAATTTCATCTTTAAATGAAATTTTACCCTTAAAAGAAAGTTCAGCAAAAAGTGTTGATAAAAGCGAGCTTTTACCAGCCCCATTTGGTCCAAGTATGGCATAAACCTTACCCCTTTGAAACTCAGCACAAAGCTTATCAGCTACGCATAGTGTTCCTCTGTGAATACTTAAATCTTCAAGCCTTAACATAAACCCTTCCTTTTTGAAAGTATGATCCAAAAGAAAAATGGCACGCCCACAAAAGAAGTAACTATACCCACAGGAAACAAAGCTCCGGGGATAATCACCTTAGAAAGCACTGAAGCTATACTTAAAAAAGCTGCCCCACAAAACATAGAAACAGGCAAGAAAAAGCGTTGATCTTCCCCAACTAAGGTGCGTGCTATATGAGGTGCAACAAGCCCTATAAAACCAATAACCCCAACAAAAGAAATGGCAGTAGCTGTCATCACAGAGACAAAAAAGAGGGTGCGAAGTCTAAGAGCGTTTAAATTTACGCCCATAGCCTTAGCCCTTTGCTCGCCTAATCTAAGAGCGGTTAGCTTCCAGCTATCAAGAAGTAAAAAGCTTATGCAAAAAGCTGATATGATAGCTACCACAGGTAAATTTGTCCAATTTGACTTTTGTAAAGAGCCAAAGAGCCAAAAAAGTATGAGCTGAGAAATTTCAGGGCTTGAGAGAAACTGCACCAAAGAAAGCATGGATTGAAACAAAAACAAAAGCGCAATGCCTACAAGCACAAGGGTTGATGAATCAAACCTTCTTAAACTTGCAAAACCAAAAAGCACGCAAGCACTCAGCATAGTCATGATAAAAGCTCCCACAGGCACAGCCCAAAGCAAAGATATATCAGCTGTTCCAAAGGCTATAACCAAAGAAGCCCCAAAACCAGCTGCTGCTGCAAGTCCCAAAGTATAAGGGCTTGCCATAGGATTGTTAAGCAAGGTTTGAATTTCAGCCCCACCAACCCCAAGTGCAGCTCCAACAACCAAAGCCATCAAAGCAATAGGAAGCCTTAAATCCCACACTATAGCCATAGTCGTGCTATCAATTTCTTCTTGAGTAAATTGAGCAAATATAGCCTCTACAACCTCGCCTGGCTTTAGCCAAGCTGGACCAGTAGCTATATCAAACACCATAGAAATAAAGGCTATGATTAAAAAGCCAAGTATGATATAAAATCTTTTAAGCTCTCTTTTTCGGTGAGCTTTTAGGCTTTTTGCTATGTGTTCATCTTTGCTCATTTTCATTTAGCAATGCCTCCTATATAATAAGTTCCTTCTGGCATAAAAGGCATAAAAAGTGTATGAAAGTCTTCATAAGTTTTGTTTGGATCTATATCCTTAAAAAGCTGTGGATAAAGCATTTTAGCGATAAACTCAACTGAGGCTATATCAGCCATAGTCGTTGAGGCTCTATGATAAGCTGCAAACAATCTTTCATTTTTTACCGCCTTTAAATCCGCCCAGCCAATGCGCTCTTTAAAATGAAACAAACGTCTTAAAGCCTCACTTTCTTCTATATAAACGCCCATTGCCATAGCCTCTTTGTTGGTGTGAAGCTCTCTTTCTCTTCCGGTGATGATGATTACATCAGGATTTGAAGCGATGATTTGCTCGTTATTAATCACTGCCCATTTTTGCACTAAATTACGAGCTATATTATCCCCTCCAGCTAAGTTTATCAAAGCACCCCACATATCATTTCCATAAGTAAAGCTAAGCTCACTTGCTCCTTTATTGCCAAATTCTATATAAATTTTAGGCTTTTTAAGTCCAGCTTTAGCAATGCGACTTTGCACCTCATCAAGCCTTGTTTTATAAAAGGCATTGATCTGCTTTGCTCTTTGTTTTTGATCTAAAATCAAGCCTAAAATTTCAGTGCTTTTAGCGTGCTGATCGTAACTTTCTTTATTATAAGAAAGCACGATTACAGGGATATTTTGCTTTTCAAGTAAGGGTAAATGCTCCTTGATAAGCTCATATTGCCAATCAGCTATGACAAAAAGATCAGGCTTTAAGGCTAGAAGCTTTTCTATGCTAAAAGTACCAAATTGAGGATCGCCCACATCTGCAAGCTTTTCAAGGCGAGGGATAATGCTTTTATAAGCCTCATAATTTTCGCTCATATACACCGCCCAAGCATCTTTTACAAAGCCAACAACTCTATCAAAAGCTTCTTTTTTACCAACAGCTAAAAAATCAGTATAATAAAAGCCTAAAACCATGCGTTTAGCAGGCAAGTTAACACGCACCTGCCTGTCTAAAATATCCTCAATCACAAGCTCTTTAGCCTGCAAAGAAAACGCCAAAACTAAAAAGCAAAGAAAAAACTTCATTCTTACTCACTTGCTTTAAGTATGAAAGTTCCTTCAGGTACTATAGGTAAGTATTTTTTATGAAAATCAACATAGGTTTTAAGTGGATCTATGTCTTTAAAAAGCTCTGGATACATAACCTTTGCAAGATATTGTATCATGCTTGCATCAGCTAAGGTTCTGCTTGCTCCCATGTAAAGTCCATATAAACGGTCATCTTTTATAGCTGGTAAAGCACTCCAGCCTGGACGTTTTTTATACGCATCAAGTCTTTTTAGGGCTTCTTTTTCATCAATATGAATTCCCATAACCATAGCTTCTTTATTTTTCTTAAGCTCTGTTTCGCGTCCTGCGATCATGATGACATCTGGCTTTGCAACTAAAATTTGTTCTGGATTGATAGGCGACCACTGAGCTACAAAAGGTGCAGCTATGTTTTCTCCACCAGCTAAGTCAATGAGTGAGCCCCACATATCCTTACCATAAGTAATGCCAGCCTCACTTGGTCCTTTGTTACCAAACTCAATATAAATCTTTTGTTTTTTTGGCTTTGCTTTAGCTATACGATCACTTACATCTTTAGCTATGCCTTCATACCATTTTACAAGCTCTTCAGCTCTTTTTTCCTCGCCTGTAATTTGTCCTAATATCCTTGTGCTTTGCGCGTGAAGCTCGACTTTTTCGCGGTTATAATCAAGCACAACGATAGGAATACCAGCTTCAATAACAGGCTCTAGATCAAATTCCAAAATCTGCCATTGCCACGCACCCAAAATAAGCAAGTCTGGCTTTAAAGAAAGCACCTTTTCAACGCTAAAAGTGCCAACCTCAGCTTCACCAAAATCCTCAAGTTTAGTAAGTTTTGGCACAGCCTTGCTATACACTTCCCAGCTTGACGGCGTCCAATCCGTCCAAACAGCTTTTGAAAAACCAACAACATTATCAAGCGCCTTAACCCCACCAACTGCTAAAAAGTCAGTATAATAAAAGCCTAAAGCTATACGTTTTGCAGGTAAATTAACCTTCACCTCTCTACCTAAAACATCTTTAATCACCACTTCTTTTGCATGCGCACCTAAGGCAAAGATGCCTAGAAACATAAAAAGAAACGCTAAGAAAGATTTTTTCATTGTTGCTCCTTGTAAGAAAATTAAAATGTTGATTATAGTAAATTTTTCTTTAATGCAAGCTGAATAAGAATTATTATCAAAATATATAATTTTTGATAATCAAAAAATTAAGAAAAAAAAGAAGTAAAAATATCCTTAAAAAATACACCTTGTTAGTTTGAGATAAAGAAGTATTTTGATTTAAAGTGATATTAGGATTTGAAACTTGTATTTAATTCACCCTTAATTCACTTTTTAAGATTAAAATTATATTTTTGAATTTTGATAAAAGGTTTTTGATTTGAATTTTTTGTTGCAATTAAAGTCAAGATTATTTACCCATAAAATGCTTATTTTAGCAAGCGTTACGTTGATATTTATCGTTTTTATTGTGTATTATTTCTTTTTCTATAACACAAACACAAACTCTTATATCACCCAAGCTGTGAGCAGAACCAACATAGAACAAAGTATAGAAGCAGTAGGCGAGGTATATGCTAAAGAACAAGTTGATGTGGGCGCTCAAGTAAGCGGGCAGATTATCAAACTTTATGTAGATATTGGCGATAGGGTTAAAGAAGGGGATTTGATCGCTCAGATTGATAAGGATAAACAGCAAAATGAGCTTGATATCACCAAAGCCCAGCTTGAAAGTGCTAAAGCAAATTTAGAAAGTAAAAAAGTCGCCCTTGAAATTGCTGATAATCAATACAAAAGAGAACAAAAGCTTTATGAAAGTAAAGCAACCTCGCTTGAAAGCCTAGAAAGCCTAAAAAATAATTTTTATACTTTAAAAGCAAATGTTGCAGAGCTTGAGGCTCAAGTTGTCCAGCTTGAAATCAGCCTTAAAAACGCCCAAAAAGATTTAGGCTACACCACCATAACAGCCCCAATAAGTGGCATTATCATCAATGTCGCTGTTGATGAAGGACAAACGGTAAATGCTAATCAAAACACCCCAACCATAGTAAAAATCGCAAATTTAGATGAAATGGAAGTGCGTATGGAAATCGCTGAAGCTGATGTAAGCAAGATCAAAGTCGGCACAGCTGTAAAATTTGCCACCCTAAACGATCCAGATACCAAATACGACGCAAAGATAGCCAGCATAGATCCAGCAAATACCACGCAAAGTGATGCTACAAGTGGGGCAAGCTCAAGTTCTAGCTCAACAAGCTCAAGTTCAGCAATTTATTATTATGCTCGTTTTTTTGTGAAAAATAAAGATAATTTTTTACGCATAGGTATGAGCTTAGAAAATGAAATCATCGTCGCAAGTGCTTCAAATGTCGTTGCTATACCAACTTATGCTATACAAAGCGATCAAAAGGGGTATTATGCCTTAGTGCTTGAAAATAAAAATCCTACAAAACATTATATAAAACTTGGCATTAAAGATAGTTTAAATACCCAAATCACAGAAGGTTTAAGCGAAAATGATATCTTAATCGTAGGGGATTTAAATGCTAAAAGTAGCTCAAGCATAAGAATGGGTCCTCGCTAAGATGATCAGTCTTGAAAATATCTATAAGCAAATCGGACAAACATCGATTTTACAAGGCATAAATCTACACATTGAAAAAGGCGAATTTGTCGCTATTATAGGACAAAGTGGAAGTGGTAAAACTTCGCTTTTAAATATCATCGGCACGCTTGATGAACCAAGTTCTGGTTTTTATCGTTTTCAAGATTATGAAGTAACGATGATGAGTAAAGATGAAAAAGCAAGATTAAGACGCGAAAAAATAGGCTTTATCTTTCAACGTTACAACCTTTTAAGTCTGCTTAGCGCCAAAGAAAATGTTGCTTTACCGGCTGTATATGCAGGCAAAAGCACAGAATCAAGAAATACAAGAGCAAAAGAGCTTTTAAAAGAACTTGAGCTTGATCACAAACTTGATTCTAAGCCAAATGAACTAAGCGGCGGACAGCAACAAAGAGTAAGCATAGCAAGAGCGTTGATGAATGGAGGAGAACTTATCTTAGCTGATGAACCAACCGGGGCGCTAGATAGCAAAAGTGGCGTGATGGTGCTTGAAATTTTAAAAGAGCTTAATGCCAAAGGACACACCATAATCCTTGTAACACACGATCCAAGTATAGCCGCACAAGCAAAAAGAATCATAGAAATCAAAGATGGACAAATCATCAAAGACAGCCAAAATAGCACTCAAATAGCTCAAAATAAAGATTTAAATTCATCAAAAACCATCTCAAAAGTAAGCATAAAAGCAATGCCTAGTGAAAGAAAAACTTATAATTTGCTTAAAAATCAGCTTTTTGAATGCTTTAAAATCGCTTATTCATCAATCATCGCTCACAAACTCCGCTCACTTTTAACCATGCTTGGTATCATCATAGGTATAGCCTCAGTTGTTTGCGTTGTTGCGCTTGGGCTTGGCTCTCAAGAGCAAGTTTTAGCCTCCATTTCAAGACTTGGGACAAATACTATAGAAATCAGAGCTGGTAGGGGTTTTGGCGATATTCGATCGGGTAAAACAAGGCTCAATTTAAGCGATGTAAGCACATTAAGAAGCCTTCCTTATCTTGAAGCTGTTGAGCCTCAAGATGATACAAGCGGAACTATAGTATATAAAAATATAATGCTTAATGCTAGGGCTGAGGGCGTGGGGATAAATGAATTTAGCATAAAAGGCTATGAGCTTGAGCTTGGGCGGATTTTAAATGAGCATGATATAGCCACAAGTGCGAATGTTGCTGTGATCGATCATAATGGACGCAATGCTTTGTTTAAGGATATGGCTGTAGATGAAATTCTAGGCAAGGTGTTTATCTTTGCTAATAAAGCTTTTAAGGTTATTGGGGTGTTGAAAAAGGACCCTAACCGAAGGGCTGAGGATACAACTATACGAATTTATATGCCTTTTTCAACGCTGATGAATAAGCTTACTGGAGATAAATTGCTTGATGAAATCGTGGCTAAAGTCAAAGATGATGCTTCCCCAAGCGTGGCTGAACAAGCTATCATCAGGGCTTTAGAGATTAAAAGAGGGCAAAAAGACTTTTTTACTATCAATTCAGATGCCATTCGTCAAAGCATAGAAGAAAACACAAGAACAATGACGATTTTAATCACTTCAATTGCTCTTATTGCTCTAATCGTTGGTGGCATAGGAGTGATGAATATCATGCTTGTTTCAGTAAGTGAGCGCACAAGAGAGATTGGTATAAGAATGGCAATAGGAGCTCGAAAAGAAGATATTTTGATGCAATTTTTAATCGAAGCGATTATGATATGCTGCTTAGGAGCTGTGCTTGGAATTTTACTTTCTTTTGCTGTGGTGCAAGCTTTTAATATACTAAGTCCTGATTTTAAGATGATTGTTTCAATTTCTTCAGTATTTTTAGGACTTTTAAGCTCGGTATTTATAGGCGTTGTTTTTGGCTTTTTCCCAGCTAAAAATGCAGCGAATTTAAATCCTATCAATGCCTTATCAAAGGAATAAAATGAAAATTTTATATGCTTTTATCATAAGCTTTTTTTTCTTAGCCTGCTCTCACACAAAAGAGTTAAATCTCAAGCAACACGAGCTTAGCCAAAGCGAGCAAAGAACACTAAAAATCAATGAAAATTGGTGGCAAGAGTATGAAAATCAAAAGCTCAATGCTCTTATGCAAGCTATGCTTGAAAACAACAGCGAGCTTAATGTCGCAAGGATAAATCTACTCAGTGCTATTGCAAGATATGATTTGATTGACTTTGATCTTTATCCTACTTTAAGTGGAAATTTAGGAGCAAGCGTAGCAAGGGATTTGAACTTAGGCACAAATTCACAAAATTTTTCAAATGCTTTAAATTTAAGTTATGAGCTTGATATTTATGGCAAAATTTATGATGAGCGAAAGTCAAGCGAGTTTAGCGTAAAAGCAAGCGAGTTTGATCTTGAAAGTTTAAAATTAAGCCTTATTAACTCAAGTATCGATAATATCTTTGATTTGGCATATTTTAACGATGTAGAAAGCCTTTTAAGCGAGCATTTAAGCAACCTAGAGCAGATGAAAGAAATTTATACTTTAAAATATGAGCTTGGTAAGATAGAAGAGCTTGATTTGCTCAATATAGAGCAAAGTTTGCTTAATGCCAGACAAAATTTACTCAGCAACGCACAAAATAAAGAACTTACGATCAAAAACCTTAAAGACTTACTTGGATCAAAACAAAATTTTATGCTTATAAGTTCTTTTGATACGCTTAAATTGGCTGATTTTAAGGACTTGAGTTTAAATTTTGATCTTCCTTTGGCTCTTTTTGCACACAGACCAGATATAAAATCAAAAGCAAGCTCACTTCAAGGGGCTTTTCTAGACATAAGTGTGGCTGAAAAATCAATGTTTCCAAGCATAAGTCTAGGCTCAAGTTTAAGTGGGGGCAATGAAAACTTAAACCAAAGTTTTAAGTTGCTTACCTTGGGTGGAAATTTACAGATCAGCTTACCTTTTTTAGATTATCCACGAGTAAAGCAAAATATCAAAATTTCACGCCTTGCGTATGAAGCTTTAAGACTTGAATACGAACAAAGCTTGCAAACGGCGATTAATGAGTTTTATTTATGTTATAAAGACTATGAATTTTACAACAAACTCTTAGCAAACATCAAACTCATCAATGAAAAACAAGAAAAAATCACCCTTGCTTACGCTCAAAAATACGATCTTGGCAAAAGCGAACTCAAAGACTATCTTGACGCTAAAAACAGCCTCATCAGCTCAGCTCAAGAGCTTTTAAGATCAAGGCTAAATGTCTTAAAAACAACAAATTTATATTACAAAATCACCACCGCAAAACTGGAAAATTAATTTTTTTATCTTATAAGACCTGTGTAAATAATAAAAATTTGAAAAATTTATTCTAAAAAGTAGTATAATCCTTTCTGTTTTTTAAAAGGATAAATTGTGCTAATTTTTAATCCATTATTTACTATACTTGCGCTACTTATGGGTGGCTATGTTGCTAAACGTTTGGGTGTGCTTAAAGCAAAGCAATCTCGGGCTTTTTTGGATTTTACTATTACTTTTGCTTTGCCTTGTTTAATATTTGATAGATCTTATCATTTGAATTTTGATCTTTCTTTGATCTTTTATATAGGTTTGGGACTTTTTTCTTGTATCTTGGCTGGTTTATTGTGTGTTTTGCTAGGCTTTTGGTTTAAATTTTCAAAAGTAACCTTGGTGAGTATGTTTTTGCTTGCTTCTTTTGGAAATACTTTATTTATAGGAATTCCTATCATTTCAACCTTTTATAAAGAAGAACAATTTATAGGCGAGATTATACTTTATGATGCCTTGGCTACTGCCCTACCTATGGCACTTTTTGCACCTTTTATCATTGCGCTAGCAAGTGATGAAAAAGTGAGTTTTACACAAAATTTAAAAAAAGTCTTTCTTTTTCCACCTTTTATCGCTTTAGCACTTGGCTTTTGCCTCAAAATTATGCCTTTGCCAAGTTTTATTTTTGAGCCTATTAGGATTTTTGGCAATGCTGCTACGCCTGTAGCTTTATTTGCCATAGGTTTGGGGCTGGGTTTTAACTCGATTAAATCAAGTATCAAAAGCACACTTTTAGTGTTGAGCGCGAAAATGCTTTTTGCTCCATTGATTTTTATATGCTTAGCTCTTGTGTTTGATTTGGAATTTAAGCCTTCTTTAATCGTTGCGATCTTTGAATCAGCTATGCCGACGATGACTTTAGCTGGTATTTTGATCATTAAAGCCAAGCTTGATAGTAATCTAGCTATTAGCACGCTTGCTTTTGGTGTGATTTTTGCTTTTCTTTCTATGCCATTTTTACTTTTTATTTTTGCATATTTGGGTGTAAAAATATAGTTCAAAAACTAAATTGAAAGATTTTTATGAGCCTTTGTCCTATTTTATAAGACTTTGTTTGCGTTTCTTTTAAGCCTTGTTCAAAATCCTCATATTCACTTAGTTTAGGCAGCTTTGCATTTGCATTTTGTTGAAGTTCTTGCTCGTAAATTTTTCGCTCTTTTTTATGTTGAAAAAGTATGTATAAAAGCACAAAAGACACAAAAGGCATTTGAAGCCAGCCAAAAAAGCTTCTGTGAAGCCTTATAACTGCGTAACCAAGCTTATAAGAAAGATGAAAACGAAATCTTTCTTTACTTTGGGTATTCAAAGCGACAATACCGCCAGTATAAGCACTTCCACCAAGTTTAAGCCATTTCTCATAATACTGCCACCACAAAGGCCAAGTTTTTTTACATAAGGCATTATTCCAAAAGCGGTTTTTACTCCCATAGGCATGAATGATAGATGAGTTTCTGCTTGCTCTGTAAAAAATCTGCCCTGAATATTTGTTTTTATTTAGCATTTTAACCTTAAGTTTGTTTTTGTGTATAAGCATAGAAAAGGCAACTTGATCGTTAAAATCCTCTGCTTCATGATGTTTGGCGATGATTTTATAAAAATGTTCGTAAAGCTTTTTAGGATTTTTAAGCCTATCATTAAAGCTTAAAATAGGAGTGCGAAAGATAAAATACTCTTTTAAATTTTCATCTTTAAAGGTATTTAATCCTCTATCTGCTGCAAGTGGCAATCTAAGCTTGAAAAGCTCACTAATATCTTTAAGTATTAAACAATCAAAGTCAAGATAGACTATGTTTTTACATTCATCAAGTAAATTTAAGGCTTCAAATCTAGCAAAAGCCATATGAGTCCAACGTTTGATAAAAAATTGTTTAAAGCTAAAAGAAAGTGTTGGGGTATAAAAACGAAGTTTTGCTAAAAAATCTTGTTGAGTAAATGATATAAACTTAACGCAAAGCCCCCCCCCCAGCAGCTAAATTTAGCATAATTTGCTTATCCTTAGGGCTTAAATCATCACAAAGTATATAAAAAATATCAATCTTTTTTGGCATAATTTCTAAAAGATTAATCATCATCGTTCCAAGCGTAAAAGCACTATTTGCAGTTGCAGCAAGCAAAATACCTCTTTTGAATTTCATCTTTTTTCCTCCTTTTTTATCTTTGTTTAATGAGCTGGTAAATCAAAGCCTTATCATTAGCAAAATACACACGAAAACGCAAGGGGATAAATTTAAGATAAGTTGTGCTTTGAGCTTGCAAGAGTTGCGTTTTTGTGGTGTGGCTTACTCTTACTTCAGCCTTTGAAAAGCACTCAAAAAGTCTTTCTTTGTGATTATTTAAGAAACGAAGTTTTAGAGCTTTTGGCATCTCATCATCGATAACACCTAATGCTGTTTTTTGCAAAAAACTCAAATCATCTTCACTATAGCCAAGCTCGCATGCAAAGTCTTCATCTACAGCCTCACTTTGAGTCATGGCTGAAGATATGCTTTGGCTTTGATGATACAAGATAAGATCTTTGTTGCTTAGCTCAGCCCAAAAGATAAACTCATCTTGGGCGCTAAGACTAAGCAAAGCAAAGACTAATACGCAAATAATTCTTTCCACTTATCAGCGTCTATTTTCAGTTCCATATTTACTCTGTAAAGCCCTTGATTAAAGCTTTCATCGATAATGCTTGCATTTTTAATCAAGCCATTTACTTGAGCTGTGATGGTTGAACTTCCAAGCATAGCATCTTTTACGGTATCTTTGCCATTGATTTTCACACCATAAAGTTTGCTTGCAAGCTGACGATATGCATCAGTTACAGCTGCTCTTTTAGCCAGCGCAAGAGCTTGTGCTGATGAAACAGTATTTAAAGGAGCTATACCCTCACCTACCGAGCTAAAGCTAAGTTCATTTTCTGAGTTATCCAAAGCCAGCATTTTTTCTTGCTGAATAATAGATCTGACATCATCTTTATCAACTTTTTGCACGATAATATCTTTTGAGCTCGTGCTTGTTGTTTGATTTGTCGCAGGGCTTGATCCTATAGGATTTGCCAAATTTGCTGGAGCAAGTGGATTGCTACTATTGGTGGATCTAGGAGCCACAACACAAGCCGTGATCATTAAAGCTACAAAGAGCGTTAAAGCGGTATTCTTCATTTTTCAACCTTCAAAATATTTTTGCACTAAAGCTAAAGCAAAAAGCGTTCCAATTTTATTCAAGCAAGTCAGCATTTTCACTTTCGCCCTCATCATTACCTTCTTCTTTAGGACATTTAGCTATACTTAAAACCTCATCATTTTCAACATTTACGACTATAACTCCGCTTGTATTGCGTCCAGCTTTGCGTATGCTTTGCATATCAACTCTTATCATCTTACCAGAGCTTGTAAGAGCCATTAAATCCATACTTTCATCAACGATGACAACGCTGATTAAATCCTTAGTTTTATCAGTAAGCTTCATACAAATGACGCCTTTTCCGCCACGATTTGTAAGGCGGTATTCACCAGCATTAGTCCTTTTGCCTATACCCTTAGCACTTAAGCTTAAAATTTCTTGCTCGTCATTTTCTATGAAAACAGCTCCAACAAGCTCATCATCTTTTTCTTTAAATTTAATCGCCGTTACGCCTCTAGCAACGCGTCCAATTTCACGCACCTTTGCAAGTTTAAATTTAATACACATACCCTTTTTAGTGACTGCAAAGAGCATTTTGCCCGGCTTTTCATCACTTGTTTCATTTGTTTCTTCACTTAAGCTCTCATCTAAAATTTCAGCTGAATTTTCTTCACTTACTTCGCCTAAATCAGTTTTGAAAAGCTCATTTTCATCACGTTCAACAATGATAGCAGTTACTAATTCATCGTTTTCATCAAGATTTATCGCTCTTACTCCAACACTTCTTATATTTTGGTATTCGCTTAAATTTGTGCGTTTAACAAGTCCGTTTTTAGTAAAGAAACATAAGGATTTATTTTCATTAAAATCACTAGTTGGTATGATGGCTTTGATCTTTTCATCAGCTTGCAAATTGATCAAATTTACCACAGCTTTGCCTTTTGCGGTGCGGCTGCCTTCTGGGATTTTATAGACTTTTAGCCAGTAAAGCTGCCCGCGATCTGTTACAAACATCAAAGTATCATGAGTATTTGCGGTAAAAAAGCTTTCTATAAAATCATCATCATAAGTTGTTACTGCGACTTTACCTTTGCCGCCTCTTTTTTGCTTTTCATAAGCTTTACTTGGCACTCTTTTGATATAGCCTCTATGCGTGATAGTTACGACCATATTTTCATTTGGGATTAAATCCTCTATATCTATATCATCATAATCCTCTACGATTTCAGTTATACGAGGCACATTGAATTTAGCCTTAATCTCCTTAAGCTCTTCTTTGATAAGCTCTTCAAGCTTTTCTTCACTCTTAAGCAAGCCTTCAAGCTTAGCGATCTCAGCCATAAGCTCTTTAAGTTCGTTTTCAAGTTTTTCTCTTTCAAGCCCTGTTAAACGTCCTAATTTCATATCTAAAATGGCATTAGCTTGCAATTCACTCAAGCCAAACTCATTCATAAGTCCTGCTTTAGCCACAGCATTATCAGCACTTGCTTTGATTAAAGCGATAACTCTATCTATATCATCAAGAGCGATTTTAAGCCCTTCTAAGATATGAGCCCTTGCTCTTGCTTTTTGAAGTTCAAAAATAGTTCTGCGTATGATAACTGTTTTTCTGTGATTTAAAAATAAATTCAAAAGCTCAATGAGTGAAAAAATCTTTGGTTCTTTATTGTGTATGGCAAGCATGATGATACCAAAAGTGCTTTCCATAGTGGTGGATTTAAAAAGATTATTAAGCACTATCTCACTCATCGCGTCTCTTTTAAGCTCGATAACTACGCGAATGCCTTCTCTATCGCTTTCATCTCTTACCTCAGCTATGCCCTCGATTTGTTTTTCTTTTACAAGCTCATCGATTTGTTCTATAAGGCGAGCTTTATTCGTTTGATAAGGCAGTTCATCAATGACGATAACATCTTTATTTGCTTTTTTTTCTATATGCGTTTTTGCACGCACCTTTACCCTGCCGCGCCCTGTTTTATAAGCTTCTATAATGCCTTTTTTACCATAAATAATACCAGCAGTTGGAAAATCTGGTCCTTTGATAAAAGTCATGATTTCTTCGAGGCTTGCTTCTTTGTTTTCAATCAAATATAAAAGCCCATCGATAAGCTCATTTAGGCTGTGAGGTGGTATATTTGTTGCCATACCTACAGCTATACCACTTGAGCCATTTAAAAGTAAATTTGGCACACGAGAAGGTAAGACATCTGGTTCTTTTTCTGAATCATCATAATTTGGCACAAAATCAACCGTGTCTTTATCAATATCTTGTAAAAGCTCGTGTGCAAGATTACTCATCTTTGCTTCTGTATAACGCATAGCCGCAGCTCCATCACCATCAATAGAGCCAAAATTACCCTGCCCTGTGATGCTTGGATAACGCATAGAAAAGCTTTGAGCCATACGCACAAGCGCGTCATACACAGCCGTATCACCATGCGGATGATAGCGTCCTATCACAGCACCAACTATACGAGCAGATTTTACAAAGGTAGTGCGACTTTTGCTTTCATCATTATTCATCGCATATAATATACGTCTATGCACAGGCTTAAGTCCGTCCCTTGCATCTGGCAAAGCACGTCCTATAATAACGCTCATAGAATAATCTAAATAGCTTGATTTTATGGAGTTTTCAATATCCACAACCTGAATGTCATTGTCAAAAATGTTCTTCATCTTGTTTTTCCCTTGAAATAAAAGCTAAATTATAGCAAATTATTCTTTTGCATTAGCTAAAACTAAAGCAAAAAGCACTCGAATTTTATGATTTTGCAAAACTTTTTTAGCCTCAAGCAAGCTTGATCCTGAAGTAATAATATCATCGATTAAGATAACACTTGAATTTATAGGCTTTAAAAGCTTGTAATTTCTTTTATTTTTTTGACGAAAACTCAAACTTTTTCCTGAATATTTTAAAGTGTTTTGAGCGTGCAAGGTATGAAATTGAACGTTGATATTTTTACTTTTTACATATCTTGCAAGCAAAGCAGAATGCGAATATAAAGAGTTTTCAACCCTATCATCAAGAGGAATGGCTGTGATTTTTTCCTCGCTTTGAAAGTTAAAAAAAACTTTAAATTTAGCAAAAGAAAGCTTAGCTAAAGTATTTAATATAAAATAGCCATAAAATTTATGCTTGGAGTGCAAAAGATGCTTGATCTCGCTGTATTTGTAAAAATAATACACCTTAAAATCCTCATCAAGCTTTCTCACCCCAAGACTAAGCTCACTTAGCTCTTCTAAGCAATGCTCACAAAAGCCAAGCAAGCAAAAACTGCCGCAGTTATAGCATTTCAAAATGCAGAGATAAGCTCGGCAGTTTTGTTTGCCATTTGCTTAATCAGCAAAAAGGTATAAAATGAAATTTCTCTTGCGTCGCTAAAGCCCATTACATCTTGCTTTGTGCGAACTACAAACTGCTTATTCATATTGATATTTTTTAAGGTTAGCCTTCCTGATATATTTGAGTGAAGCCCTGTAGCATCAAGCTTTGAATTAAAGTCGATAAAAGAAAGATCAAGCCTTAACACATAAGGCGAGTTATTGATCCCCTCAACAACGATAATGCCTCTTGCTTCAAGCTCTTGCTTTAAGAAAACATAAAAAGCGACATTAAACTGCTCGTTGATAAAATATCTATCATTGCCAGCAAAAAAAAGCTTTTTTTCTTCACTTAGATCATCGATTCTATGAAAATATACCTTTTTTAAAGCCGAGCTTGGATCAAGGGTGCGTTTGTCCGCACAACACTGAAGCCCTATATCGCTGATATAAAGCAAACCTTTAATCTTTGCTTCGAAACCTTGAGCAGTATCACAACGATAGCAAGGCTGTTGTTTTGATAAATCACTTGCCTTTTGAAGCGTAGTTTGAGCTGGAGCACACGCTATGAAAAATAAGGCTAATGCTGAAAATACAAACACTTTAAACATTTATTCTCCTTTTTTAAATCATTAAATAATTTGAGTATTTTATTCAAAATTGGGCTAAAATTCAAGCTTTTTTATCAAAGTTGTTTGCAAAAATGTGAAATTTACATTTTTTCTTACACTTTTTTAAGCCAAAAAGAACAACAAAGCTTATTCTTAAGCTATAATAAAAACAGAATTTAAAAATAGGAGAAAAAAATGTCTAAACAAATGAAAATTGCTATTTTTGTAATTGATGTTATTTTATTTGCATGTTTGCTCGCCTTTTTACCCTTTGATGAAAAGGTAAATAAAGGCTTAGCTATACTTGTTTTTGTTGCTATTTTATGGCTTAGTGAGATTATCCATGTAACCGTAACAGCGATTTTAATCCCCATTTTAGCCGTTTTAACAGGACTTATGAGCGTGGAAAAGTCTTTAGTAAGCTTTGCTGATTCAAATATTTTTTTATTTTTTGGTGGCTTTGCTTTGGCTGCGACTATGCACTATCAAGAACTTGATAAGGTTATCGCTCAACGCGTTTTAAGACTTGCAAATGGCAAATTTGCACTTTCTATTTTTTATATATTTTCTACCACTGCCTTTTTATCAATGTGGATGAGTAATACCGCTACAGCAGCGATGATGCTTCCTCTTGCTATTGGTATGCTTTCACAAATTGACGCAACAAAAGAAAGAAATACTTATGTGTTTGTGCTTTTAGGAGTAGCGTATAGTGCAAGTATTGGTGGTATAGGCACGCTTGTTGGCACACCACCAAATGCGATAGTTGCTACTCAGCTTAATATTACTTTTGCCCAGTGGTTGCAATATGGCATTCCTATGGTTGTTATTTTAATGCCTTTGATGATTTTTGTGCTTTATATGACTTTTAAACCAAAGCTTGATCAACGTTTTAGCGTAGATGAAGAACTTATCCCTATGGATAAAAACAAATACATTACTCTAGCTATCTTTATCTTTATCGCTTTGTGCTGGGTATTTAGCTCATATATCTCGCCGCTTTTTGCTGCTCTTTTTGATGCAAAGAGTATTAAAAACTTTGATAGCATTATCGCTATACTTGCTGCTGTTTTAGTGTGTGCAAGTGGGGTGATTGATTGGAAGAGAGTGCAAAAAAACACTGATTGGGGTGTGCTTTTACTCTTTGGAGGTGGTATAACTTTAAGCATTATCTTAAAAGATAGCGGAGCAAGTAAAGTAATGGCTGATGGCATAGTCTTGCTTATCAATGGGAAAAATATCTTTTTAATCGCCTTAATCGTTGGTGCATTTATCGTATTTTTAACCGAATTTACCTCAAACACAGCTTCAGCAGCCTTGCTTGTGCCGCTTTTCATCTCTATAGCTGATTCTTTGGGTGTGCCTGCACTTGGACTTGCACTCATTATCGCCATAGGAGCAAGTTGTGCATTTATGCTTCCTGTTGCCACTCCGCCAAATGCCATAGTATATGGCACCGGACATATCAAACAACAAGAAATGGTAAAAGCTGGCATTCGCTTAAATGTGCTTTGCTCCATCATCATCGCCATAGCAGCATATTTGTTCTGGCTTTAAGCTTTGCTAACCTAGCTAAAGTAAAAACTTTGGCTAGGTAAAAACTCAAACCTGCAATTCCCTTTAAACAATGATTTAACAAAATAAAGTATCATTATAATAAAATTCAAACATAAGGAAAAAAGATGAAAAAATTCAAAGCTCTTTTACTTGTGGCATTTATGACACTAAATGCTTTTGCTTTAAGTGAAGGTAAAGAATATGAAGTGTTAAAAACTCCCATTGCCAATGAGCAAAACTCTGTCATAGAAGTGTTTAGCTTCTCTTGTATAGCCTGCTACACACACCACAAATTCAACACTCTAGCTAAGATAAAAGAAAAATTACCAAATTTAAACACCAAGCTTTATCCTGTAAAAGGCGGTCAGTTTGGCGAGGAATTTGCCCAACTTTACGCCTATGCACTTGCAAAGGATACTACAAATAAAAAAAATATTCTTGCTCATGACAGCCTCACCCACAAACTTAGTGATGCGTATTATACTGCTCTTTTTGAAAGAAAGCAAAACTACGCAAACTCAGCGAGTTTTAGCGAGCTTGGACTTAAAACACTTGGCATTTCAAAGGCTGAATTAGAGCGATTCTTAGCAAGCGCTGAAGGACAAAAAGTCTATAATGATTTTGATAAAAGTTATGGAGCATTAAGTCAATACGGCGGCACACCAACCTTTATCGTTGGTGGCAAGTATATCATCAAAATGGCGGAGATTAAAGGTTTAGATGAACTGATCAAGGTTGTTGATGAACTTATCAAACAAAAATAAATCAAGCCAAGCCTTATGGCTCTGGCTTTTTAGCATTAGTTTGCTTTCTTTGCTTTATTCTCACTTTTTTTTACAGCATTATCTTTTTATGCAGCCTTGCGAACAATGCGTGTATGTGCGTTTTGCCTTCAGTGTAATTTTATGTGCGAGTGTTGTGGGGTATTTTAAGCTTGGCTGGCTTAAAAGCGTGGCGTATGCTTTTGTTTTTTGGGCGATTTTTCTAGGATTTAAGGCATGCTTGATGCTTTTGCATAGCTATGAAGCCATAAAAGCGGATAATCCTTTTGGTATAAATGCTTGTTCTAATACACCTCATTTTCCCTTTAAGCTTGCCTTGCATGAGCTTTTGCCTAGTCTTTTTGCTATTAGTGGAAGTTGTGGTTTTGATGCTCCAAGAGTGAGCCAAGACGCTCAGCTTAGCTTGGTGCAAGAGTTTTTTATCGGCACTTTAGAACATGGTTTTAGTGATGGCTTATATAGCAAAGGCTGGTATTTACTACCTTCATTTGAATTTATCAATATGGCTACAGCTTGCATGCTTATCTTTGGCTTTTTTTTACTTCTTAGTTTGTATAGTTTTGTGCGTTTTGCACTCAAAGAATACAAATTTGGCTTGCTTACATTTTGTTTGACTATAAGCTTGATCTTTTTAGCATAAAATTCTTGGGATTAAAGGAGAAAGTTTGACAAGAATTTCATACTCTATAGTATGAAAAAAACTCGCCCACACTCTAGCATCATTAAATACACAAACTTCATCGCCCAAATCTTTGCACGAGAAACTATCCATTGACATACGTCCTAAAAGCTTTTCTCCATTTGCTAACTTTAATTCTCCTGTGCCATCAAAGCGAAAAAGCCCATCTGCATACCCCAAATCATAGGTACTTATAGCGATATCTTTACTCGCACTAAAACGTCCGCCATAACCTACACTCTGTCCTTTTTGAAGCACTCTTGAGCTAAGTTTTTGTGCGTAAAGGCTTAATACTTTTTGTAAATTTGTGTTGTATTCACTATAACCAAACTGAGCCAAACCAACACGGCATAATTCATCTTCATCAAGACTTTTGCAACGAAGCAAAGCAGCGGAATTATGCGAATGAAAAAGCAAATTTGGGTTAAGTTTTTGCGCCTTTTCTTTAGCGAGTTGAAATTTTTGTTTTTGTACAAAAAAGCTTGAATCATACTCATCAGCCCCTGCAAAATGTGTAAAAATGCCCTCTACTTTCAAGCCCAAATCACACGCATTTTGATACACTTCTTCAAGCTCATCAAGACTAATGCCGTTTCTATGCATACCCGTATCAATCACAAGATGTAAGCTCGTGCCTTTTTTAAATTTATGCAAATCTTCTTTATCATTCAAAGCATAGATAAAATCAGTTCTTTCATCGCCGTTTGGACGATGAGAAAGTATAAGTATACGAGGAAAAAGCCCTTGAAGCTCAAGAGCTTCTTGTTGATTTTTAAGAGCGATAAAATTCACTCCCAAGGACTTTGCAATAGGAGCTAAAAGCTTCACTCCATGCCCATAAGCATTATTTTTAAAGACACAAATCAACCTATGAAAGCCACCTGCCTTTTTAGCAAGCAAAGTAAGATTATGTTCGTAAGCTTTTTGATCAAGCCTAATAAAAGCCATTATTGCTCTGCGATGATTTGCATTTTTCCGTTTTTAAGCTTTACATACAAAAGCTTATTGCCACGAAATTGATAACTTGGAGCGTAATAATCCTCATAAAAAGATATCCTAAAAAGCTTTTCGTTTTTGATATTTGGATATGGACTTATGCTAATCTTTGAAAATTTAATCGTTTTTCTTTCATTTTTAGAAAAAATAGCCCTTTTCATCGCTGCAAATTCGTTGAATTTTTTCTTATCAAAACGTCTAAAATCCTTCTCATCATAAAAGCTAAGATAAGTTTTTGTATCACTAATCGTCCAGCTGTGCTTCCAAGCAAAAAGCGAAGCAAGCAAAGCAGCGATTTCATCAGTATTTGCTCTTACAACCTCTTTTTCTTCTGTCATAGCAAATACTTCTTTACGATTTTCAATGAGCTTTGTAAATTCTTTTAAAACATCATTATATAAAGCTATACAACCTCTTGTTTTATACTCATCAAGCCTTGATCCATCAAGCGGATAGCCATGTATCCATATACCCCCGCCTGTTTTTCCTTGCACTCTATCAAGCAAATTTGGATAAGTTGTTGCAAAGGCATAATGTCCATAATAAGTCGTTGGCGGTGTAAATTTCTTACCAAGCTCATAAAATCCTATAGGAGTTTTTAAATCCCCTTCGATTTCTTTATCGCCCATCAATCCGGTTAGGGTGTTTTTTTGATCAAATTCTTGAGTGAGTTTGCCATCTTGATAGCGAAACACTTTAAAAGTTTTTTCTGTTTTGTTTGTAACAATGATAGTTGATTCTTCATCATAATAGCCCAAAGACACATCTTTACCTTTAAGCTCTTCAGCCCAAAAATCCTTATTTGCAAGCTCCTTTTCAAGCTCTCTTCCAACAGCTTCTAAGCCTTCATTAAGATAAATTTTAGCCAAATTTGACGCCTCGCTTAAAGAAAACAAGCACAACATTATAGTGATAAATCTTAACTTTAACACAAATCACCCTTTCGATAAGTTTTTGATGAATTTTCTAAAAGAAAAATTATACTATAAAATACTTAATTTTACTTATATTTTTGTATTTATTGCATTTATTATGCTAGAATTAAGGCTTTAGGATATATTTTTAAAGGATTAATGATGAAAAGGATTATTTTGGCTTTTTTAAGCTGTGTTATTTTAGGTTTTGCACACGAGCATATACATAGTAAAGATCAGGGCTTGATGAGTGATTTTGCGCTTAATAATGGCTCTATAATCATTAAGAACGCCTATATCTTGCAAACTCCGCCAAATAGAAAAAATACAGCTATTTTTTTAAGCATTTACAACAATACAGATAAAGATATCGCTTTGATCAAAGCCACAAGCAATCTCACACAAAAAGTCGAACTTCATACGCACGCGCATTCGCATATGCAAGCTGTGGATAAGATCGTTATCAAAGCACATTCAAAAGCCATACTTCAAAGTGGAGGCGATCATATCATGCTTTTTGATACAAATGTTAATGAAAACACACAAACACATCTTGAGCTATATTTTGACAATAAAGAAAAAATAATACTTAAAAACCTACCAAGCAAAAGCTTTGTAACAAAGTGATGTATAAAAAAATTTTCTTTTTTGCCCTTGTTTTGCTTGGCATTTTGGCATTTTTTGTCGTGCTAAACACCACTAAAACACAAGGTAAAAGAGAGCTTATTAGCGAGCTAAAACCTTTAGAATGCGATCTTAATGTAAAAGATTGTATGTTTGATTTTAAGGGTAAAAAAGTGCTGGTAAAAACAAGTCTTAAACCTCTTGTTTCTTTGCAAGAATTTGAACTTATACTTGAAAACTTGGGCGATTATAAAAAGCTTAATGCTCGAATTTATGGGCTAAATATGTATATGGGCGACATAGTACCAAGCTTTGAAAAAATACACTCAAATTCTTATAAAGCAAATATAGTCTTAAGTGCTTGTGTGATCGATATTATGCGTTTTAGAATGGAATTTTTTGAGGGTGAAGAAAAGCTTGATTTTTATTTTGATTTTGATGTAAAAAGATGAGTTGTGTTATGAAAAAGATAGGTTTTTTGATACTTTGTGTTGCGATTGTAAGTATTATTGGGTGTTTTGAGACTGAAAAAAAATACGATTTTTTACTTAATTCAGAGCAAGGTAAGGTAAGCTTAAAGGATTTTGAAGGTAAAAAGCTTATCGTGTATTTTGGCTTTAGTTATTGTCCTGATGTGTGTCCAGCGACTCTAGCCCTTATATCAAATGAACTTAAAAAATTTAAAAACAATGAAATTTTCTTGCTTTTTATCTCGCTTGATCCGCAAAGAGACAAGGATATAAAAGCGACAAATGAATGGCTAAGATATTTTTATACGAATTCAACCACCTTGCTTGCACAAGATGAAAATGAGCTTGCAATACTTGCTCAAAACTACGGCGTGATTTATAAAAAAGTGCCACTTAAAGACTCTGCTTTAGAGTATTCTATAGCACACAGCAACGAATTATTTTTATTTGATAGCAAGGGTAAGCTTTTTCAAAGAATTTCAGATCTTAGTCAAAAAAGCCTACACAATGCTTTTGAGCGTTTTCTTATGCTAGATCAGCAAACAAATCAGTAGAAAGATACCTTTCTGCTGTATCATTAAGCATAGTTACGATAATCTTATCTGGGTGTGCTTGAGCGATTTTGCTCGCCACAAATACATTTGCCCCACTTGAAATTCCAACCATTAAGCCATTTTTTCTAGCCAAAGCTTTAGCTGTATTAATCGCATCTTCATTGCTGATAGTTTGTATCTCATCAATGACTTTTTGATTTAAAATTTCTGGGATAAAATTTGCTCCTATGCCTTGAATTTTATGTCCGCCAGCCTGTCCTTTACTTAGAAGTGGTGAACTTTGAGGCTCTATGGCTACAATTTTTACTTTATCACCAAGCTTTTCTTTAAGCACTTCACCCACGCCACTAATCGTGCCTGCAGTGCCAAAACCAGCGACAAAAAAGTCGATTTTTCCATCAAGATCGTTTAAAATTTCAAGAGCCGTGTTTTCTCTATGTGTGTTTTTATTAGCCAAATTTTCAAATTGACTTGGTATAAAAGAGTTTTTTATTTGCTCTTTTAAAGCCAAAGCTTTATTATATGCTCCTTTCATACCTTCGCTAGCTGGTGTTAGCTCAAGTTTTGCACCAAAGAAAAGCATCATTTTTCTTCGTTCTATACTCATGGATTCTGGCATAGCAATGATGATTTTAAGCCCCAAATCAGCACAAATCATCGCCAAAGAAATTCCCATATTTCCGCTCGTGCATTCAATGATAGTTGTGTCTTTGTTGATCTTCCCTGTATCAAGAGCATTTTTAATCATCGCAAATGCAGCTCTATCTTTGATCGAATGACTCGGGTTTAAAAACTCACATTTGCCATATAAGTTTTCTCCAAAGCCCTTTAAGGCTATGAGTGGCGTCCTACCGATAAGTTCGGTAACATTTTGATATACTTTCAATACCAACTCCTTTTAATAAGATAAAATACCTTTGCATTTTACATACTAAAAGTTTAAAAAGAAATAAAACGAGATAAAAAAAGAGTGAAAAAAAGAAAATCAATACAAAAGGCTAGAAAAGCTCTAGCCTTTTTGGGCTAAAATTAAAAATTATTTTTTCTTTTTAGCTTTACCGCCAGCAACAGCTTCTTTAAGGTTTTTACCTACTTTGAATTTAGCTACATTTGTTGCAGGAACTTGGATAGTTTTTCCTGTGCTTGGAACTCTAGCTGTTCTTGCAGCTCTTTTTGCAGTTGAGAAAGTTCCAAAGCCGATAAAGCTGATAGTATCACCTTTTGTTAAAAGTTCGGTAATAGTAGCGATAACTGCATCTGTAGCAGCTGTAGCGTCTTTTTTTGTAAGCCCAGAAGTTTGAGCAACTTTTGAAATGAAATCTGCTTTAGTCATAAAAGCTCCTTTGTTAAGATAAAAAGTGCCTAATTCTAGCATATTTTAAATGCTTTTGCAAGAGTTTTTATATAATTTTCATTATAATTTGTAAAATTTTAGGCTTTTAGAGCTTGTGTTTCAGGCTTTTTGCTTTATAATATTCAAATTCGCCACTTTTATCAAGTTCATTGCCTATTTCTTCATATCGTTTATAATAATATAACACAAATTCCCTACACTCCTTATCTAAAGGCAAAAATACTTCATCTTTAAGCACGCAAAAACAAGATAAAAACTCACTTGCATCTTTTCTTTGCATATAATGTTTAGCTAGCATTGCATAAGTGCGTAAAAACTCTTCTTTAAAGCGCTCATAGCCTTCTAAAGTAAAGTCAATACTCAACTTTTCTTCATTAAAATGCAATACTTTTGTTTTAAAAAGCAAGCTTAAATGGATCAAGCCTTCAGTATAATAAGGCTTTACCTCCTCAACTTTTTGCCAAGCGATAAGTCCAACCGCTCTTTTGATAAGTTCGTGAAAAACAGGTAACTTTAAGTTCTCTTGTTCGTGCAAGAAAAAGCTTACTAATCCGCCAGCTGTGGCTTTAAACTCTTCTATATTTTTAAATACGCCACTTTGATTCATCAAATTTTCGCTTTCCTTGCTAATGAAAAAAATATGCCCAAACTCATGCCCTATAGTTGAAATTTCATAGACTTTTTTCCATAATTTCTCATTAAAAAATAAAATTTCTCTACCATAACTTAAAAAATCCTTTTCAAAAATTTCACTTGCAAGTTTCATAAAAGGCTTACTTTTGGTATTTTCATACACAAAATTCAAAAAAGCAAAGATTTTTTTACCAGCCTTAGCGCTTACAAACTCATCATTTGGCACAACTTGAGCTGAAAACAAGCCATTAAGCTCCGCCCCATAAAAAAGCATAGGCATACAAATATAAAGCTGTGTTTTATCAAGATTATTTTGCACTTCATCAAATAGGGCTTGATCTTTTATATCAAGACTTTCATAAAGAGTTTTAAAACTTTGTTTTATATCTTTGATAAAGGCTTTAGCGTCAAATTCACTTTCATCATTTAAGCGAATATCCCATTCTAACGCTACTGCATGCGTGTAATTGTCCTCATAATACTCAAGCGGATGAGCCACTTGTAAAGAAGAGCCAACCTCAAGCCAAGCAAGTTCAGCTTCTTGCCAACGCCAAATCACTTTATCATTATCCTTTTCGCAAAACGCAAATTTGAGTTTTTCAAGATACTTTATATAAGCAAGATGTTCTTTTTCTTTAGCTTTTGATTGCAAATTTGCAAGGCATTCATCAAAAAACCTTTCTAAAGCCAGCACTTCTTCTTTAAATACCACCGCATAAGGAGCAAATTTAAAGCCCTTGTCATCTTTCATCAAAGCCCCATAACTTCGCTCACAAGGCTGATCTTTTTCATCTTTTTGATACAGCTTATTTGTTTTTAAAAAATGCAAAGCTTCTTTTAACTCCTTAAATTCTCGTGCCAAAAAAGCATTGTTTTCATCTAAGATGAGCTTGCTCCATTTACTTTGCCACACATTTATCACTTGTCCTATTTGATGCACACTTTGAATAAGTGCTGTATAAAACTCATCTAAAATTTGAGCAGATTGTAGCTCTTTAATCAAATCCTCGTGTTCTTTTTCATAAAATTTCCTTACTTCATCATAAATTTGATACATTATGTCTTTAATCTTTTCTTTTGAAAAATTCGCCTTTTCAAGCTCTTGCTTTAATGCTTCTTCTTTAAGATCAACAAAACGGCGTAAAATAGCAAGTCTGGTGTTTTCATTATCTTCAAGTTCGCAGAGTAAAAGGGCATTTTGAAATTCACTTGGTAAGTTCTTAAAAGAAGCGATATGATCATAATACGCATTGATTTTTTGTTTTCTTTTGTGAGTAAGTTTGGCTAGGCTTTTAAAATTATTCATCTTTTATCCTTTGTTGTTGTGAAAAATTGATTATAATTTAAATTTTAAAACAAGGAGTAAAAATGCCAAATTTAGATTCTATACAAAAAACAGCGATAAAAGATATGGGCGAAGCAAAACTAAAAATAGTCGCTATGCCAAGTGATACAAACCCAGCCGGCAATATCTTTGGGGGCTGGATCATGTCGCAAATCGACCTTGCTGGAACGGTTGCAGCAAGAGAACTTGCACCTGAGCGAACTGTAACTATATCTATGGATAGAGTTGTATTTAAGCAACCTGTGTATGTAGGCGATATAGTGTGTTGTTATGCAAAAGTGATTAAAGCTGGAAACACTTCTATCACTGTTGAAGTCGAAGTAATTGCTGATCGAGTAAGCGAAGAGGGCTTTACTATGTGTGTGCCAGTAACTTCAGCCATCGTTACTTATGTAAGCGTAACAAAAGATGGAAAGAAAAAGCCAATAGAACCCGAGCTTAAAAGACTTCACGGCTTTGCTTGAAAAGATAAATCATGCAAGAAGCTTTGATTAAAACCATAGCTATGCCAAGCGATATTGACAAAGAAGGCAAGATCAGCGCAGGTTGGGTAAGCAAACAACTTGATCTTGCTGCTGGTGTGGCTGTTAAAGAGCTTACCGGGCAAAGAAGTGTAACTATAGCGATGAATAACATTCATTTCAAAGAGCCGATTTTGGTAGGTGATTATGTTTTGTGCTTTGCAAGGATTACAAAACTTGGTAAAAGTTCGATCAAAATTCAGCTTCACATAGACTTAAAAAGGCTGGATACTCAAGGCTTTAGCCTCAAAAAAGAAGTTATAAGCGCTGAAGCGACTTTTGTAAGTCTTGATAAAAATGGAAAGAAAATCGATCTTAGCCTTTTAGATAAAGAAAAACAAGGCTGTTTTTAGCTCTTTTTTAAGAGCTAAATTTAAACTTAAATAAATAAAGAATTTACACTTTCATTATGATATACGCGGCGAATTACCTCACCAAAAATAGGAGCTACGCTTAAGACTTTGATTTTGGATAATTCCTCGCGTAAAGGTATAGTATCAGTTACAACAAGCTCATCAAGGCTATCTTTAGCTATCCTTTCATAAGCTAAGCCACTAAGCACAGCGTGAGTACAGCATGCCATCACAGATTTTGCTCCATTTTGTTTAAAGGCTTCAGCAGCTTTAGTGATAGATCCAGCTGTATCGATGATATCATCAACTAAAATGACTTCTTTATCCTTAACATCACCGATGATATTCATCACTTCGCTTTCATTTGCTTTTTCGCGACGTTTATCAACGATAACAAGATCAAGCCCCAAACTTTTAGCTACACTCCTAGCTCGTGCTACGCCACCAATATCTGGACTTGCGATAATAGGATTTTTAAAATGTTTTCCTTGTATGTATTGGCTAAACACTATACTTCCATATAAATTATCCACAGGAATATCAAAAAAGCCTTGAATTTGTCCTGCGTGAAGATCAATAGTAGCGACTCTGTTAATACCAGCCGTTTGCATTAAATTAGCAACAAGCTTAGCCGTGATAGGCACTCTAGGCATAGCTTTTCTATCTTGTCTTGCATAGCCAAAATAAGGAATAATAGCCGTGATAGAACTTGCGCTTGATCTTTTTAATGCATCTGTGAGTATAAGCATTTCCATGAGATTATCATTTGTTGGTGCGCAAGTACTTTGTATGATAAAGACATCTTTACCACGCACACTTTCATCGATTTGTATGCTAATCTCGCCATCACTAAAACGTTTTACGCCGGCATTGCTAATGGGTAAAGAAAGGTATTTTGAAATTTTTTTTGCAAATTCTATATTCGCTGAACCAGAAAAAATTTTATAACCACGCATGATAAGCCTTTTGTGTCAAATTCAAAAAATAATTATAACCAAAAATAACTAATACGCACAAAAAACAAAAGTGCTAAAACGCATAAGCTGTTTTTTTCTCATAATACCTTACCAAGCTTGAAAGCGCAAAACAAATCACAAAATACACCCCAGCAACCAAAGCAATCATGGCTAGAATTTGATCAAAGCTTTTAAGCTGAGCAAGCAGTATTTTTGACTGGTAAGTAAGCTCTGCGATTTGAAGTCCAGCCAAAAAAGAAGTATCCTTAATCGTCGTTACAACTTGGGAAAGCATAGAAGGAATAACCTTGCGAAAGGTTTGAGGCAAGATGATATAAAAAAGCGTAAAAAAGGTGCTAAAGCCTTGAGAATACGCTGCCTCAAACTGCCCTTTTGGGATAGAGTTTAGCCCTCCACGAATGATTTCAGCCATAACCGAGCTTGTATAAAGTGAAAAGCCTATAGTCCCCCAAAAAGCACTTGCATAGCTTGCACTGATAAAGCTTGGCAAACTAAAGAAATTTGGCAAAACAAAAACAGCAGCAAGCATCCACAAAAGCAAGGGTGAATTTCTAAATACTTCTATATAAAAAGTCGCAAGGCTTTTAGTGAAACGATCGCCATAATTGCGAATGATAGCCAAAAAAGTGCCAAGTGCTATAGAAATCACACAAGTTGCAAAAGCAATAATAAGTGTTAAAACAAGCCCATGTCCTAAAAAGGCAAAATTTTGTGCATTAAAAACATTTTCCATTTTTTTCCTTTATTTTAGCCTTGCTTTACCTTGCAAGATGAGCTTTTTTGAGCCTATCCTCATAAGCTTTGGCAAAATACGCCAAAGGATAGCACACTATAAAATACAAAAACGCCGCAAAAATATATGCTGGAGCATAGTTGAGATTTTCTCCTGCATAAATATCAGCTTGATACATAAGCTCTCCACCTGCTACGATAAGTAAAACTGAGGTATTTTTAATCAAATTGACCATTTGATTGGTAAGTGGAGGCAGGATAATCTTAATGGTTTGAGGCACGATGATATAACGCATTTGCTGTATATAAGTAAAGCCTTGAGAGCTTGCTGCTTCAAATTGTCCTTTTGGCACAGCTTGTATGCCACTTCGCACCACTTCACTCACATAAGCACCATGATACGCACCCACGCCTAAAACACCGACTAAAAAGATATCTAAATGAATGCCAAGTGGAGGCAAGGCAAAATATAAGAAAAAAATTTGTATCACAAGGGGTGTGTTTTGAAAAATCTCCACATACACCCTTGTATAGGCTTTAAGGAATTTATTTTTACTTGTAGCCATAACTCCGCCTATAGTGCCAAAAATAAGGGCTATAGCAAGAGCTAAAACACTCACTGAAAGCGTATAAGCAAAACCACTTAAAAAGCGATCGCTATGATTTAAAGCGTCAATAAATTTCCATAAGGCAAGCGGATTTGAACTATTTTCATCATAAATATTTAAAGAGATGAAAAGGTTCTCAAGCCACTTGACAAAGCCTATATTTTCACTCATTCAGCAAGTTTCCATTTCTTTGCGAGTTCTTCAAAAAGGGCTGTATTTTTACCTACAAATTCATCAACAAAACCTGCAAGATCGCTATTGCTTTTTTTGCTCACTATGCCGTATTCTTGAGGAGCAAAATTATCTGGTAAAATTTCACTTTTTTCATCAACATAACCAAGCAAGATTGATTTATCAACACTAAAAGCATCAACTCTTTTTGCATCAAGAGCTGCTTTTATGCTTGGATAATCAGGAAATTCGCTAAAACTCACACTTACTCCAGCTGCTTTTGCACCCTCATCAAGTGCTTTTCTTGAAGTAGCAGCTTGAGCAACGCCTATATTTGCACCATTCATATCAGCTATGCTTTTATAGCCTTTTTCTTTAAGCACTAAAAGCCCTACAGAGTCCTTATAATAAGGCGTAGAGAAGTTAAATGCCTTTTTTCTTTCCTCAGTTATGGTAAAGGTAGCAATGACAAGATCAACAGAGCCATTATCAAGAGCTGGACCTCTAGTTTTTGCATTTACTGGAATGAGTTTGATTTTATTTTCATCGCCTAAAAGCTCTTTGGCTAAAGCTTTTGCAACATCAACTTCAAAGCCTTCTATCTGCCCTGTAGCTTGATTTAAAAGGGCAAAATGAGGCACATCATTTTTCACACCAACTATAAGCTCTCCCCTACTCTTTATAGCTTCAAGAGCCCCAGAACCTTTGCTTTCTTGTGAATTATTTGATCCACAAGCTATGAATGCAAGGGCAAGGCTTGCAACTGCTACAATTTTCTTTAAATTCATTCTTTCTCCTTTGTTTGAATTTTAATGATTAAGGATTTTTCCTAAAAATTCTTTAGCTCTTTGAGTTTTTGGGTTTTCAAAAAAGCTAGATGGGATATTTTCTTCAACTATGGCTCCATCTTCCATAAAGATTATCCTATCAGCTACTTCTTTTGCAAAGCCCATTTCATGGGTAACTACTACCATAGTAGTATTGCTTTGATGAGAAATTTCACGCATAACATCTAAAACTTCTTGTATAGTTTCTGGATCAAGAGCTGAAGTTGGCTCATCAAAAAGTATGTAAGGTTTTTGCGTGCAAAGGCTTCTTGCTATGGCAACGCGCTGTTGTTGTCCGCCTGAAAGTGTGGCTGGATAGACTTTTGCCTTATCCACCAAACCTACGACTTTAAGGTATTTATAGGCTATTTCTTCGGCTTCTTTTTTACTCTTTTTTTGAAGTTTTATAGGGGCTAAGGTTAAGTTTTCAAGCACGCTCATATGAGGGTAGAGATTAAAATGCTGAAACACCATAGCACAATATTTTCTACAAATTTGAGTTTTTGTTTTAGGAGTGAGTTTAATCCCACCTACAAAAACTTCCCCAGAACTTACTTCCTCAAGTCCATTCATACAGCGAATAGTTGTTGATTTACCAGAGCCAGAAGGTCCTATGATAACGAGTTTTTCGCCATCTTTTATACTTAAATTGATATCTTTTAAGACTTGATGGGAGCCGTAAAATTTATTGACATGTTTAAGTTCGATCAAAATAAAGCCTTTATTGTTAAAATCTTAAATTTAATAAATAAAAAATTATATGATATTTTTTTTAAAAAAAACTGAATTCATAAAAAAATTCAGCCAATCTAAAAATTTTACTCAATTTCTTACATAATAAGTCCCACCTCGCGGAGCAAAAACCTTAGTAAAATACTCACTTTCTGGTATAAGATCAGAATTTCCTACATATAACCTAGCATTTGCATTACTAATCTTATAAAAGCGGTGCATAAGATCAAGTCTTGATTCATAATCAAAATAAATCATCATATTTCTTGAAAGTATCACATCAAATTTACCAAGCTTTAAAAATGTATCCTCAAAAACATTACAAAGCTCGAAACGGCACCGACAAAGTTCGCTTTTTTTAATCGAATAAATACCATTTTCTGCAGTAAAAAAACGCTTTTTCTCACTCTCGCCCAAACGATCAAGACTTCTTCCTTTATACTGCCCAAGCTTTGCTTTTGTAATCATCTTATCACTTAAATCTATACCTGTAATATGCACATCTTTAACCGAATTTAAAGCCGCAAGTATAGCCAAAGAATACACCTCCTCGCCACTTGAGCAAGGTGCGCTTAAAACGCTAGTTGGCTTATCAAGACTTTTTAGATAATACACCACTTCCTTAAGCTGGGTAAGCTCTCTATAAAAATAAGTCTCATTGACTGAGATAAAATCAAGCGTTTTTTGCTTTAAGCTTTTATCATAGTGCAAGCGCAATAAAAATTCCTTAAAACTAGTTATTTTTAACTCTTTTAAAAAGCTATTAAGTTTGATATTTAAGCTACTTTTTTTCTCACTTAAATCTATACCGCTCATTTCGTTGATAATCTTGATAAAATTAAAAAGTTCAGCTTCGCTTATGCTGATAATTTCATTTTTCATATAATGAATGCCCCCCCCCCATGACGACATATGTTATTCTTCGTTTTTAACGAATTTAGTCAATTCGTTTTTAATCTCAAACAAGCTCATTTGCTTCAGCTCTGGGTTAAGTTGTTTTGCTTTTTTTGGCATACCATACACTATGCTATCTTTTTCGTTTTCACACAGACATTTTACACCAACTTTATATAAGTCAAACAAGCCTTTAGCTCCATCATCTCCCATACCTGTTAAAAGAACTGCTATAATTTTATTTGTTTTTGATAAATCCAGAGCTGATTTGAAAAGTAAATCAACATTGGGCTTAAAATTCGTGCATTCTTCACTAAAATTTAAAAAGATATTCAAAGCTCCACTTAAGATAGTATTTTGCTGACAAATATAAATTTTACCATGTTGCAAAGCTTCTTTATCGTTTGCCATAACGACTTCAGCAAGAGCTTCTTTGTTAAACTGCTTCACAAAAGAAGGGATAAAATTTACACTCATATGCTGAGCGATTACGACGCAAGTATCTTTAAGTTCCATATCTTTAAGTAAAAATTTAAGTTGATTTGGACCACCTGTTGAAGAGCCTATAAGTATAATTTTCATCAGTTTAAGCTTCCTTCACAATCAATATTGATTTTAAAAGTTTAACAATTAAAAGTGATATTGTAGCATAAAAGCCATAATTTCAACCAAAAAATATAATTTTTCATCAAAACTGCGAAAAATAATCCCAAGTAACCTTAAGTATAGTTGCGCCAACGACGATTAAGAAGAGCTTTTTGATAAAGGCACCTTGCGTTTTAAGCACTAATTTAGAGCCTAAAAATGCCCCCACAATCTGAGCAAAACCCATTAAAAATCCTACAAGCCAAAGCACCTCATAATGCCACAAAAAAATCGCCAAAGCAACGATATTGCTTGAGAAATTAAGGATTTTTGTATTAATGCTTGCATTTTTCATATCATAGCCTAAAAAAGCCACACAAGCAAAGATCCAAAACGAGCCTGTGCCAGGTCCTAAAAATCCATCATAAAAACCTAAAGTAAGCCCACAAAGCACATGAAAAATTTTGATATTTTTGATCTTAGCCTTGCTTTTGTGCTTGCCTAAATTTGGGCGTAAAAGAGTGTAAAGAAAAGTAAGGCTTAAAAAGATAAGAATGATGAGTTTAAGGTGCTTGTCATTTACCAGCAAGACTATATACGCTCCAAGTCCTGCTCCAAGTCCGGTAAAAACAACGCCCCAAGCCAAATGCTTCATCGTCCTTGCCTTAAAATAAGTCAGCGTCGCCGTAAAAGAGCCAAAAACACTTTGAAGCTTATTTGTAGCCAAAGATAAATGCGCTGGTATGCCACTTGCAAGCAAAGCTGGCAAAGTAATAAGCCCGCCACCACCAACTATAGCGTCGATAAAACCAGCAAATAAAGCGATAAAAAACAAAATCACATAATACACACCCGCAAGCTCAAACACACCTTCCATACTCTATCCTTTTTAGACGCATTATAGCTAAAAATACCAACATAGATATAAAATAAGCAGCTAAAATGATTGACTGCTTATTTTATAGAGAAGTTTTGCAATGCTTTGGTTTCCTTTTATGACAATAAGCTAGTTTTTGCTAAACTGAGCGATCAAAGTATCTGTTGCCCCTAAGCTAGCTAGAGTGTCCTCATAGGCTCTTTGTAAAAGCTCGTTGTCCAAAAAATGCCCCCATTTTTTCTGACCAGCTGGCAAATTATTGCTAAGCCAATATAAAGTGTTTGAAAGAGGATATCTTTGTATGCATTTGATAAAATCAATCCTTAAATTTGCTTTTTGTGCAAGTTTTTTCAAGGTATGTGGGTTATAAAGATAAAGATGAGGACTCCAGTAAGTAAATTCACTAAAAGCCTTATTTTTATAGATGGTACTTTTACTACCAAAAAATAATAGTTTTTGTCACTTTCATGTATAATTACCTTTAAAGTATTTTTATTTTTTAAATTATGTACTTTTAAGACTTAAAGCGAAGTGAAACTATCCTTGTTTAGAGAGCCGCTTTTCAAATAGTACTACATCACAAGGTTCGTCAACAGATATGCATTCATAAAAACTCTCAAGCATTTTTACTTTTATCCCCATATCAACAAACATAGGATTTCTATGTACCTAAAGCATAGTTTTCATAGTAATAACTTTTACTATATTATTTCTTTTTACAAAGTTGTATTTTTTAAGATTGGAAAGATTGAAAATCTTTTATCCTATAGCTTATTTGCCCTTTATTTTTGTGTGTAAATTTTTGTATATTTTTAGCATTGTTTTTGCTATTTCATAATCTTCATACTCATCTATATCTATACCAGCAATTTTTGAAACACAAAATTTTAAGGGCTTTTTTCCCAAAAAATACTTATCTTTGAGAATAGATTTCTTATCACGCATATAAAGCCCATTAGTTACTCTGTAGATATTTGGAAGCTCTTGACTAATAGTGTGATTTTTATTTGCTTGATAGTTTATTGCTTTAGCATCATTCCAAAAATATTCTTTTAATAGATTTGCAGAAAATAAGCTGTCATACTCATCAGAGGTACATACATATTTTTCATATGCATCAAAGGCTTGAGCATATTCTTTAGGAGACATAAGAGGCACAACAGCAGTTATCCAAGCAATGTGTTTAAAATCTAAATCCTTAACAATGCCGGTAATTACCTCACTAAAGCTTGCTTCATGTCCTTGACTAAGATAACTTTCTCTTTCGTGTATATTTATTTTATTTTTATAAGCAATTTCTTTTAAGATGTCGCTTTCGGTGCTAACAAAAATGTTTTTGTTCGGTAAAATAGTTTTAAGCTGTTTGATCTTCCATTCTAATAAGCTATATCCATTGAAAGGCAATAACATTTTTTGTTTGATTCTGGAACTACCTAATCTTGCAGGGATTACAGCACACAAATCTTTCATGATTATGCTCCTTTAGCTAATTTAGAAAGATTAGGGTGTATTTGATTTACAGCCGAAAGGGGATGTTTGCTATAATTTAAAAGCTTTAAATGATTAGATAAAACTAAAATATTTTTATTTTGCGTAGCTGCTGCAGGATTATTTAAGCCCCCCCCCCCCTCTTGATTTATCTGTAACCTGAGAGTTGTCTAAATATAAATTTTTCTCTAGCCATTTTTGTGTTTTATATAAATCCTCTATATCATGCACATCAAAACAACCTTCTACAATAATTGGCTTGATATTATTTCCTAAAAATACCCATGGTTTTTGTCCATTTGCAGAAAAAAGCGATTTTTCTACATTTAAAACCCAAAAATTATGACACAAAAAATAACTTGGCTCCAAATCTTGTCTATTCGTTGAAACCTCTATATTATCAAAATCAAAAAAAGTATCGAGGCTTCCATCTTCTCGTAATCTTTTTGCACGATAAGGATGGTAATCTTGATTAAGCGATACCGGCACCACAGCACTAATATTTTCATCTTCTAAAATCATATCGATGCCCTGTTTTATCCATTCACTTTTGATTGTTGCAGAATTTGCTAACAATACAACCAAAATCTCTGGCACAAAATGTTCTCTTTGTTTTATCAGCTTAAGCGCATGTATTAAGGCATCTATATGCTGAGAATCTGGTTTTGCATACTTAGCTGGGCGCTTTATTTTTTTATAACCCAACTTAGCTGCAATATTTAAGATATTTATATCATCACTACTTACAAAAAAATGTTGTATTTCTTTTACCTCTTTTGCTGCTTGAGCTGGATAAGATAATAGTGGTTTGCCCAATACAGGCAAAATATTTTTATCCTTAAGTGTGTTGTTACCTCTACCTGTTAATAAAGCAGTAATATTTTTTGATAAAATTTTTGTATTCATTTTAAACCACACATAACTTCTTTTGCATATTCAAACATTTTGCTTAAACCATCTTTCAAGCACACTTCAGGCTTCCAACCCAATGTTAAAATTTTTGAAATATCGGCAACAGAGCCAAATTGATCCCCCTCATGCCCTCCTATATTTAAAATCTTAAATTTTTTACCTTTATGTAAGGCGATAATTAACTCGATAAGTTCTTTTACGCTTGTAGCTTCTGAACTTCCTACATTATAAATTTGTGAGTTGCTATGCTCTTGCATTCCTATAACAAGCGCATTTACCACATCATCAATATAAACAAAATCCCTATATCTCTCAAACGAGCCAGTTACTTGTATAGTGTCACCAAGTAGGCTTTGTGCCATAAAAATACTTGCCATACCCTGCCTTAGATTCCCCATATCTTGACCCGGACCGTAGACATTAAAAAGCCGAAAGATTGTATGTTCGATACCAAACTGCTTAAACATTTCAATATAGCGCTCACCACTTAATTTAGAAGCGCCATAATTTGAAAGTGGAGTTTGAGAATCCTGCTCTTTTATAATCCCCTTTTTATTCCCATAGGTAGCCATAGAGGAGGTAAAAATAATCTTTTTTGCTTCACAGATTCTAGCAAAATTACAAGTATTGAGAGTGCCTTTAACATTTGTATCTACATCAAGTTCTGGATTTTCTTGAGAAATAGCAGAAGAAGTTTGTGCTGCAAGATGAAAAATAAAATCAAATTTTTCATCTTTTAAATTTTTAAAATTTTTAAAATCTCTTATGTCAAGCCCGTATTGCTTAAAATCTTTATGGATAGATTGGAATTTAAATTCTAAATCTATTAAAGAGATATTATATCCTAGAGTCTGGAGTTTATGCGCTAAAGCTGTACCTATAAATCCAGCTCCACCTGTTATAAGAATTCTTGGAGCTACCATTATGCCACCTCCAGTAAATTTTGTGATGAAAAGAAGCAGGCAGTATTTATTATTATTAAGACAATTCCCCCCCCCCCTGCTCTATAACATGCTTTTGCACAAATATAATCAAATTCTGTATCTATATCAATACCTTCAACCTGACTTATTTCCAATCGATATGGATTTGTTCCGCAAAAATATTCCCATTGAAGCATTTTTTCTTTTGGGGCAATGTAAAAACCATTTACCACTGTTTGATAATGGGGCAATTTTTGCGATGGTACATGCCCTTTACCCAAAACATAATTAATTGGCTTTTTACTATCCCAAAGATATTGTTGAAAATTTACTACAGATATTACACTATCATAATTTTGTGTTTTTATAACTTGTTGGTTATATATTTCTAAAGCATTTTTGAAATTTTCAACTCCACACAATGGACATACGCATGGTGCCCAAAGGATGTGTGAAGTATTTTGTATATTAGATACTACATTTACAATAACTTCAGAAAAGCTTTTACTTACTTCATCTGCAAATTCATCAGCTCTTTTATGAGTTTTTACTTTATGAGTTTTAGCTATATCCAGCATCAAGTCACTATCAGAAGAAACTACTATATCATCTATGATATTTAAAGATTTAAGCTCCTTGAGCTGTGTAATTTTATGCTCTAGGAGATTGCTTGATCCAAAGGCTAAGAGATTTTTATTTACAAGTCTTTTAGATCCAGCACGCACTGGTATAACGGCTGTTATTTTATTTAAACTCATGGTATTCCTTTCTAAAGTACAAAGTAATTAATTCTTTTGTGATGATATAATCCTGCATATCTTTAATTTCAATGCTAGCAAGACTATCAAGCAAAAACAACTCAAAATCCAATAAGAAAAAATCTTTAAGCTTTGAAGCTTTATCCCGATCAAAGATAAAGCAACCATTGCTAATAATTTGTAGTGGGTCAATATTTGCTCTTGTAGAAATGTTATTGGTGAAATTAAGTTTTGTATTTTTGTAAAATACAAATTCTTTAATTTGTTTTACAGAAATAACTATTTTATCCTGTTTTTGCAAAAATTTCTTATACATTGCCTCATAAATATTTGCTCCAATAAATGGAGTGGTGCAATATACCCAAATAATATGTGGCTTATCAAGTTTGGTTAAGATGGTTTGTATGGTTTGCGTGTATATTTCACCTGGTTTTCGTTCTATATAATTTACATTTTCATCATATGCTATTTTTTTAATTTGCTCTCCATAAGCACTGATATAAATTTGTGCATCATCGGCAAATTCCTTACACTGTGCAATTTTCCATTTTAAGAGGCTAGTATCTCCAAATGGAGCTAAATCACCCATTTTATGATATTGATTGTTTTCTTGAGCTGGTATAACTATACAAAAACTCATTGCAACCTCCTTTTAAGTTCGGTTAATCTTGTTATTTCAGGATAAATATGTAAATCACTAAATTCTTTCTTTGAGAGTATATATAATTCTTCAAAGATCAAAGCTTGCTTTATACAATCAGGTTTTGTCATGCAAATATGTGAAGGCAACATAACCTTTCTTGTTTCTAAAGTGTTTATGAGTGTAAATAAATCTTGATATAAATTATCCATTTTTTTCAGCGTATGAACGCTTAAATTTCCTCCTATGGCTAGCTTAAGATTATATTTTGGTATTTTCTTGGCTACATCTAAAAGTAAATTAAAAATAAAATCACTATCTGGCTTAATATTTAAATCAAAAAACGAAGCACTCAAATCAGAACGTCCGATAGTGATATTATCAAACTTATCTTGAGCAAATTCTAAGATAGAATCAATATTTTTTATAGCTATTTGTGTTTCAATATTTAAAGTAGAGGCAATTTCGCATTCTCGATACGATATTTTATTTAAACTTTCATAAAATTTTTTTGCACCAAACTTACTTTCCACCATAGGAGCAATAATACCATCCACACCTATTTCTAATGCGTCTTTAATATCTCTATTCGCCTCAACACCACCAATTTTTAAAAACAATTTTACATGCGCTTTAGATGTCAAGCGTCTTAAACGCATTAAATCCCTAAAACTACTTCCTTCAGCCTCAAATTCTGCTTTTATACCATGAATATTATATTCATCTCTTAAAAGACATAGTTGATTATAAAGTTTTGTTTCTAGCCCAAACATTCCTTTTTCTCCTTCTTTTTCTGCTTTGCTCTATGAGAAAACTTGGTTTTAAACTCCTATATAAACATTGTTTCAAGTATTTTTGCTCTCTCATAAGTTTTCCTTTTTATTTATAAACTCAGCCTTTAGTCTTTTTGCCTCAAAATAAAACCAGATATAGCCTCCCTTATACCAAGTCTTATCAGCATACATGAGTGCTGATCCTAGCTTATAAGTAAAGCATTCTTTTTCTTTTAAAGCTTCTTGATAATCTGGATAGCTTTCAAGTGCAGGAAGCTTTAAGCTTGGATCGTTTGTGATGGCTTTTTGATATTTTTCATTGCTAAGTTTGTGCTGTGCTTTTATATAGCTTAATATAAAAGGCATACTTATATAAGTAAAGAAAGACTTTGAGCAAGTAATTAAAGCACTTCCTAGCTTATAAGCTAAGTGATTGTGAATTCTATCTTTTGCTTTTCCTCTTTGGAGTTGTTGATTTAAATTTGAGTTTTGATCTTGTATAGTGGTGTTTAAAGTATTGATCTTTTGCTCAAGTTCAGTGTATAAAGCAACATTTTCAAGTGAAATATCTATATTGTTTTTTTGTTCAAGTTCATATTGTTTAGCTATAAGTTCAACTGGAGGAACTTTAAGTCTATGCATGATGAGTGTATTACCTTTGCTATCAACTCCATTTTTATAGCCTTTAAGCTTATCATCTTTGGCTAGCTCTTCTAAAACTTCAGCTGTGAGGTTGTAGAGGTGTTGGGGTGGGATATGGAAATCATTAGCGTGAAAAAAAGGGCTAGATCCTGCAATCAAAACATATTTTTCACTGATACTTCTTTTTGAATTTTGCGACATTGGCATTCTTTTATCGCCATAATAATGCACGTTTGGTTTATTGCATAAAAGCATTGGTACAATTGTAGCTGTTCCAGGTTCACTTACTGCCATATCACAATCATCGCAAAAACAAATCTTACTTCTGTAATCATATCCTACTAGGGACTTAAAGACTATGAGTGTTGAGTTTTTATTGCTATTTGAGCTTAAAGCATTGCTTGAAGTATCATTATTTGAGTTAATAGTATTTAGATTAAAAAATAAACTAAGCTTTTTAAATTCTTCACTTTGTTCTTGTTCTAAGCCTTGTAATTCATCAGCATCATAAATGAAAGATTCACAATGCCCCCCCCCCATGCATAAATTTGCTTTATTGTCTTTGGCATAACAAAACTCATTTGAGCTGTTGTTTAAATTTGCATGTTGTTTTATCACATCATTATTAAGTTCATCTAAACTTAGATCATATTTCAAGTTAGAAAAAGCTTCTTTAGTGGCTTTGACTACTTTATGAAATAAGACTTTATTTTCTGGAAAATCTTGTCTTTGTCCATCATAAGCTGTCATTCCATCTACATAGACTTTTATTGTTTTAAAATATTTGCTTAAATTTTTAAGGATTAAGGCTGTGCCTTTGATTTGTTCTAGCCATGCTCTTTTTTCTCCGGGTAAACCTAACCAGAGAATCAAATCATAGTTAAAACTATCTTTTTTGACTATTTTTTCACGATCTTGAATAGACTCTGCATACACTTCTTTTAAAAGACCTATAAACATAGGTATAGCCGATGGATAGAAGAGAACAAAGTCTTTTATTTTAGATTTTGTGATAGATTTGAATTGTTTAGGAGTAAAAAAAGAATGCGTAGATTCTACTAATTTATTGTTTGAATCCAAATGCTGTATAACATACATTTTCTCAGAAAAAAAATGCCATGGACGAGTATTTTTTAAAGTAAATGCAAAAGCAATATCACGATGATATAAATTTATAATATTTTCCTTAGCAAAGCGTGTCATCATTAACTTAGTCCAGGTTAGTGCAACATCATCATTCCATGGTTCTTTTATCACAAATATTCTTTTTTCTACTACAATGGCATTTATACAATGAGTAGCCTGTAGCCATAAGCATGGATATTTATTCTCTTTGTCAATTAAAAATACATAATTTTCTAACAAGGGTTCTTTACTAGAAAAAACCGCTCTTAAAACCACATCATTATACAAAGGATGTTTAATTTCAAAATATTCTTGCTTTACCTTTTCATTCCAAAAATTCACAAGCCCATCTATATCATTATTATTCTGCATTCTTGCTATTTGTGCTATTTCACAATTATATTTTTCAAATTCATATTCTTGTATTGTGAAATTCTTTTGCCAATCTTTAAGATCATTTAAAAAATCTTGTATTGCTTTACTCATTGCTCCCCTTTCTTATTGTGTTAATATTTGATATCCTAGTATTTTTGCCCATTGCAAATCCTTACCACATTCAACAACATTAGCATTGCCCACTAAAGAAAGAAGTGGAATATCACTTACACAATCACTGTAAGCATATGAATTTTTTAAATCATATTTTTTTAAATCAAGCATTTGATCAAGCTTGTAAAGTTTTCTTTCCTGCATAGTATGAATCCCATCTATATTTCCTGTTAGTTTTTCATCTATAGTTTCCAAAGCTACTGCTACAACATGCTCGATATTATAAATTTTGGCAAATTCTTTAATATATATCTCAAGCCCTCCAGAGACTATTACTATGGTGTGTCCATTATCTTGATGATAGAAAAGTTTTTGTAAGATATTTCGATTTAACTTAGGCAAAACTTCTTCGTAAATAAAATGTCTAGCAAGCTTTTTAGCTTCACTAATAGGAAAATCTATCAAATGCTCATATCGTGGGTATATCATTCCTTTTTCTTGATATTCTTTTCTTCTTTTCATATTTTTTTCTTCCGTATAGTTTGGATTTAAAGCACCTGCCATAGGAAGATAGCTATCAAGTGTTTGAAAATTTGGTAAAGTTTCACAAAAATCAAATAAAGCTAAAATCTTTTTATCCATAATACACCTTTTAGTTTTTATAAAAACAAATCTTTCATTGCATTTGATATAATTTCATTTTCTTCATATGTTCTACTTGCAATTCTTACGAATTCGCCATCTAAACCTATTTTGTCATTACAAGTTCGAGTATATATGCCGTATTTAACAAGCATTTTTGTAACAAAATCAGCACTCGTGCTTTTATCAAGCAATTCAACTAAAGCAAAATTACTCATGCTTGGATATACTTTTATAGCTTGAATTTTCGAAAGATTGTCGTAAAACACTTGGGTTTGGCTAATGTATTTTTTTCTTATTTTTTCATATTCTTGTAAAAAATATTTTTGGACATAAAGCCTAAAAAAATACTCGCTCAATCCAGAAGAGTTCCATAAATAGCCATTATGAAGCAATGAAGCAACTTTATCCTTGCTCATTATGCCATAGCCTGATCTAATCCCTGCTATACCAAAATCTTTTGACATACTTTTTATAATGATGAGATTTGGAAATTCTTTAAAAAGTTGCTCGGTTTGAACAAGATCATATTGCTTGTTTTCATAAGCAAAGTGTATAAAGGATTCATCAAGTATAATATTTGATAAGTGCTTGAGTTCTGTAAGTATATATCTTAAATTTTCATAATTAATATATCCACCATCTGGGTTGTTTGGATTAATGATTACAATACTATCAGCCTTGCTATCTTTAACAAATTTTATATATCGCTCAATATCTAAGGCATATTGTTTTTCCTTTAAGAGTTGGAAGTAAAGCACTTGCGTATCAGCTCTTACAAATTCGTAATATGATGAAAATGTAGGGATATTTACGATTAATTTTTTCCCAACAAAATTATGCAAAACAGCTTGAATGATTTCTATAGCACCATTACCTATAAAAATATTTTCAGCATCTATGTTTAGATATTGGGCAATAACATCTGCAATAACACTATTTTGAGAAGGATAAAACTCCAAAACATCTCTTAATTTGTCACTATCAATCAAATCCTTTTTGAGATAATTTAAAAAAAGTTCTGTTGCATAAGGATTAGATAAAAAACAAGCATCAACTTTGATTTGCAATTCTGGTAGTTTTTGGGCTATAGTAAAAATGCTTGGACTATGACTTCCAGAAGATTCTTTTAGTCTTTTAATCTTTGCAGCAAGTCTTTTTTCTTGCTCGTTAAGCTCTATCATTACAATTTCTTTCAATAATAAAAGCGTGAAAATAATTGATTTTTTCACGAAAAATATAGCTAACAAGGTAAATTTCCTCCTTGTTGAGTTATAAATTCTTGTATCTTTTGAGCAACTAGTCCCATCTGCTTTCTTGTTCCTATACTAATACGGCAATGATTTGCAATGATGTGAGAATAATTGCGTATAAAAATACCATCTCGTTCCAAGTAATTCACGAAAAGAGTCGTATTCTCATTTCTCATCAAAACAAAATTAGTTACGGATCCATGGGCAAGCCCCCCCCCCATAACTAAGTCCATACTAGTTATAAATTCCTTTCTTGCTAGTTTTACTTCATTAATATAATTTTGAGTGTATTCTAAGTCATTTAAAGCTGCTATAGCTGCTACTTGTGCTAAGGCATTAACATTTTTTGGGTTTCTTAATTTATTTAAAGCTAAAATATTTTCACTATGAGAAATAACATAGCCTATTCTAAGTCCAGCTAAAGCAAAAGCCTTAGAAAAAGTTCTTGTTATAATGATGTTTTTATATTGCTGAACCAAATCCTGCATACTAGTGCCATAAAATTCATAATAAGCTTCATCAATAATAAAAAGCACTTGTTCAAAATCTTGTAGTAATTTTGTTAATTTTTCTTTATCATAAGCTTTTCCAGTAGGATTATTAGGATTACAAATATAAACACACTTTATATTGTTTGTGATTATGAATTTATTAAGAAGTTCAAAATTAAGTTCAAAATCTGCATCTAGCATAAAGGGTAAAGTTTTTATTCCTATACCCTGCGCTCTGGCTCTAAAATTATCATAAGTTGGGCTTATTATGGCTATTTTATCACTATTTTCTAAAAAAACAGAAAGAATAAACTCATGAGCCGCATCAGAACTTGCAAAAGTTTGTATATTTTCAATGCTTACTCTGCAGTATTTTGCCAAAGATTCTAGCAATGAAATATTGTTGGTATTTGGATACCAATTTAAAAAATTATCTTTTAAAAAAGATTGAATTGCTTGAAAAACTTTTGGCGATGGTGGTATTGTGGCTTCGTTCCAATCAAGCTTTAAAACACCTTTTTTGTTTTCTATATCCCATACTTTATGAGGGATTGAAACATAAGGTGAAAGTTCTTGAATATTTTTATTTGCTTTCATCAATTAGCCTTTTAAATTTCCATAAATCTCCAAGTTTTTTATCCCATTCATTTGGGATAATTCTTTCGCCTGCTGCACCCGGAGTAAAAGTAAGCTCTCCTATATAAATTTTATTTGCATTTTGATACAGATCAACCCTTACATAATCAAATGGTTTAGCAAGTTTTAAAGAAAGATTTAGCATTGTTTCAAGAGCTTGTGGTTTATTGGGGATTTTTGTGATTTTGGAATTATCATAAGTTATGCCAAATGGAGCTAAATTCCAAGCACTATCAAGCATTGCTCTTTGATAATTATCAAATCGATCTGTTGTAACTTGAAAAAAATTATTTTTCATATCATCCTGATCGAAAATATGAATTTTATAAGTATCTGCTGGCTTATCATTATTTAACAATAATTCTTCAGCTAAAATTCTTGGCTCTATATCTTTATATTGCCACTCCCTTGCAAAATCATAATAATTTCTATTTAAATGCCATTGAAGTTTTTTTAGAGACTGAGTAAGTTTTTCTACATCTCTTAAGAATTCTTTTTTATTTTCTACTATCACCACTCCACCGCTATCATGATTGGTTTTTAAAACAAAGCTGTTTGGAAGTTGTTCAAAGTCTATATCATAAGCATTTTTATAAATTCCATATAACTTTGGTAAATATTTACACTCATTGGTTCTAAATAGCAAGGTTTCTAAAGAATCAATAGGTTCAAAAAGAGGGGAATTTGATGAAAAAATATGAACATCACTAGCCAAAAATGTCTTTTGTTCTTGCTCTAAAGTAGCTGCTATATAAATCCTTGCTTTTATTTTATCAGCCAAAGCTATATATACCGGACTTCTATCATAAAGCATCCTTGAGATAATTTTTTCATTAAAGGTTTGAGGCAATTTAAAATTAGGAATATAGCCAAAAATTTGCTTATGTCTTTGAGTAAGAAAAAGCTCATCATCTTTCAAACTAAACTCTTTTTGTGTCCTGATATTGTTTTCAACAAAACTATGTTTAGATAAGGAGGCATTTTTATGTTCTTTACTAGACTGAATAAGAGCAAAAGGTAAAGATATATAACCGATAATACCTTTCTTATGGGTATTTAAAATCAAAGATCCTATTTTATAAGAAAGATGATTTTTAACCTTCAAAGCTTCTTCATAATCTGCGTATGTTTCTAATGGTGGTAAAGGTATTGAATTTTGTTTCTTATATCTTTGGTATTCATTTATTGTTTTAATAAGAGAATATGGAAGAATTATGCATTTTATAGGGTTTTTAGCAGTTTTAATAAGCGTAGAGCCGAGCCTATATGAAAGCTGATCTTTTATCCTTTGAACCGCGCCTTCATGCACTTTGTACTTGAAAGAATAATGTTCAAGAACAGAATCTTTTACGGCATTAACTAAAATATCGGTATAAAATGGTAATTTTCTTGCACACTCCCACCATTTAAAAAAGAAAGGATTTAAGCATGCATTAAGCTGCCAAGCTTTTCCTAGATTAAAATGGATAATAACTGGATTTTCTTTTGCTATTTTAAGTTCGTTTAGATCGTCAAACTCAACTCTTTCTCCAATTTCAATTCTAGAAAGCTGAAGATTGTATTTAAAGTGAATGAAACGGATATTTTTATTTAAAACTGCATTTATTAAAAATTGATCAGCTAGAACAAAAACATCTTTGTGAAGTAAGGAAAATTCTTTCAGTCTTTCATCTATTTTTTCATCACGCCATTTTTTAGCATTAAATAAAAGCATTCCTGAATTATAATGCCTTGATTCAGGTTGTATATGCATCATTTCTTTATATCTAAAATACTTCCAAGCATCATCAACAACACCAAGATAATACTGCGAAATATCCAAATTATAAAGTTCCCACAAACTATCAAGCACTACAGAATCATAATCCAAATAAATAACTCGATCCAAATGCGGTAAAAGCCAAGGTATAGCTAAACGATAATACGCATTAATAGGCATATTTTTTCTTTGCGTAGTGCTTCTATATAGTTCAAAATCGCTAGAATCGACTTTTAAAAAAGTTAAAGTAGAATGCTTTGTATTTAAAAAATCCAAACAAGCTGTATCTGTCTCCTTAAAACCTTCATCTATAATAAAATAAAAATGAATAAAATCTTTTTCATCTTTATTCTCTAAAACAGAAAGCATAGAAACAGCACATTTTTTTATAGAGCTTTGTTTTTTGTCACACATATAAACAATATGCACTTCACGTCTTTGATCTTGGGCCAAATCTTCAAAATCAAAATGAAAATTGTCAAAATGAGCTAGATAAGAAAAATTATCATGAGATGAAAGTAAGAATTTAGAAATATCTAAATTCTTATCTGCAATATATAAATTAAACATAAATTTAAAAAGACAAAGTTCATAAAATGGTGTTTGTTTGGCGTATTGCCACCATAATGAATCAAGATTATTATCATTTATATTGTAATCTAAATTTGAAAGTTTTGTTTGTATTGTAAAATTTGCCGTGTTAGCAATATGTTTTTCATAAATTGAAAATATATCCTCTTCTAATATGAAGCTATGGTCCAAGTACATAAAATTTTTATATTCTGTTTTTAAATATGATAAGAATTTCTCCTTCAAATTTGTATCATAACTTATAAATGCTCTTAATAAAACATTGCTTTTACCATTTTGCATATTTAAAAACATTTGCCAATATCTCAATGGAAAGCAATTTGAAAATACTATTACGTCAAGCATTTTTTCTTTATTACCAGAATTTTCAATAATGCTTTGAATTGTTACCGCCAACTCAAGTATTTCATCATTGTTGGCAAAAAACACTAAAGCTGCAGAATTGCTAGTAATTTTTTTTACAAAAAAATTATGCTCTAAATTATCAATATACTTAATACTTGCATTTCGCATTTTTATTTTTCCCCTACTTATTTTTGTGATTTTTTATAACTGTTAGCAACTCAAATGGCATTTTGATAAGCCCCCCCCCCCAGCGATTGTTATAAGCTTTAATTAAGGTTTGTCC